>NZ_JAAKZZ010001000.1 GCF_011045075.1 Streptomyces boncukensis
GGTTCGGGGCGTGCGCTGTGGTCATCTCGTCCTCCTCGTCGGGGTGACCGGCAGCTTCCCCGACCCGGTTCAAGAGGCGGCCGAGGACGCTTCAAGCCGTTCGGGCCCCCTGGACGGGGCCGTGAGGAGTCCTCCAGCGGATCTCGACGGGCCGGTGCCAGCTTCGGCGGAACACCACGCCACCGCCATCGCCACCAACAGAGGGGGCCTGTCATGCCGCTGTCGGCACCTGACGAGCTCGGCGCACCGCACGGTGCGCTGCACCAGGAAGTCCTGCGCTTCTACGCACGGCAGATGCGCAGCCTCGACGAGGGGAACGTCGCCGAGTGGGCCGCGACGTTCACCGAGGACGGAGAGTTCAGCGCCAACGCCCACCCCCGGCCGCAGCGGGGCCGGGAGGCCATCCGGCAGGGCGCGGCCGAGGCAGCCGCCAAGCTGGCGGAGCAGGGTGTGCAGCGCCGCCACTGGCTCGGCATGGTCGAGGTCTCCGCCGGCCCCGACGGCACGCTGACGGCCCGGTCGTACGCGCAGGTCATCGCCACGCCCCAGGGCGGCAAGGCCGAGCTGGAGCTGAGCTGCTCCTGCGAGGACGAGCTGGTGCGCGAGGGCGGGGAGCTGCTCGTACGCCGGCGCCGGGTCCACCGCGACGACCTCGCCCGCTCGTGACGGCGCCGGCGCCTCCCGTGCGGGAGGGGGTGGCGACCGGGCCCCCGCTCAGCGCGCTGGCGGATCTGCTCGGCGTCGAGCGGGTCGACGGCCTGCTGCGCCGGGCCGCGGCGACCGCCCCCGGCCGCACCGCGGTGCGCTGGGCCGACGGAGCGCTGAGCTACGCCGAGCTGGACGAGCTGTCCGACCGGTACGCGGCCCGGCTGCGGGCGCTGCACGGCGCCCCGCCGGGGGTGGTGGCGCTGACCACCGACCTCGACGCGCACTTCGCCCCCGCGTTCTTCGGCATCCTGCGGTCCGGCGGCGTCCCGGCCCTCGTCAACCCGCTGCTGCGGGAGGACGGGCTCGCCCATGTGCTGGGCATCAGCGCGGCGCGGGCCGCCGTGGCGCCGCCCGGCCTGTACGAGCGGCTGAGCGCCGTCCGCGAGCGGCTGCCGGAGCTGGCGCACCTCGTCCCCACCCACCGCGCCCCC
>NZ_JAAKZZ010001001.1 GCF_011045075.1 Streptomyces boncukensis
TAGAGAGACAGGGGTGGGGGTCCGCGGTTGCCGTTCGTGTGGTCGGGTGTGGAGTTGTTCGCGGTCGGCGCACAGGCGTTGCGGGTGGCAGTGCACGCTCAGGGTGACGGCGTCAGGGTGCAGGCCGCGGACGGTGCCGGGCGGCCGGTGCTGGCGGTGGCATCCCTGGTCTCGCGGGAGGTGGCGGCCGATCAGCTCTCCCCGGCCGGGACACCCGACGATGACGCCCTCTTCACCATCGAATGGAAGACCCTGCCCCCGGCCGATCCGTCCGCGCCGGAGGACTTCTCCACCCTGCTGGTCGGGGGCGGGCCGGTGGAGCAGGTGACGGGTGAGGTCCTGCGGGGCGTACAGGAATGGCTGGAGGCGGAGGAGACCCCCGCCGCCCGCCTGGCCGTAGTGACACGCGGTGCCGTACTCGCGGGTCCTGGCGACAGCGTGGACCCGGTGGGTGCGGCGGTGTGGGGGTTGGTGCGTTCGGCGCAGTCCGAGCATCCCGACCGGATCGTGCTGGTGGACACCGACCCCACCACCGCGGTGGGCGATGAGGTGGATCTGGGGCTGCTGGCGGGTGTGGATGAGCCGCAGGTGGCTGTCCGGGAGGGGCAGGTTCTGGTGCCCCGGCTGGCGCGGATCGCAAGCGCGACGCGGTCCGTGCCGGTGGATCGGGACGGCACGGTGTTGATCACTGGTGGTACGGGGACGCTGGGTGGTCTGCTGGCCCGGCATCTGGTGGTCGGGCACGGCATCCGGCGTCTGCTGCTGCTCTCCCGGCAGGGCCCGGACGCGCCCGGCGCCGCGGACCTGGCCGCCGAACTCTCCTCGCTGGGGGCTGTCGATGTGCGGATCGTGGCCTGTGACGCGGCCGACCGCGACGCCCTGGCCACCGTTCTCGCGGACATCCCCCGGAACGCGCCCCTGACCGGCGTGGTGCATGCCGCCGGAGTCCTGGACGACGGGGTGTTCACCGCCTTGACCCAGGAACGCCTCAACACCGTGCTGCGGGCGAAGGCCACCGCCGCGGCGAACCTGGACGAACTGACCCGCGGCGCGGACCTGGACCTGTTCGTGCTCTACTCCTCCGCCTCGGCGACGTTCGGCACCCCGGGACAGGCCAACTACGCGGCGGCGAACGCCT
>NZ_JAAKZZ010001002.1 GCF_011045075.1 Streptomyces boncukensis
GAGGAACCCCGGGCGTTCACGCCCAGGAGGAATCGCTCCTCTGGAATGCTCTGACGTGCACGGCAGCACGGATCCGAGCCTGTTGTCAGTGCTCCTTGCTAGGTTCACCGTGTGAAGATCGTGACGCAGGTGAAGCTGATGCCGGAGGCCGAGCAGGCCGCCGCGCTGTCGGCGACCCTGCGTACGGTCAACGGTCTGGCGAACTGGGTCTCTGAGGTGGCGTTCGCGGGCGATGTCCCGCGTGAGTACGAGTTGCGCAAGCACACCTACGCTCGCCTCAAAGCCGAGGGGCTCGGGGCGCAGGCCGCGCAGCACGTCATCAAGAAGGTGCGCGACGCGTACACCGCACTGCGCGCCAACCTGCGTGCCGGGAACCTCGGCAAGCCGGGCTCCAAGCGTCGCATCAGGGCCGAGTCCAAGCCGGTCGCCTTCCGGCCCGAGGCGGCGCAGCCGTACGACGACCGGTGTTTGAGCTGGCAGTACGACGCACAGACCGTATCCATCTGGACCACGGCCGGGCGCCTCAAGAACGTCCGCTTCGTCTGCTCCGCCGACGCACTCAAGACACTCCGTGAGTACCGCAAGGGCGAAGCCGACCTGATCGAGCGGGACGGCGTCTTCTACCTGATCGCCACCTGCGAGGTCCCCGAGGCCGAGACGTACGAGCCGGACGGCTTCATCGGCGTGGATCTCGGCATCGTCAACATCGCCACCACGTCCACCGGCTACCAGGCCGCCGGACGGGGTCTCAACCGCTACCGCAAGCGGCAGCTTGCCCTGCGGGCCAAGCTCCAGAAGAAGCGCACCAAGTCCGCCAAGCGGCGGCTCAAGGAGCGCTCCCGCCGCGAGGCGCGGCACGTGAAGAACACGAACCACATCATCGCCAAGACGATCGTGACCGAGGCTGAACGCACCTCGTCCGGGATCGCCCTGGAAGAACTCAAGGGAATCCGGCAGAGGGTACGGCTCCGAAGGCCCCAACGGGTCGCGCTCCACTCCTGGGCCTTCGCCCAGCTCGGAGACTTCATCGTCTACAAGGCGCGGCGGGTCGGTGTCCCGCTCGTGTTCGTCAACCCCGCCTACTCCTCCCGGGAGTGCGCGGAATGCGGACACGTCGACCGGCTCAACCGC
>NZ_JAAKZZ010001003.1 GCF_011045075.1 Streptomyces boncukensis
GTGGAGTTGTTCGCGGTGGGGGCGAGGGTGCTGCGGGTGGTGGTGCGTGCGGACGGCGAGGGCGTGAGTATGCGGGCGACGGATGGTGCCGGACGGCCTGTGCTGGCGTTGGGGCCCCTGGTCTCGCGGGCGGTGGCGGAGGATCAGCTGTCCTCGGCCGGGACGGGCGAGGATGCGCTGTTCGCGGTCGAGTGGAGGGCTCTGCCCCCAGCCGCTCCGGCCGGGCCCGGGGACTTCTCCACACTGGTGGCCGGGGATGGGCCGGTGGAGCGGGTGGTCGGTGAGGTTCTGCGGGGGGTGCAGGAGTGGCTGGAGACGGAAGGCTCCTCCGCTGCACGCCTGGCAGTGGTGACGCGAGGCGCCATGCCCACTCGTCCTGGCGACGTTGTGGACGCGGTGAGCTCGGCGGTGTGGGGTCTGGTGCGGTCGGTGCAGTCGGAGCATCCGGACCGGATCGTCCTGGTGGACGCGGACCCTGCCACCGCGGGCGATGAGGTGGATCTGGGGCTGCTGGCCAGCGTGGATGAGCCGCAGATAGCTATCCGCGGTGAGCAGGTCCTGGTGCCCCGGCTGGCGCGGACCGCAAGCGCGGCGCAGGCTGCGCCGTTGGACCGGGACGGCACGGTGCTGATCACCGGTGGCACCGGAACCCTGGGTGGCCTGCTGGCCCGGCACCTGGCGGCCGAACACGGGATCCGGCATCTGCTGCTGCTCTCCCGCCAGGGCCCGGACGCGCCCGGCGCCGCGGACCTGGCCGCCGAACTGGCAGAGCTGGGCGCCACCGACGTACGGATCGTGGCCTGCGACGCGGCCGACCGCGACGCCCTGGCCGCCGTCCTTGCGGACATCCCCGACCACGCACCGCTGACGGGTGTGGTGCACGCCGCCGGGGTGCTGGACGACGGGGTGTTCACGGCTCTGACCGAGGAGCGTCTGGGCACGGTGCTGCGGGCGAAAGCGAGGGCCGCCGCCCACCTGGACGAACTCACCCGGGATGCGGATCTGGGCATGTTCGTGCTCTATTCCTCGGCTTCGGCGACGTTCGGTACTCCGGGGCAGGCGAACTATGCGGCGGCGAATGCGTTCCTGGACGGTCTGGCGGCCCGGCGGCGGGCGGAGGGGTTGCCGGG
>NZ_JAAKZZ010001004.1 GCF_011045075.1 Streptomyces boncukensis
CTAGTGTCCTGAGTCGGAGATTCGTCGTTGGTCTGGTGTGAGTCGTCCTGGACCGAAGATCCCGCCTGTTGTGCTGACTGATGCTGAGCGGGAGATGTTGCAATCATGGGTGCGTCGTCGTTCGAGTGCCCAGTCGTTGGCGTTGCGGTCGCGGATCGTGCTGGAGTGCGCAGAGGGTCATGCGACCGCGGAGGTCGCCCGGCGGCTGCGGGTCACGACGGACACGGTCCGTACCTGGCGTCGACGCTTCCTTGAGCGCCGGCTGGACGGTCTGTGCGACGAGCCGCGGCCGGGTGTCCCACGGAAGATCACCGACGCGGACGTGGAGCGGGTGATCGTTAAGACACTCGAAGAGACACCAAAGAACGCCACCCACTGGTCGACGAGGTCGATGGCAGCGGCGACGGGTATGTCGCAGTCGGCGATCTCCCGGATCTGGCGGGCCTTCGGCCTGCAGCCGCACCGGGCCGAGACCTTCAAACTGTCCAAGGACCCGTTGTTCGTGGACAAGGTCCGCGACGTGGTCGGCCTGTATCTCGATCCGCCGGAGCGTGCGCTGGTGTTGTGTGTGGATGAGAAGTCGCAGATCCAGGCCCTGGACCGGTCCCAGCCGGTGCTGCCGATGATGCCTGGGGCGGCCGAACGCCGCAGTCACGACTACGTGCGTGCGGGCACCACCACCCTCTTCGCCGCCCTGGACACGGCAACCGGCAAGGTGATCGGCTCACTGCACCGTCGGCACCGTGCCACGGAGTTCAAGAAGTTCCTGATCAAGCTCGACCGTGAGGTGCCTCGTGAGCTCGACGTCCATCTGATCCTGGACAACTACGTCACGCACAAGGTGCCGGTCATCAAGAAGTGGCTGGCCGCCCATCCGCGGTTCCACCTGCACTTCACACCGACAGGGGCATCCTGGCTGAACCTTGTAGAGCGGTGGTTCGCCGAACTCACCACCAAGAAGATCCGGCGCGGCGTCCACCGCTCCGTCCAGGCACTCGAACACGACATCCGCACCTGGCTCGCCGACTGGAACACCAACCCCCGGCCCTTCATCTGGACAAAGACCGCCGACGAGATCCTCGAAAAGGTCGCAACCTACTGCCGACGAATCTCCGACTCAGGACACTAG
>NZ_JAAKZZ010001005.1 GCF_011045075.1 Streptomyces boncukensis
GGCCCCGGCTCCGCCGCAGGCGGTGCCGGGCGCCGCGGCGCCGTTCCCGACGGCCGCGCCGTACCCGCCCGCCGCCCCGTACGCACCGGCCCCGCCGCCGGCTTCGGGCCACCAGCCGCCGGCCGATGCGTCGCCGCGGATGCGGCAGGTCGCCTCGGAGCTGGACGCGCTGGACGAGCTGCTGCGCAAACGGGGTGACCAGTGATCGGACGGCTGATCGCGGGCCGGTACGAGCTGACCGAACCGCTCGGCAAGGGCGCCATGGGCCAGGTCTGGGGCGCCCAGGACACCGGTCTCGGCGGCCGCCCGGTAGCCGTCAAGCTGACCCACTCGGGGCGCATGGCCTCGCTCTCCGGGAGCGCCGATCCCGAGGAGCTGCGCGACCGCTTCGAGCGCGAGTGCCGGGTGACAGCCCGGCTCGACCATCCGGCGCTGGTCACCGTCTACGACGCGGGCCGGGACGGCGAGGAGCTCTTTCTCGTCATGCAGCGGCTCGACGGCAGCGACCTGAGCGACCACCTCGCCGAGAACGCCCCGTATCCGGTGCCGTGGGCCGTGGCGGTGGCCGCCCAGCTGTGTTCGGGGCTGGCCGCGGTGCACGCGGTGGGTGTCGTGCACCGCGACCTCAAGCCCGGCAACGTCATCGTGTGCCCGGACGGCCGGGTCGTCATCCTCGACCTGGGGATCGCCGCCGTCACCTCCCTCGACACCACCCGGCTGACCCGCACCGGCGCTCTGGTGGGCACCCCCGTCTACATGGCGCCCGAGCAGGCGATGGGCGGTTCGGTGGTCGGTCCGCCGGCCGACCTGTACGCGCTCGGCGTGCTGCTGTACGAACTGCTCACGGGCCGGCCTCCGTTCGAGGCCCCGGAGGCGACCGGGCTGCTCTACAAGAAGCTGCACGAACTGCCCGCCCCCGTGGGGCGGCTGCGCCCCGAGGCGCCGGCGCCGCTGGCCGAACTGGTGCGGCGGCTGCTGCACAAGGAGCCCGCCGCCCGCCCCGCCGCCGCGTACGAGGTGTACGCGGCGCTCGCTCCCCTGCTGCCGCGCGCCGGGGGCAGCGGGCCGGGCCTGCCCCTGGACCCCTCCCGTCCGTTCCGCGAGCCGATGGCCCCGTGGCC
>NZ_JAAKZZ010001006.1 GCF_011045075.1 Streptomyces boncukensis
ACTCGAACGACGACGCACCCATGATTGCAACATCTCCCGCTCAGCATCAGTCAGCACAACAGGCGGGATCTTCGGTCCAGGACGACTCACACCAGACCAACGACGAATCTCCGACTCAGGACACTAGACCGTGTCCTGCGGATCCTGCTGGGCAGGGGTCAGTGGCCCGGAATGGTGCCGTCCGGCTTGGCGATCATAAAGTGGCCGGCCATGCCCATGTCGGAGTGGCTCTGCACATGGCAGTGGTACATCCACATCCCCGCGCCGACCCCCTCCCCCGCGAGGAACTGGAAGCCGAAGGAGTCGGCCGGGCCGGTGATCTTGTTGTCGATGACGGGGCTGGGGTCGTCGGGGCCCTCCAGGAGTCCGGTGCGATTGTCGGCCCAGCGATGCCCGTGCATATGGAACGTGTGGTAGTGCTCGCCATGCGTGATCATGATGACCTCGACGCGGTCGCCGACAGTCGCCTTGAAGTCGGGCCCCGTCTTGCGGTTGTTGGTGGTCATGTCGTTGAAGACGATGGTGAACTGCCGGTCGGGGTCGGGCAGCACGTCGCCCTCGCGGCGCACGATCAAAGGCCCGTAGAGCCCGTTGCGGATGCCGTTGGTGCCGTGGTCGGTGCCGACGACATGGTCGTGGTAATGCCAGTAGCCCGCGGTGCCGGGGCGCCAGGTGCCGTCCTCGCGGCGGCCGGGGCGGTGGGTGCGCCAGGTGTAGGTGCGGGTCTCCCCCGGCTCCACATGGCTGTTGTTCATCCTGGTGCCGTCGCTGTTGATGTCGTAGTCGACGCCGTGCGGATGCAGGCTGGCGGCGACGTCCATGGTGTTCTCGAAGTCGATGTGCAGGGTGTCGCCCTCGATGAGCTCGATCAGCGGCCCGGGGATGGACGCCTTGCCCTTCTCCAGTCCGTATCCCATCTGTCCGTCGGGCAGCTTCTCGGCGTACATCGTGATCCGGCGCACCTCGCCGCCGCGGCCGGCCCGGCGTACGGAGCCGGCGGCGCGCGGGGCGGCGTGCGCGGGGGACGAGGCCGCGGTACTGAGCGCGGCGCCGCCGAGCGCGGCGGCGGCCCCGCCGGCGAACAGCCGCCGGGTGAGGG
>NZ_JAAKZZ010001007.1 GCF_011045075.1 Streptomyces boncukensis
GTGTGGGAGTGGGCGGTGTGGGAGTGGGCGCGTGGGTGGGGGCTGCCACGGCTGTCTGCCTCCTCGGGTGTTACGGCTCGCTTCAGCCGGTCTTGGCCGTGTGTTGGTCTGTACCTGAATACCCAAGCGAGCGGTTGTGAGGGCAGGGGGCGATTCAGCCTCGGGCATATCCCGGGCCCAAAAATCATGCAGGCGTGCTTGATTGTTTTTCGGGGCGCTGCCACCCTCGGTGCCCACAGGCCGAGTTGAGAGTTGAGCGGGCGCTGAGAGGGCGGTGGGAGATGACGACCGGGGCCGTACTCGACGACATGCGGGCCGAGGGCGCGGAGCTGGAGCGGCTGCTGCTGCGCGGCGCCGGGCTCGACCCCGCGCGGTGGGCGCTGCCGACGCCCTCGCCCGGCTGGAGCGTCGCGCACCAGATCGCCCATCTCGCCTGGACCGACGAGCAGTCGGTGCGCGCGGCGACGGACCCGGACGCGTTCCGCCGGGAGACCCGGCGGATGCTGAACGCCGCGGGGCCCGGCGGCGCGCTGCTGGACTCCGTCGACCAGGGCGCGGCGGACGGCGCGCGGCAGCCGTCCGGCGAGCTGCTGGAGCGCTGGCGCGCCTCCCGGGAGGCGCTCGGGCGCGCGCTCGCCGCGCAGCCGGAGGGGGCGCGGATGCCGTGGTACGTCAAGCCGATGAGCGTGGCGGGCATGGCCGGCGCCCGGATCATGGAGATGTGGGCGCACGGCGAGGATGTCGCCGCCGCGCTGGGCGAGCCGCACCCCGTGACCGACCGGCTGGCGCATGTGGTCCGCCTCGGCACCCGGGCCCGCGACTCCGCGTACGCGGCGCACGGCCTGGAGCCGCCCGCCGAGCCGGTCCGGGTCGAGGTGACGGCGCCCGGCGGCCGGGTGTGGGCGTTCGGGCCCGAGGACGCGGCCCAGCGGGTGACGGGGGACGCCGTCGACTTCTGCCGCCTGGTCACCCAGCGGGTGCACCGGGACGACGCCGAGGTGCGCGCCGAGGGCGCGGAGGCGGAGCGGTGGCTGGGGATCGCGCAGGCGTTCGCCGGTCCGCCCGGCGCGGGACGGCCGAGGGC
>NZ_JAAKZZ010001008.1 GCF_011045075.1 Streptomyces boncukensis
GGTGTTCTGTCTCGGGAGGTTGTGGACGGTGAGGCAGGTCTCGGTTGAGGGATCTTGAATGGGTGAGGGCCTTCCGGGTTCGGTGTGGATTGTGATGTCTGCACCGACCAGAAAGGCCCTCGTGCCCCACCGTAATGCACCCCTGACCGAGACCGGCCGCCTGCGTCTGGCCCGATGCGTCGTCGAGGACGGCTGGCCCCTGCGCCGGGCAGCCGAGCGTTTCCAGGTCTCCCCGACCACGGCCCAGCGGTGGGCCGACCGCTACCGCGAACTCGGCGAGGCGGGCATGGCCGACCGCTCCAGCCGCCCGGCGACCAGCCCGCGCCGGATGCCGACCCGCACCGAACGGCGGATCCTCAAGGTTCGTGTGCTGCGCCGGTGGGGACCGGCCCGCATCGCGCACCTGCTGGACCTGGTGCCCTCGACCGTGCACCGCGTGCTGACCCGCTACGGTCTGGCCCGCCTGACCCACCTGGACCGTGCCACCGGCCGCGTCATACGCCGCTACGAACGCCACAGGCCGGGCGAGCTGGTCCACGTCGACATCAAGAAACTCGGCAACATCCCCCACGGCGGCGGCCACAAGGCCCTGGGCCGCCGGGCGGGCCGCAAGACACGCTCCCAGGCCGGCTACAGCTACATCCACACCGCTGTCGACGACCACTCCCGCCTGGCCTACAGCGAGATCCACGCAGACGAGAAGAAGGAGACCGCAACCGCCTTCTGGCAGCGGGCCCACGCGTTCTTCACCCAGGCCGGGATCCGCGTTGAACGCGTCCTGACCGACAACGGGGCCTGCTACCGCTCCCGCACCTGGCGTGACGCCCTGGCGGCAGCCGGGATCGCCCACAAGCGAACCCGGCCCTACCGGCCGCAGACCAACGGCAAGGTCGAACGACTCAACCGCACCCTGCTCGATGAATGGGCATACGCAAAGCCCTACCGCTCAGAGCAGGAACGACGCGACGCGTTCCCCCGCTGGCTGCACTCCTACAATCACCACCGCGGACACACCGCGCTCGCAGGCAAACCACCCGCCAGCCGCGTCCCCAACCTCACAGGGCAATACA
>NZ_JAAKZZ010001009.1 GCF_011045075.1 Streptomyces boncukensis
GGTCGAGGCCGCGGGTGGGCAGCGGGTGTCCTGCGGGCACGGCGGTCCAGCTTCCTGAGCCGCGGCGGGACTCCAGGAAGCCGTCGCCGCGCAGCGCCTCGAAGGCCCCGGCGACGGTGGTGCGGCTGACGGAGAGGGCCGCGGCGAGCTCGCGCTCGGCGGGCAGCCGGGTGGCGACGGGGATCCGGCCCTCCACGACGAGAAGGCGCAGGCCGTCGGCGAGGGAGCGGTACGCGGGGACGCGGCGCGCTCCGGCGGCGCGCTGCTGGGAGGCGAGGAGCCGGGCGAGCTGGGGGGCGCCCACGGCGGAGTTCCACTGCGCCATGCTGATCAGTCCACCTTTCCGGAATTGGCCGTGGAAGTGGCCTGCTTCTGGGTCACAGGGTGCCATGAATCTGTTGGGTGGCACGCGAAAGGGTGGCGCTTTGTCCGGAACGAGGGGATCCAGGGGCCTGCTGGTCCGTCGCCTGGTGCAGCTGTACGGGGGTCTGGTGCTGTACGGGGCGAGCGCGGGACTGATGGTGCGCGCCGGGCTGGGGCTCGACCCCTGGGACGTCTTCCACCAGGGGGTGGCGCGGCACTCGGGCCTGTCGATCGGCACGGTCTCGATCGCCGTGGGCGCGCTGGTGCTGCTGCTGTGGTGGCCGCTGCGGCAGCGCCCGGGTCTGGGCACGGTGTCCAACGTGGTGCTGGTCGGCCTGTCGATGGACGGCGCCCTGTGGCTGGTGCCGCGCCTGGACCCGCCGGCGGCGCGGGTTGCGCTGATGGCGGCCGCGGTGGTGCTCAACGGGCTGGCCACGGGGCTGTACATCGCGGCCCGGTTCGGCCCCGGACCGCGGGACGGCCTGATGACGGGCCTGCACGCGGCAACCGGCCGCTCGATCCGGCTGGTGCGGACGGGCATCGAAGTGCTGGTGCTGCTGAGCGGGATCCTGCTGGGCGGCTCGGCCGGCGTGGGGACCGTGGTGTACGCGCTGGCGATCGGGCCGCTGTCGCAGTACTTCCTGCGGGTGTGCGCGCTGCCCGGGGACGGCGACCCCTCCCGGGTGGTGGCACGG
>NZ_JAAKZZ010000100.1 GCF_011045075.1 Streptomyces boncukensis
GGTGGAGGCGGGGCCGCCGGGAAAGCGGCCCCGCGGGCTCAGTCGGCGTACGTCAGCCGCCGGTCGTGCACGTCGCACTCGCACGTGCAGCCGTGGCCGCGTCCGCAGGGGCACGGTTCGCAGCAGTAGTGCGTGCCACAGTCCCGGCACCTCGTGCAGTTGCAGTCCTCGCAGCGGTCCATCGGGGGCCCTCCTCGTCGGTGTGGGTGATCGGGCCGGTCACGACGCGCCCGCCGTGGTGCGGGCCCGGTAGGCGGCGTCGTGTCGGCGTTTGGCCTCCCGGCAGGCGTCGTCGATGCGCTCGTGGTGACGCACGTGCCGGTCGTAGGCCGCAGGCGTGCCGCACGCGGCGCGGGGCCGCCCGCCCGTGCGGGGCGGCCGGGGGTGGTCCGGGTCGCGCGGCTGCCGGCGGCGGAGGACGGCGGCGCGTTCGGCCTCGGTCAGCCCGCCCCACACGCCGTAGGCGGCGTCCCGCGGGTGGTCCAGGGCCCAGGCCAGGCACGCGGGGCGCACAGGGCAGGAGGCGCACACCGCCCGCGCCTCGGCGACGAGGGCCGCGTTCGAGCGCGGCGGGAACATCACGTCCGGGTCGATGCCCTCGGCGGCGCAGGCGGCCTGCCGGAGCCGCCGGCGGGGCGGGGGCAGGGTGTCGGGTGCGTGGCGGGAGGTCATGCCGTCACCGCCGTCCTGGAGGTGCTGCGGGCGTCGCGGCAGGGCTGGCACACGGGGATGCCGGCGCGGCGGTGGGCGCCGACGCCTTGCGGGGTGCCGCACCGTCCGGTCCAGTCCGCGGTGGCGGTCGGGTCGTCGATGGTGTCGTCGTCCCACGCGCCGACGGGCGCCCAGCAGTTCCGGTAGGCGGTATTGCGGGCGCGGCTGTACGCCTGGCCGGTCACGCCGTGCTCGCGCGGGTCAACCCGCCACAGGTCGTCATACAGCGTGTTGACAGCGCGGACGGTGGACACGGTCACCCGCGTCCGCTTCATGCTGGCGCCGAAGTTGGGGGCGGTCATGCCGAGACGCTCGGCGAGCCGTCGCTGCGGCCAGCCCGCGGCGACGAGGGCTTGAAGGCGGCGCTGGGTTCCGGTGGCGTCGATCGGCGTGTGCGCGCCGAGGTCGTCGAGCGTCGGCTCGACGGACAGCAGGGCCGCCGCGGTGGCCGGGCGGATCCGCTGCGGCGGCGGAGTGCTGCGATCCGTGCGGCCGTTGAGCAGTACGACGATAGTCTTGCGCTCGACGCGGGCGAGGTCGGCGATGCGCCGGGCGCCCAGGCCGCTCTGCTGCAGGGCGCGCACGTGGGCCCGGACGGGTGCGGCGTCGACGTAGGGCTGCCAGGTGCCGCGTCGGAGGGCGTGCTCGCGGGCGTCGTTGTACTGGGCGACGGCCCAGCCGCAGGTGTAGCAGCGGCAGCCGTCGAGCTTGTAGCGGGCGTAGCCGTGGGGCCTGGTGCTCACTGCGGGTCACCTCGCTTGATCCACTCGGGGGTGCGGCTCGGGGCGTACTCGCGGGTCATGTCTCCTCCCGCGGGCTGGCGGTGGTGGTGTGGGTCATGTGTGGCTCCCGGGGTGGTGGCCCGCCCGCGCGCCCCAATGGTCATGCGCGCGGGCAGGCCGGTCTCAGGTGGCGGGTCCGCGCTGCTGGAGGCTGATCACCCGCACGCCGGCGGCCGGTGTCGGCGGCGCGGGCGGCCGTGCGGGATCGGCCCACCGCTCCCCTGCGGGGATCGGCGCGGTGGCCTGGTCGGCGGGGTCGCTGGTGTCACGCACCCACCGGGGCACGGTGACCGCGCCGCAGCGGGCATGCTCGGCGCGCAGCGCGTGCAGCTCGGCCACGACATGCGCGAGGCGCCCGGCGAGCTGCTGCGCACGCTCCTCGGCCGCCCGCCGGTCCTCCCACGCACCGGTGAGCGTGACGCCGGTGTCGTCCAGCTCGCGCGTGACGCGCACGAGCTGACAGGCGAGGTCCTCGGTCTCAGCTTCCAGGCGCTGCAGCGTGCAGCGGAGTGTGGTGCGGGAGGCGAGCCGGTGCGAGGCCATCACAGGTCACCCCCGGCTTCACCCGCGCCGAGCGCGTTCGTGATCTGGACGAGGGCCATGGTCGGGCTGATGTCCCCGCGCGCCGCGGCATCGACGGAGCCGAGGGCATCGGCGATCCGCGCGCGGGACTGGTGGAGCTGGTCGAGGAGATCCCGCTGCTCGGCCGCGGCGATGCGGTCCGGAGTGAACACCTCGCCGCCGTGCTCCACAGCGGGCGCGCACGGCCACCGGGCCACCCAGGTGTCGCCGTGGCACACGCGGCACAGCCAGGCATTCGGCGTGCCCACGGAATCGCACTCCTGGTGCTCGGTGGGCTGGCCGTCGGCGGTCAGGCTGTGGCAGGTGCCGTAGGCGTGTGAGGCGGCGCGAGCGTCGATCTCGGTGAGGCGGTCGGTCGCGTATTCGTAGTCGGTCATGGCTGGTCCTCTATGGGGTCGTGGCGGAGCGCGCTGGGGGCGAGGCGCAGGGCGCCGCAGACGATGCAGTGAGCCAGCGCGCCATCGATGGCGTGCGGCCTCATATCGCGGCACAGACCGCCGCAGTCGAGGGAGGCGACATCCAGCCCGCGGGCGGGCTCGTCATCGCGGCGGGGTCGGCGGCGCCACAGCCACGCCAGCGCCGCGTACACCGCCACCAGACCCGCGCCCAGCGCCCAGCCGGCCGCCTCGCCGGGGCTCACGACGCGCCCCCGGCGCCGAGCTGAGGAAGGTCCAGGTGACCGAGCTGGCCCGCGCGCCAGGCGTCCGCGATCGCATCGGCGCCGCCGTCCACAGGCCGCACCGAGTGGCCGCGCGCCCGCGTCGCCCGTACCTCGACGCCCGGCACCTCGTGCACGACACCGGTCTCCCGGTCGGCGACCTCGGCGACCCCAGCGGCGGTCATCTCCGCCAGGAGCTGCGCCTGGTAGGCGGGCCGGACCTCGGTGACGACCCGGGATGTGATCTCGCTGGGAGCGTGCTCGCGCACCCACTTCAAGAACAGGTCGTCGTCGACGACTTCGGCGCACGGCTTCGGGGCCGAGCGGGAGACGGTGGCCACCTTCGTGCCGTCCGGCAGAACCGCGTCCACCCGGGAGGCGCCCGTGGTATCGAGCGCATCCTGCATCTCCGCGCGGACGTCCTTGAGTTGGCCGCTGACCGCGTCCAGGAGGGTCTTGAGCGCCGCTTCCCGCAGCGCCAGGTTCTTCAGGTCCATCGGAGTCCTCCGAAGGGGCCGCCCCCGCAGCACCCGCCGTGGTGTCGGAAGGGGCGGCCCCGGTGTGGGGCCCGTGCGCGGGGGCCGTGTCATCCCCGGCGCACGGGCGGTCTGATGGGTGTCAAGCGGCCGTGCCGCGCAGTTGGTCGAGGAAGCCGCGGATCTGGGGCGCGATGGCCTGATCCAGCGGCATGCCCGTGGCGGACTCGAAGTCGGCCGCGATGTCCGGCAGGTCGTGCTCGTCGGCGAAGGCGCGCAGCTCCTTCTCCGCGTCGCGGGCGGCCTGCTCCTCCTCGGAGACGACCTCGCCAGCGTCGTCGGGTTTGGGCGGCGGGGGCCCGGCGGTAAGGCTCCGGCCGATGCCCTCGATCCAGCCCAGCCGCTTCTCGCCGAGCCCGGCCTCCCGCGCGTCCTTCCAGATCTGCCGCACCTGGGCGGGGTCGGACGCAGCGCGGGCCTCAGCCACGAAATCCCGCCCAGGCTCGACCCGCTGGGGCGCGGGCCGCTGTCCCTGGTCCGGCTCGCCCGGCTGCACTGTGCGGAGCTGCTGTACTTCGGCGTCCAGCGGTACCCCGTCCTGATCGACGTTCGCGCCGATCTCCTCCGGGGTGTAGATCGACCCGTGCAACACCTCCGGGCACGCCATTCGTACGCACTCGCTGATCGCGCGCGCTCGGAGCATCGCGCCGGGGAACTGCTTCCAGGTGTCCTTGCCGGTGAGCTTCGCCCGCTGCGCCTTCTCGGTGTCCCACTTCGCCGTGAACGGGAACTCCGGGTCATCGGCGCGGTAGATCGTGACCTCGGCGTGCTCGTCGTCGCTCACGATCCGCATCCGGTGCCCGGCTCGCCGAGTCAGGGACGCCATCAGGTCGGCCGAGGCGGTGGCCCGGCCCTGGATTACGTGCACGGACTGGGTGGTGGTGATGACGTCCAGTCCGATCGCCCGCCCGTACTCCAACGCCCACAGGACGGAGGCAGGGTTGTTCTGGTACTGGCGGGGCAGCATCCCGGACCCGGCCAGGGCTTCAGCAAACTTCCAAGCGTCGTGCGGGGTCATGCTGGCGAGAGACAGGGCCCCGCCGGGGCGCTGCGCTGGGGTGGCGGGCTGCGCCTTCACGATCTCGCTGCTCACGCGACATCACCGCCCGCGCGAAGCGTGCCCTTGGGGTGCTTGCGGATGGTCGCCGCCGTGCCGTCACGCAGGTGCTCCCGCAGCCGCGGGGACGTACGCCACCGCATGCCCCCGCGAGCGGGCACCTGTACCCGCTCACCCGTGAACGGATTCCGCGCCGCCCGTGCGGGCTTCTCCTCCGGCCGCCACGACCCGAAATTGGAGATCGTGACCGTGTGCCCGGCGGAGACGGCACGGGCGATCAGATCGAAAACGCCCTCCACCGCGAGCCGGGCCTGACGCCGGCTGATGCCCAGCTCGGCGGCCAGCGCGTCGGCCAGCTCCCCCTTGTTGAGGTCGGTCTTGGGCTGTACATGCGTGGTCATGCGTGTCCTCCGGGCAGGGTGTAGTGCCGCGCGGTGCCGTCGTGGCGGTCCAGGAGCCCGGCGCGGGCGAGGTAGCCCAGGTCGTGGCGGGCGGTCGCCCGGCGGGACGCGAGCTGCAGGGTGCGGTACAGGTCCCAGACGCGGCCCGTGGTCCAGGCGCCGCCCTCAGCGCGGAGCGTGGCCAGCAGCAGCGCCTGCCGGTAGCGCAGGCTCGGACGGCTACACATCGCCCTCACCCGCCTCGGGCCCGGCGAGGTCATCGGAGAGGATCACCGCACGGTCGCTGGACAGCTCCAGCACGTAGGGCTCACCGGCCGGGCCGGACAGCAGCACGGTGACGCTGTCGTCGTCGCCGTACTCGATGTCGTCCAGACCCCACCGCAGCGGCGTCGGCCCGGCGTCTGCCTGCGCCTCGTCGGCGAGAGCGAGACGGCGCAGGGCAGCGGTCGCGTGCACGGCCGCCGAGATGGACGAGTCCGCATCGATCACATCGGCCGCCTCGCGCAGCACCTCAGCGCGGGTGGGGCGGGCCGCCAGCTCGGCGGCGAGCTGATCCTGCTCGCCGTCACCGGGGCGGTGATCGGCGACGGACGCGGCACCCAGGTCCTGCGCCGCCGTGGTGAGCGCCTCGACATCGCCCTGGACCGCCAGGTCCCGCAGCTGGAGGAGCCGCACCGAGCGGGCATTTCGCTGGCGCAGCGTGAACTGGTGCTGTGCCAGCTCAGCCACCAGCTCGGCGCGCAGCTCCTCCATCTCCTCATCGCGCACGGCGAGCACAGCGTCCGCTCGGCGTGCGGTGTGGCACGAGCCCACCCCGGCGAAACGGCCGCTCGCGTCGTAGTGCACACAGCCGGACCAGTACGTGTGGCCCAGCACCGGGCACGGATGGGTGCGGTGTGCCCCTTTGAGAGCGGCGATGTAGCGGGCACGAAGCCCAGCACGGTCGTCAGCCACGATGCTCACCGCCCCTCGCGGCATCGGACTGGAGCAGCCGGACCGCCGCGCGCTGCGCCGGGGTCGGGAAGCAGCTCTCCGTCAGGCACCCGACGGGCCGCAGCGGGTCGAAGCCCGGCCCGCCGGTGCGCTCGCGCTCCGCTCGGTACCAGCCCTCGGACGCGTCCTGCGCCTCCGCGAGACGTTCCGTCAGCCGGTGCGCCAGTGCGTTCAGCCGGTCCACCTCGGCGGACAGCCGCCGGATGGTCTGGTCGGTGGTCTCGTGCGTGCTCACGCCGCACCGCCCATCGCGGAGCGAGCGCCCGCACCGATCCACTCGGCGAGCTGGGCAGCCTGCGCGCCGTACACCGTCAGCGGCCCCACCAGCTCGGACAGGTCCTGCGCCAGCGCATCCCGCTCGTGCACCGCCGAGGCGTCCGCGTGGCCGGAGGAGGTCTGATGCGCGGCGGACGCCGTCACCTCGATCAGCTCGGCCAGGTCCTCCGGCCGCTCGGCCGCGAGGTACCGCAGCGCGTCCTCCACATACGCGGACACGTCGATCTCCACCCCGGCCGGGATGGCGCGCACATACACGCGGTGCGGCCCCGTCACGGGCATGTTCGTCTCAGGCACGGCGGCCCCCCTCGGTGTAGTCGGTGAGTACGGCGGCGACCGCCGCCAGGTAGGCCGCTACCTGCGCAGGCAGCCACGCGGCCTCATCACGGCCGTACAGCGCGTGCATCTGCACATCGACCTCGGCGATCTCCAGCTGCGCGCGGTCCGCCGGCGGCAGACCCAGCAGGTCCCGCTCCTCGACCAGCAGCATCACGACGCCACCCCCAGCGGCAGCTGCGACATCGCGACCCACACGTGGACCGGCACGCCCGTCACCGTCGTGCGGAGCTCCATCTGCCCGGATCCCGGGGCAGTCCTGTACGTCGTGAGGTCCACGGCGTCCGGCGCGAGCCCCAGCCCCTCACGCCACGCCTCGAAGTCCGCGACGGAGTCGAGCTGGACGATCACCTCGCCGGGCTTGAACTGGTCCGTCCGCAGGGACGCGGCGGGCAGGTCGGGGCAGGTGCGCGCCAGCTCGGCCAGCGCGGTGATCGCAGGCTGCTGCTGACGCAGCGACACCGCGCTCACCGGGACTCACCGCCCTCAGCGACGCGCTGCCAGCGGGCCAGCACCTGCTCGACCCCGGCGAGGACATCGGCGTCCGGCACCCTCGGGTCCGAGTGGTAGTGGTGAAGGGCGGCAGCAGCGAGGTCCCCGAGGAACTCGTGCAGGTCGCCAGCGTCGAGCCGGGCCGCCCACGGCAGCACCGGACCGGCGGCGGGAGCGAGAGTGAACACCGCAGCGTCGGTGTCCGGGGGCTGGGATGGAATCATGGGGGACACGTGGCCCCTCCTTTCATCTGGTGTGAGGTGTGCCGCGAGGGGTCGTCTCCGCCTGCCGGGGCGAGACGGCCCCGCCTAGCGGCGGGTCAGGCTGTTGCGGCCTTCGCCCGGGGGCGCCCCCGCCTCCGCTCGACCGGCGCGGCGGCCGGGTCGTTAAGCGGGTTCTGCGGGTCGCTGGCGGCCAGATCCCTCTCGAATGCCTCAATCGCGGCGAGAGGGAAAAGCAACTTCCGGCCACCCGAGATTGCCGGGGGCAACTGCCGCCGGTGCCGTCGGTGATAGATGGCCTGCTCGGTGGTACGCCAACGGGCTGCCAGCTCGGCAACCGTGAGGTGGGGGGACTCTTCAGTAGTCCGCCGGGAGGTGTTCATCACGCCTCATGTCAGGTCGGGTGATCTCTGCGATCGCGACCCTGACGTGACGCTCGCGATTCAGTTCCATAGCGATGCGCCTCAGCAGGTCAGGGCTCGGGTTTGCTCTGTCTCTCTCGATCCGGGAGAGCCATGACGGGGAGACGTCGATCCGTGCGGCGAAGGCCGTCAGACCCATGCCGCTCTCCTCGCGCTGGCGCCGGATCTCGTTTCCCCGCGCTTGCATACTGGCAAGACTAGGAAATCACAGGCAGCTAGGCAAGAACTTGGCGTGAAGAAGTTGGCAATTATTGGAATATTGCTGGTGGTGGGCTCAAACCCCTCTGCCACCTGAGGAGTGATCTTGATAAGTTGTTGCCTGTAGTTGCTTCCTGTTGCCTAACCAAGCGGTGGACCCCCACATGGACCGAGACCAGGCATACGCCACGCTCGGCAAAGCCATCCGCACCGATCGTCGACGGCAGGGCCTCAGCACCCAACAGCTCGTCGAGCGCATCCGAGCGCGCGGCCAGACCATTTCGGCCCGCACCATCGGCAGCATCGAGCGCGGCGCCGTGCCAGAGCAGGACGACGCGTTCCCGTCCACAGAGATCATCGTCGCCGCGCTCGGCTGGCGGCCCGGCTGGACAGACCGCATCCTCGCTGGCGAGGACCCGGCCGACCTCCTCGAATCACGCCAGGAGAAAAGCCGCCCCACACAGCAGCAGGTCACCCGCGAGAGTGTTCTCGGGATGCTGCCGACCGTCTACGCGTTCTCCCGCAGCGCCGTCGAGGCCGGCGCGGACCCCCGGCTCCGCGACGAGTTCGACCGGCTCGCCGGGCAGCTCGCTGAATCGCTCCCGCAGTCAGCGGACTACGCGCTCGCCGCCTACCGGCCCCACGTCGAGGGCGCTGGGCCCGCCCCGGACGACGCCGAGCGCATCGCGCGCGCCCTCGGCGACGCGTAGCCGTACACCCCTTCACCCCGCAGCAGAGTCTGACTCGGTATCACCGGGAGCTTCCTGCCCTGACTTGGCAGGCGGGTCCCGTCAGCGTGCCTTCGAGCACGAGCAGTGCGCAGAGGGCAGCAGAAACCGGCAGAGGTTCCGCAACATTTCTGCTTCTTTCCTTCCGTTGCTTCCCTCGCATCTTGTACACATGAACGTCCACGCCTCCTCAGCGCGCGAAGCACAGATAGGGGGCGTTCTATGTCTGTGGTCGGGTCCTTCCTCATCGAGCCGGGCCGGTCCTATTCGCCGCACCAGACGCTGGAGACGCTCGGCGTCATCGTCGTGCGCACGTGGCTGCGCGATACCTGGGGAGCGTGGTCATACACACGACGCAAGATCGTGATCGCCTCCGGACTCAGCCTCGTCCAAGAAAGGTGCGTCCTCGCACACGAAGTCGAGCACGTCATCGCCGCCCACGACGGCTGCGGAGACGGCCAGCTCGCAGTCCGGCAAGAGCGCCTCGCCGATCTCGAAGCGGCCCGTAAGCTCGTCGCCATCAGCGACCTGTGCGAGGTCGCGCAGTGGGCCGACGACATCAGACTCGCCGCCCACGAGCTGCAGGTGACCGAGCGCATGCTCCGCATCCGCCTCCGCGATCTCGAAGGGGAGGGCTGGCCATGGCTGGCTGGATCAACGATCGCTGGCTGAACAAGCGCCCCAACCCCCAGACCGGCAAGCGGGAACGCACCAAGCTGTACGGCAGCAAGACCAAGCGGTACAGGGTCGAAGGCATCCCCGGCGTGCGCGCCCGGTCCTTCGACAAGCTCGAAGACGCCAAGAAGTGGAAGGCCAAGGCGGAGCACGAGAGGACAACCGGGACGTTCTACGACCCGCGCGCCGGCGAGATGCTGTTCGGGGTCTACGTACGCGAGCGCTGGTGGCCCACCCTGCGGCAGCCGCCCACGACGAAGGACGCGATGCGCACGCGGATCTTCGGCCACATCCTTCCCTTCGCGGAGAGGATGCCGCTGAACTCCATCGGTCCGGACGAGATCAAAGCGTGGGTGGTGTGGGCGGAGCGGCGCGTCGACACCGGCACGGTACGGACGACGTGGCGGCACTTCTCCTCGATCATGCAGGCCGCGTACAAGGCCAAGCGAATACCGGCGAACCCGTTCCGTGACGAGGATCTGAAGGCGCCCACGGCCCCTTCGGGTAAGGCGAAGGCGTGGCCATATGAGCAGGTGCAGGCTGTACGCGCCGAGCTGGGGCGCCGCTACCGCGTGCTCGTCGACGAGGGCACCCTGGCGGGAGTCCGGCAGGGGGAGGCGTTCGGCCTGTCACCGGGCGACCTGGACGGTGAGGACCTGCACATCGAGCGGCAGGTCGTCAAAACGAGCCGCGGCCTAGCGTTTGCCCCACCGAAGGGCAACAAGACCCGGACGGGGCCGTGTCCTCCGGAGCTGACCAAGGCCGTCGAGGAGCATTCGGCAGAGTTTCCGCCTGTCGAGGTGACGCTGCCGTGGGTGGACCCGGACCGGCCGAGCGTGGCGTGGGAGGACCGGCCGTTGGTGACAGTCCTGCTGATCTGCACGACGTCGCGAGGGAATGCGATCAACCGGTCCACGTTCGACGAGAAGCAGTGGAAGCCCGCGCAGCACCGGGCCGGCGTCATCGACGGCCCGCAGGTGGAAGTCATCGAGCGGCCGGGGAAGCGGCCCCTGAAACGGGTACGGTGGGAGGTGCCGAAGGGGTACGGGTTCCACGGGTTGAGGCATACGTTCGCGAGTATCGTGTTGGCGGGCGGCGAGACGATCACGAAGCTCGCGGCCTGGCTCGGCCACTCGGATCCGGCGTTCACGCTTAGGACGTACGTGCATTTCATGCCGAAGGCGGGGCGGCGCGGGTTCGCCGCGTTGGCGGCGTGGGCGCGCGGAAATGACCCTGAAGATTTCGAATCTTGACGGAACCGCCTCAGAACCGCCTCAGCTCCTCATTGTGAGGTCTGGGACGGTTCTCTTTGCAGGTCAGAATCATGACCATCTGGGGAGCTGTCCAGAACCCGGCCTACAGGCCGACTCGTCCGCCTTCTCTTCTTCTTTCGGCCCGGCCCGGCCCGGCCCCGGGACGGGACGGGGTGCGCCGGTGGACAGGGAAATCATGCGGTGGTGCCGCTGTTGCCGGTGTCGAGCGCGGCGAGGTCGTCCCTGAGCCACGAGGGCGCGGCGGGGCTGCGGGCCAGCTCACGGGCGTGCCGCACGCACGCCTCCACGATCCGGCCCGGTCCGGACCCGGTCTCCACGTAGGCGACGGCCATCGAGTCCGGTACGCGCTGCTCGCACACCGTGCACCAGCCCGGAGTCACCAGCCCGTCGGTGCCGTCCGTCACGGCCGCGCCTCCCCGCTGCGGGCGTCGGCCGCCAGGAGCGCGAGGGCGGCGCGCAGTTCGGCGTGCCGCTCGCGCTGCGGCCGGGCCCGCACCGTGAAGGGCCCACAGCCTTGGTGGACCCGTGCGGCCCGGTGCAGCCGCTGCGCGTACGCGTCGCCCCGCACCGTCCCGTACCGGGTCTCCCACGCCAGGCGTGCCAGTACGGCGGCCCGGTCGACGGGCGGCGTCGCCTGCCAGACCGCGCGCAGGACGGCAGGGCCCCGGTGGGCGAGGAGGGCAGCCAGCGTCCCGCGCGGCCCCCGCCGACAGGAAAGGTTCTCGGTCACGGTTCACTCCGCTCAGGCGAATCAGGTGGCGGGCAGGCGCAGGCGTACGTGCCGCGCACGGCGATGGCCGGGGGCGCGTCCCCGGGCGTCGGCTCGGTCCAGGCGGTGACGCGTGGCGGCATCCCGCAGCGCGGACACGGTGCGGCCTCCGCGCGCACCACCGCGGTCACGGCCGCGACCGCGCGGGCGGCGGTACGGCGGGCACGCGGGCTCACCGCCGCGGCCTCGTCTCCGCGTACCGGGCGGCCGCGGCGTCGTAGACGGCGCGTTCGTCGTCGGTGGCGGCGCGCAGGTCGCGGATACGGGTGGTCACCTCGACCGCGTGCGGCAGAATGATCCGCACCCAGCCGTCGCCGAGCAGGGCCTGCACCCGGCCCGTCCAGCAGGACACCGGCGGCGACTCCCGCGCAGCGACCTCGTCCACCACATACGCGCCCCGCTCGAAGTGGGCGCTCACCGCTGCCCCTGGGAGGCGGGTTCGCTGCATGCGCTCGCCGCCGCGTCGAGGACCCGGCACTGCGAGCCGTGCGTCGACGCCCCGGACTTGGACGTCGGCGATGACCGGGTACTTCCGGAGGGTGCCGGTCCCCGAGGCGACGAGCCAGTACAGGCGGCCGATGCTCGCGTCCTCTATGACGGCTCCGCCGCTGTCGCCGGGGGCGGCGAGAAGCTGCTCCCCGATCTTCCGGGGGAGCGACCCGGCATCCCACCATTCGCCAGCCGCGAGCATCACCACCCTCCGGCCGGAAGGAAGCCACTTCAGCGGGTGCACGTTTCGGATCGTCACGCCTCCAGGGTGTTGTGACAGACGGTGCACACTCGATACCGTCCCTGTAATCTCACCGTGAGATGACTTTCCATCCCGCCGTGCACCGGGGGACTGTATGGCCGCCGCGCTCCTCCCTGTCGAGCTGCCCGACTGGGCATGGCAGCGCGCCGAGGTCCGTCAAGCGCTCCGGGCCCGCGACGTCGGGGCCGTCTTCCGGTACGTGCAGCAGTACGGCGGTGCCAGCCAGGCCCGCATAGCCACCGCTGTCGGACTGACTCAGGCCCGCGTGAACGAGATCATCAACGGGCGCCGCGAGGTGACCCGCCTCGACGTGTACGAGCGCATCGCCGAAGGGCTCGCCATGCCCGACGACGCCCGACATCTTCTCGGACTGGCAGCGGCCCGCGAAGTCCGCGGCGGAGGACCGGCGTTCGACCTCGCCGCGTTCCCCGAGGTCGTCCGCGTCTACTCCTCGCAGGCTTCCGCCGCCGAGGAGATCCGCCGCCAGGCTGCCACGGTCAAGGAATTGGACGTGCTTGCCGTGCGCGGCCTCGGGCTGATCGGACTCAACGATTCGCTGCTGCGCTCGGCGCTCACTCGGGAGGACGAGCCACCTCCGCTGGTGCGGGTGCTGATACTCGACCCCGAGGCGCCCGCACTGGCCGTGCGCGCCGCCGAGATCGGCGAATCCTCCGAATCCCTCGCGAGCGGAGTGCGCCTCGCCGAGGCCCGGTTGCGCGAGCTGGCCGGCGAGTGCGACGTTCACGTCTACCGGTATCGGCTGCTGCCCACCTGGCGGCTCCTGCGGCTGGACTCGATCCTGTTCGTGTCCGCCTTCGACGCAGGCTGGGAGGGGCACGAATCGGCGATCTACAAGGTGGTGGAGACGCCGCACGGGCCGCTGTATCGAGGGTTTCGCCGCATGTTCGAGGCCATGACGCGGGAGGGTGTACGCACGGCCTGATCGGGAAGGGGAAGCGATGATCGAAGCCGAGTTGAAGGCACGCGTGCGGAACCCGGAAGACGTCATGCGTGCGCTGGAGGCGCACGGCACCGGGCGCGCCGAGGTGTACCAGGACACCTACTACGACGACCCGGACGGCGGCCTCGACGCGCGGGACGCCGAGCTACGCGTGCGAACCATCCACGGCACGGACGAAACCAGCTCGCTGCTCACCTTCAAGGACGCCAAGGTCGACGAAGCGTCCGGCTCGAAGCCCGAGCACGAGACCCGCGTCGAGGACGCCACGGCGGTACACTCGATGCTGCGCAGCCTCGGCTACGTGCCCGTGATCGCGTTCGAGAAGCGATGCCGGAACTACGGCCTGCATGCCAAGGGCCGCGACATGCTTGCCACCCTCGTCCGCGTGCCCGAGGTCGACGGCACATTCCTTGAGCTGGAAACCCTCGTCGAGAACGAGGCGGGCGTCTCCGCCGCCCTCGACGACGTCCGTGCGGTGCTGGCCGACCTGGGCATCGACGATGGCGACTTGACGCGGGAGCTGTACACCGACGCCGTGAGGGCGCGCCGCGGGGCATGAGCGCCGGGCGCCCCGCCCCCAGCGGCACGGAGCGGGCCGCTCCCGCGCACCCGCTACCGCGTAGCAGCCGTCCTCCGGGAAGACGAGTCCTGTTCTCTGGCCTGAGAGCGCCAATTCGGCCTCACTCGCCGGGGCTGAACTCGTCGCCACCTGCTCGCGGCGCAGCGATGTGCCTCGTCTTGCTCGGCGACCCGGAGGGCGTGCAACTCGCGGCCCGCGACACCGAGTACCGCATCGGCGGGGGTGTGACGGGCCGAGTCGTCGCAGTGCTCTCCTCATCGACGGCGCATACTTCAATGCCTGCGTCGAGTCCTACGCGGGCAGGCTGGTGTGCGGGAGTGCAAAGAGGAGACCGGGCTCGACGTCGAAGTCATCGGCCTGGTGGGGGTGTTCTCCACCCCTGACCACGTGATCGTCTACATGCACGGTGACTGCGTCGACGAGGTACGGCAGCCGATCAACATCTGCTTGCGGGCCAGGGTGGTTGGTGGCGACATCGAGCCCGAGCCCGACGAGGCCGCGGACGTTCGCTGGGTGGACCCGTCCCAGCTCGACGACTACCGGGTGCATCCCGCGCTGAGGGAGCGCATCTCCCACGGGCTGACGTCTCAGGACCCCTTCGTGAGCTGAGCGCGCTCGGTACCGGAGAGGACGGCGGAGCCGTGGGCACATCGGTCGACCGCCGCCCTCCGAGGCCGAGTGCCGCCCAGCCCGCGACAAGGGAGCCGAGGAACAGGGCGGGCTGCCTTGGCCGAGACGGGCCGCTCTCCCGGGGGTGCCAGGCTGGGAGTTGCGTCAGCTCGCTGCCCGGTGTGGGCTACGCGCATGATGCGCGTGCTCTACCTCATCGCCTGTGCCGCCGGGGCGGCCCGGCACATCGACACCGGCATTCGTCAAGCCCAGCAGGACGGCTGGGACGTGTGCCTGATCCTCACCCCGTCCGCTGCGCGCTGGCACGAGCAGCGCCTCCCGGAGCTGGAGGAACTGACCGGGCGTCCGGTGCGCTCGCAGTACAAGCTTCCGTGGGAGGCCGACGCGCTGCCGCCCGCTGACGCCATGCTGGTGGCGCCGATGACGACGACGAGTGCGTGCAAGTGGGCGGCTGGGATCACCGACACCGTGGCACTGGGGCTCCCGGCCGAGGGCGTGCACATCGGGGTGCCGGTCGTAGCGGCGCCGTTCTGGTCGACGGCGCTGGGCGCGCAGCCCGCCGTGAACCGAGCGGTGGAAACGCTGCGTGAGCAGGGGGTCCGGGTGGTATTCGGGCCTGGCGAGCCGCACCCGCCGAAGCAGGGCGATGCGCGCGGATTCGCATGGCAGCCCGCGCTCGACGAAGTGCGGGGGACGATGGCGTAACCGCAGGATGCCGTCGTGCTCCCGGGGAGCAGCGGCGCGGCACCGCATGATCGGGGTGCGGCCCGGTGCCGGGGGCGCACGGCGGCGTCAGGGTCGCACCGTGCGCATGCCCGGCAACGACGGCGGTCGAGGCGTCGTCGCACAGGGACGCGTCCTCGGCGCCGCTCCCTCCCGCCCGGGTCAGGGGATGCGGGTGGCCGTGCCCGAGACGTGGGTGCGGGAGTCGTCGGGGCGCAGCTCGACCGTGAGGACGCCGGGGCGGCCCATGTCGGCGCCCTGGTGCAGGGTGAGCCGGGCCTCCGCCGGCACCAGCCCCGCCTCCCGCGCGTACCCCGCGAAGGCGGCCGCCGCCGCGCCCGTCGCCGGGTCCTCCACCACGCCGCCGACCGGGAACGGGTCGCGGACGTGGAAGACGGAAGCGGACTCCCGCCACACCAGCTGCACCGTGGTCAGGCCGAGCCGCAGCATCTGGGTCTTGAGCCGCTCGAAGTCGTAGTCGAGGTCCGCCAGCCGGGCGCGGGTCGCCGCCGCGACGACGAGGTGGCGGTTGCCGGCGAAGGCGATCCGGGGCGGGATGGCCGGGTCCAGCTCGTCCGCCGCCCAGCCGAGCGCGGCGAGGGCCTCGGTGAGCTCGTCCTCCGCGACGGGCTCGCTGCGGGTGGCGACGCTGGAGAGCGTGGCGTACGGCGAGCCGTCCGCGGCCGTCTCGACGGTGACCGGGATCTCCCCGACGGGGGAGTGGAGCAGCAGCTCACCGGGGCCGATGCGGTCTCCCAGGGCCACCGCTGCCGCGATGGTGGCGTGCCCGCAGAAGTCGACCTCGGCCTCCGGGCTGAAGTAGCGGACGGTGAAGGTCCGCTCGGTGTCCCCGGGGGTGAGGAACGCCGTCTCCGAGTAGCCGACCTCGGCGGCGATGCGCAGCTGGTCCTCGTCGGTCAGGCCGCGCGCGTCGAGGACGACCCCCGCGGGGTTGCCGCCCTCGGGCGTCGCGGAGAAGGCGGTGTAGCGCAGCACGGTGTTCGGCGGAGCGGTGTTCGTCGTCATGGTGCTGTCAACGGCGGGCAGCGCCGATCTTGTTCCCCGTCACGTTCTGGCGGCGCGGACCGCCTGGGCCAGGCGGGTCGCCGCCTGCGCGCGCGGGGCGCTGTCCGCGGGGCGCCGCACCGGGTGCACGGTGTTCGCCAGCAGCACCAGGAACGTGTCCGTGGCCGGGTCCAGCACCATGCTCGTCCCCGTGAACCCGGTGTGCCCGGCGGCCCGCTCGCCCAGCTCGCCCATGAACCAGCGCGCCCCCACCTCGACGCCCAGACCGGGCGGCTCCAGCAGCAGCTCCACGCTGGACGGCGCCAGGATCCGCGCGGTGCCGTACGCGCCGCCGCCCAGCAGCGTCCGGCACAGCACGGCGAGGTCGCGGGCGGTGGAGAAGAGCCCGGCGTGGCCCGCCACCCCGCCCATCGCATACGCGTTCTCGTCGTGCACCCGGCCGTGCACCAGGCCCCGGTTCAGCTTGGCCCAGGGCTTGCGCTGGTCCTCCGTCGCCGCGGTCCGGGCGCGCCAGCCGCGCGGCGGGCGGAAGCGGGTGGCGGCCATGCCGAGCGGCTTGGTGATGCCGTCCCGCACGAGCGCGTCCAGCGGGCGGCCCGCGACCTGGGTGAGGACGAGCTGGAGCAGCAGCAGGTTGAGATCGGAGTAGCGGCGGCTCCGCCCCGGATCGTCGAGCGGCTGTTCGGCCCACAGCAGCTCGGCGTGCTCGGCGGTGTTGTACGTGTACAGCGGCAGCTCGGGACGGAGCCCGGAGGTGTGCGTCAGCAGCTGCCGCACCGTGATCCCGTGGTCCGGCGCCCCGGTCCCGGCGCGCGCGTACCGCGCGGCGGGCGCGTCCAGCTCCAGCGCGCCCCGCTCGTACTGCTGCAGCGCGGCGAGGGCGGTGAACACCTTCGTCACGGAGGCGAGGTCGAAGAGGGTGTCGGTGCGCATCGGCAGCCACGCCTCGGGCGGCAGCTCGACGCCGTGCCCGGCGGCCGGGTCGTACGCCGCGTAGCGCAGCGCCCAACCGGTCGCGTGTTCGACGGCGAGATACGGGCCGCGCCCGGCGGCGACGACCGCGCCCGCGCACCAGCCGGCGGCGGGCAGCGCGTCGACGTCGTCCGCGAGGGCCGTCAGCTCCCCGTCGTCCAGCCCGGCCCGCTTCCGGAACCGCCGCCGTGCGGTGGCGGACGCGGAGGCGGGCGGGTGTCTCAGCCGCGTGCGCGCCATGGACGGCACAGTGCCACGAACGCGACCCCCGCGATGAGGACCGCGCCGGCCTGGACGAGGGCCATGGGCACCGCGGTGTCCTCGCCCGCGATCCCCACGAGCGGCGAGGCGATGGCGCCGACCAGGAACTGCGAGGTGCCCAGCAGCGCGGAGGCGGATCCGGCGGCGTGCGGGGTGCGCATCAGGCCCTGGGAGTTGGCGTTCGGCATCACCAGCCCCATGCCGGCCATCAGCACGAACAGGGCGGTGGCGAGCGGTGCGAGCCCGACCCTCCCGAAGGCGCCGCTGGTCATCAGCACCAGCGCGGCGGCGGCCAGCCCGATCTGGACCAGTCCGAAGGCGATCACCCGGTCCAGCGGCACCCGCCCCACCAGCACCTTGCCGTTCAGCTGGCCGAAGGCGACCAGGCCGATGGAGTTGGCCATGAACAGCAGGCTGAAGGTCTGCGGCGAGGCCCCGTAGATCTCCTGGACGACGAACGGCGAGGCCGCGACGTACGAGAAGAGCGCGGCGAAGGTGAAGCTGCCCATCAGCAGATAGCCGGTGAAGACCCGGTCGGTGAGCAGCCGGCGCATGGTGCGCAGCGCGTCGGGCACGCCGCCCGAGTGCCGCTTCTCGCGGGCGAGGGTCTCCGGCAGCCAGCGCAGGACGACCAGCGACAGCAGCAGGCCGATGCCGGCGAGGATGAGGAAGACGCCGCGCCAGTCGGTGAAGCGGAGCACCTGGCCGCCGAGGACGGGCGCCAGGATGGGCGCCACGCCGGAGATCAGCATCAGGGTGGAGAAGAAGCGGGCCATCGCGAGCCCGTCGTACATGTCGCGGACGACGGCGCGGGCGATGACGATCCCGGCGGACCCCGCGAGGCCCTGGAGGAGCCGGAAGGCGGTGAGCGTCTCCACGGTGGGCGCGAGCGCGCAGGCCGCGCTGGCGATGACGTAGCCGGTCATCCCGATCAGCAGCGGGCGGCGGCGTCCGAACTGGTCGCTCATGGGCCCGACGATGAGCTGTCCCGCCGCGAGCCCGAGCAGACAGGCGGTGAGGGTGAGCTGCGCGGTCGCGGCAGGGGTGTGCAGGACGCCGCTGACCTCCGGGAGCGCCGGGAGGTACATGTCCATGGAGAGCGCGGGGAGCGCGGTGAGCCCGCCGAGGATGAAGGTGAGCAGCAGCCCGGCCCGGCGGCGGCGCGTGAGAGCGGCCTCGGGG
>NZ_JAAKZZ010001010.1 GCF_011045075.1 Streptomyces boncukensis
GACGTGCCGGGGGCCGGGGCGGCGTGCTCGGCGGCGTGCTCGGCGGTGTCGTTCGGCACCGGCGCGGCGGCGCCCGCGGCCCGGGTCACCGCCTCGGGTGCGAGGGGGCCTGCGGTGAACGCGAGGGGCACCAGAGCGGCCCCGATCAGCAGCCGTTCGGCGGGCACGAGGTCCGACGAGCCGCCGGAGCAGACGGTGCAGTCCCGGGTGTGCCGGGCGAGCCGCTTGCGCCAGAGCGGGGAGGGCGTGCCGTCCCAGCCGGCGGCCGCCGTCTCCAGCAGCACGCAGCGCGGCTCGGTGGCCAGGGCGCGCACCACGACGCGGGCCGTGTCGAGCTGCGCCTTCATCCGCTGTACGCGCACGGCCGTGTGCTGCGGCGTCAGCTCCAGCGCGGCGGCGACCTCGGCCCGGGTCAGCTCCCCCGCGGCCTCCAGCCACCACAGGGAGAGCAGCGCCCGGTCGCTCTCGTCCAGCCACCGGGTGGCCTGCGCGACCTCGCGCCGCTGGCCGGAGAGGCCCAGCCGGAGCACCGCGAGGTCGACGAAGTCCCCGCCGGGCGCCGCCGCCGGGTGGGTGTCCTCCAGCCGCCCCGCGGGTATCTCCTCGGTGCCGCTGCGCCGCCAGTAGCCCCGCAGCTGGTTCATGGTGATGGCCACCAGCCAGCTGCGGAACCGCTCCGGCTCGCGGAGCCGGTCGAGTCCGCGCAGGGCGTGCAGCATCGTCTCCTGCACGACGTCGTCCACGTCCGCGTGCCCGTTCAGTGCCCGGCCGACGATGTTGTAGACCAGCGGCAGGTGGTCGGCGACGATCCGCTCCCGCGCCCGCTGGTCCCCGGCCCGCGCCGCCGCTATCAGGGCGGTCTGGGATTCGCTGCTCACGCTCTTTCCGCTTCCTCTCGGTTCTGGGGCTGGTCGGTTCCCCTGGTACTGGAGGTGCACGGGAGGCGGGCCGATAACAGAAACCGCCGAGGCGTCCAGCGCGCCCGCCCGCATCCTGCCAGCTTCGCGGCGGTGCGGAGGGTGCGGCGGGTGCGGACGGTGCGGGCGGTGGCCGGGGG
>NZ_JAAKZZ010001011.1 GCF_011045075.1 Streptomyces boncukensis
CCCCCTTCCCGCCGCCCTCGGAGAGCAGTTGCTCGCGCAGGGCCGTCAGCTGGTGCGAGGTCTCCACGGCGCGGGTCTCGTCCAGGGTGGTGAGCGCGAGCAGCAGGGCGTCGGCCACGACCAGGCCGGTCAGGGACTCGGCAGTGATGCCCGTGGGGGTGTGCGGGGCCGTGATGACGGCCTCGACGCGGTCCGCGAAGGCGTCCCCCAGTTCGTCCGTGACGAAGACGACCTTGGCGCCCACCGCCCGCGCGCGCTCGACCAGCACCGTGAACTCGGGCAGGGCCCGGCCGGGCTGGAAGACGACGGCCGCGTCCCCGCGGCCGAGCGGCAGCAGCGCGTCGGCCAGCGCGAAGCCGGTGGCCCCGAGGAAGCGGGCGCGGCGTCCGATCCTGCCCAGCGCGAGGGCGAGATGGCGCGCCGCGATCTCGGCGGCCGCCACTCCGTAGCAGAACACCTCGCCCGCCTCGGCGAGCGCGGCCACCGCCGCCCGGAAGTCGTCGGAAGCGGTCAGCCTCCGGCCGTGCTCGATCCGTTCCTGCGCCTCGTCGAACACGTCGCCCCAGATTCCGTCCAGGTCCGGACCGACGTGCGCGATGCGCTGCTGCAGCCGCACTTCGGGCGGCACGGCGTGGGTGAAGTCGGCGGCCAGGCCCCGCTTCAGCGCCGGGAGTCCGGCGTAGCCGAGCCGCTGGAGGGCCCGGACGACGGTCGCGTTGCTGGTGCCGCTCTCGGAGCCCAGCTCCTGGGCGCTGGCGAACAGCAGCCGCTCGGCGGGCGCGCTCGCCAGATACTGCGCGACCGCCCGCTCGGAGGCGGACAGCTCTTCCCAGGTGTCGCGCACCGCCGTTCGCAGGCGCGTGATGCCGTCGCTCACCCGATCCCCTGAATCTTCCATTACAGGCATTGACTTTCTTGTGACGTGGCTTACGATCCTGAGCAATGCATTTCAGCAGACCTGCCCACCGTAATCGATGTTACGGCACAGGTCCGTGCGAGGAGCGAATCGGCACATGACGCAGCACCCCTCCCTGTCTCTTATA
>NZ_JAAKZZ010001012.1 GCF_011045075.1 Streptomyces boncukensis
CTAGATGGTTGATGTGCTTTTACGTGCTGGCCAGCGGGGCCGTGTGGTCGTAGTGGATCAGCGAGCGTTTCCTGTCGGCTCCGCAGGCCCAGTTGTGCCAGATCGCCGTGTTGAGGGCCAGGAGCCGCTGGAGCACCCTGGCCCACAGACCGGAGAGGACCCGGCCGCCGTGGACTTCCAGGCCGAGCTGGCCCTTGAGGGTCCAGTTCACCGACTCGATGCGCTGGCGGAGCCAGTACGGGAAGATCCCCGGATCCGGCTCGTCCTTGCGGGCGGGGCGGATGACAGTGATCCCCAGATCGGCCATGTCCGCCTCGAAGCCGGCCCCGGCGAAGCCCTTGTCGCAGACGCCGGTGGTGCCCGGACGGGGCCGGTTCTTCTCCAGCGCGAACATCATCCGCATCGCGTCGCGCTCCTTGACGAGCTTCGGGTTGACCATGACGAACCCCGTGATCAGCCCGTCCGGGGCGCACGCCAGCATCAGCTCGACACCCCAGTAGAAGCGGTGATGGGACTTGTCCATGCCATAGCCGGCCCATCCGAACAGGTCCGAGCGTTGCGCGGTCTGACGCGAGGAGCCGCACGGAACGGGAGTGCCGTCCCACAGCCGGACCCCGTCGAAGCTCGACGGGGTCCGGACCGCGAGCCAGCGCAGGGAAGCCTCCAGCAGGTCACCGGCCCCGCGCAGCCGCCGGTTGTACTCGCTTTGCGACAGCAGCCTCGGGAAGAGATGCCCGACCACAACCGGGGCCGAGCGGATCCAGTGCCGCTCATCGTTGAACCGCAACAGCACCTGCGCGACCGCCAGGCACACCAGCTCCGCATCGGTCACCTCCAGCGGGTGCCCCGGACCCGAACTCGTCCTGCAAGAGGGGATGATGCCGTCATCCAGCTCGACGTACAGTGCGGTCAGGAGAGTGTCCAGATCGGTGTTCACAGCACGCCCCACGGGTCGAGCCAGTGTTCTCAGCACCAATCCTGGGCACTCTTCGCCGTTCCAGACAGAGCGAAAGCACATCAATCATCTAG
>NZ_JAAKZZ010001013.1 GCF_011045075.1 Streptomyces boncukensis
CCAACGGCGCCTCTCGGGCCCGGTGGCACCACCCCCCAGGTCATCGACTTCCAACAGGGGGGAACAGCCATGCCGGGCCCGGAGGCCAGCAGCCCTCTTGCAGGACCGCGAAGACCATAACGGGGGGCGCAGCCGCTGGGACGGTGTTCTGCCGCTGCGGACCCTGCTGGTCGAGCAGCCCGAAGACGCGGACGAGCCGGCCGGCTACTGGATGACCAACCTGCCCGTCACCACCCCGGTCGCCGACCTGGTCCGCTGGGCGAAGATGCGCTGGCGCATCGAACACGGCGACCGCGAACTCAAGTACGGCCTCGGTCTGGACCATTTCGAGGGCCGCACCTGGCGCGGCTGGCACCACCACGTCACCCTCGCCACAGCCGCCCAAGCCTTCCTCACCCTCAGGCGGCTCGACCCCAAAGTCCACACGCCGGCCTGACCCTCTACCAGGTCCTCGACGCTCTCCAGGGCCTGCTGCAGTGCTGGACCGGCACCTGCACCACCTGCGGCCGACGCCTGCCCCGCAACAGAACCAAACCGAGAACCTGACGAAGCACCACTAGAGCGTGTCCGGCTCAGCCTCCGGCCATGGCGATGACCAGTTTGCCGCCCTTCGGGCGCTGCTCGCGCTCCAGCTCCGTCAGGGCGGGAATCGCCTCGGCCAACGGGACCGTACGGGCGATGGGCAGGCGCAGGGTCCGGGCCACCCCCTCCAGGTCGGCGGTCACCGGCCGGCCCATCATCGCCCGGAACGGGCCGGGCAGTGCGCTTCTGATCATTTTGGCCGGGGTTGGGACGATGTCGACGATGGTTCCGCCGGGCTTCAGCAGCGTTCGGGCCGCGGCGAAGGGAAGCATGCCGGGCGTGTCGAGGACGAGATCGAACCGTTCCGCGAGGGGGGCCGGGTCGAAGCCGAAACCCACGACCGGCTCGACGCCGAGTTCGTGGGCCTCGTCGGCCGCAGGGTTGCGGCAGCTGCCGGCGACCGAGGCTCCCCGCGCCCGGGCGAACTGGGCGGGGTGGGCCG
>NZ_JAAKZZ010001014.1 GCF_011045075.1 Streptomyces boncukensis
GCCCTCCCCCCTCCCGCAGAACCCGAACTCCTCCAGCTGCATCAGCACGAACGGGGTGAAGTGGTCGTAGAGGATCGCGACGTCGATCCCGGCGGGCCCCAGCCCGGCCGACCGCCACAGCCGGCGGGCCACGACGCCCGCCTCCGGCAGTCCCGTCAGCCCGTCCCGGTAGAAGCTCGTCATCTGCTCCTGCGCGCGCCCGGCCCCCTGCGCCGCCGCCGTGACCACGGCCGGCGGGTGGCGCAGATCCCGCGCGCGCTCGGCCGAGGTGACGACCAGGGCCTGGCCGCCGTCCGTCTCCTGGCAGCAGTCCAGCAGCCGCAGCGGCTCGACGATCCAGCGCGAGGCGGCGTGCTCGGCGAGGGTGAGCGGCCTGCCGTGGAAGTACGCGGCGGGGTTCGTCGCCGCGTACGCCCGGTCCGTCACGGCGACATGGCCGAAAACCTCCGGTGTCAGCCCATAGGCGTACAGATAGCGCTGTGCGGCCATCGCGACCCACGCCGCAGGGGTGAGCAGTCCGAACGGCAGTACCCATCCCAGCGCTGCGCCCTCGGCGGTCGGCTCGCGGCTGAGGACACCGGATCCGAAGCGGCGTCCGGAGCGCTCGTTGAAGGCGCGGTAGCAGACGACCACCTCCGCTGCGCCGGTCGCGACGGCCATCGCGGCCTGCTGCACGGTCGCGCAGGCCGCGCCGCCGCCGTAGTGCACCCGGGAGAAGAACGACAGCTCCCCCACGCCCGCGGCCTGCGCGACGGTGATCTCGGGGCTGGTGTCCATGGTGAACGTGACCATGCCGTCGACGTCGGACGGGGCGAGTCCGGCGTCGTCGAGCGCGGCGCGTACGGCCTCGACCGCGAGCCGCAGCTCGCTCCGGCCGGAGTCCTTGGAGAACTCGGTGGCCCCGATCCCGGCGACGGCCGCCCGGCCGCCGATCCCGTCGGCGCGCCGCGGGCTCACCGGGCACCCTCCCGCCCCGCCGCCTCCGTGTCCGCCTCCGTGTCCGGGGGCGGGGCG
>NZ_JAAKZZ010001015.1 GCF_011045075.1 Streptomyces boncukensis
CCCCCCGCACCGTTCGCGGGGCGCCCCCTGGCACAGACCAAGCCCCCGCACAAGCAGGATGCCGGACAGCCATGGGCCCCGGTGTGACACTTTTTCGCAGTCCGGCGCAGTAATGAGTGAGCCGACTGGTCATCGGCGGCGCGGAACAGCCCGAGGTTCCCCCCGTACCTCCGGGCACGCGCGATTGGCGCGGGCGGGGCACGTTCCCCCGGCCCCGCTCGCGCCACATACCGGAGCCGCGAAGCGGACCCCTACTTGTAGACCACCACCTTGTCCCCCGCCCGCACCTGGTCGAAGAGCGCGGCGATCTTCTTCTTGTCCCGCACGTTGACGCAGCCGTGCGAGGCGCCCGTGTAGCCGCTCGCCGCGAAGTCCGCGGAGTAGTGCACCGCCTGGCCCCGGCTGAAGAAGAGCGCGTACGGCATCGGGGTGTCGTAGAGCGTCGAGTGGTGGCGGCGGCTCTTGAAGTCGACCTTGAACTGCCCCTCGCGGGTGGGTGTGTACGCCGAGCCGAAGCGGACGTCCATCGCCGAGCGCACCGTGCCGTCGACCATCCAGGCCAGCGTCCGGCTGTCCTTGCTGATGCACAGCACCCGCCCGGTCCTGCAGCGCGGGTCGGGGTCGTCGAGGGGGCGGGTGGTCGGCGGGTACAGCTCGTCGTGCGCCGGGCGCTGGGTGCGGGCGCGCAGCGCGGCCCACAGGGCGCTGTCGACGGTGCCGGTCCGGGGCACGCCCTGCCGGCGCTGGAAGCCGCGTACGGAGGCGGCGGTGACGGTGCCGTAGTAGCCCGTCGGATTGCGGTCGAAGAGCTTCAGCTGGCGCAGCCGCGCCTGCAGCTCGCGGACCCGCTCGCTCTGCGCCCCGGCGGCGAACAGCACGGGGTGCGCGGCCGGGCGCACGCTGCGGCGCGGGGGCTTGGTGCTGCGCACGGGGCCGGGCCGGTGCGACACGGGGGGCGAGGACGTGGCGCTGGGCGTGGCCGAGGGTGTGGCTGTCTCTTATACACA
>NZ_JAAKZZ010001016.1 GCF_011045075.1 Streptomyces boncukensis
CATCCCGAGTCCGCCCCGGACGGGCCCGGTCACGCCCGGACGGGCCCGGTCACACGTCCCGCCACCACGGCTCGCGGACGACCCGGCTCTCGTCCAGGGCGCAGGCGGTGCCGGTGACGACCGCGTGGCTGTCGGTGCTCCAGCCGTAGATCCCGTTGCCCTGCCGGCCCATTTCGATCACCCGCTGCCGGTCGGTGCCCTCGCCGTCGTCGACCGTGCAGTGCAGGACTGGCGCCCAGGACTCGCCGTTCAGCGCCGAGGCGAGCCCGGCGACCGGCAGGACGACGACGATCAGCAGCAGCGCCGCCGCCGTCTCGGTCGCCACCACCTTCCGGTGGCCCTTGCGGTACGCGGCCAGCACGCCGTAGCGCAGCGCCAGGATGCCCAGCCCGGTGCCCAGCCCCCACCAGGGTCCGTAGAAGACCGCCATCAGCGTCCCGAAGGCGAACGGGGTGACGAGGAAGAGCCCGGTGATCCGCACCATCTCGGCGCGGCTCCGCCCGGAGGGCACCGCACCACGCGCCGCGAAGTACGCGATGACCACGCGGGAGACGACGACGGCCAGGACGGCGGCCAGCAGCGGACTGCTCAGCAGCATCCCGATGGGGATGTCCACCCAGTTGGCGGGCTGGAGGACGACGAACACCTCCCAGGCGGCCCGGCCGCCGCCCACTGTCCAGGCCACCTTGATCGCGGGCAGGGCGAGGAGGACGGCGAGCAGCACCGAGTGCCCCGGCCCGCCGCGCCGGTCCGCCGCACGCATGGACTGCTCGGACGGCGCGGAGGGCGCGGACGGTGCCGGCCGGGCGGGCTGTGTGGTCATGCTCGATCATGGGAACGCCTCCGCCGGAGCGGCAACCGCTGGCCCGCCCCCCGGGGGACGCCGAGGCGCCGGGGAGCCAGGGAGCCGAGGAGCCGGAAGGCGCCCGCGGCCCCCGCCCCGTGTAGGGCACCATGGATGCAGACGCCACACACCACTGGAGCCGCACGTTGTCCCGCCCGTC
>NZ_JAAKZZ010001017.1 GCF_011045075.1 Streptomyces boncukensis
CCCTGCAGGAACAGATCAAGCAGCTCCGCGCCTTCGTCGCCGAGCGGCCGGAGCTGGATGTGGTGGATGTCGGCTGGTCGCTGGCCACCACACGCGCCGCCCTGGAACACCGCGCAGTCCTGACCGGAGACGATGTCCTGGCCACCGGGGTGTCCGACGAGGGCCGCCTGGCGGTGCTGTTCACCGGCCAGGGCTCACAACGTGTCGGAATGGGCCTGGGGCTGTATGAGCAGTTCCCCGTCTTCGCCGAAGCCTTCGACGCGGTCTGCGCCCGCCTGGATGTCCGCCTGGAGCGTCCGCTGCGCGCGGTGCTGGCCGACGGCATCGGGCTGGAGGGCACCCTGTGGGCGCAGGCGGGCCTGTTCGCCCTCGAAGTCGCCCTCTACCGGCTGGTGGAATCCTGGGGCATCACCCCGGACGTGCTGCTGGGCCACTCCCTGGGCGAGATCACCGCCGCCCACATCTCCGGCATCCTCGACCTGGACGACGCCTGCACCCTGGTGGCCGAGCGTGGCCGCCTGATGCAGGCACTCCCCACCGGCGGCGGCATGCTCGCCATCCAGGCCACCGAAGCCGACGTCGCCGACTCCGGACTCGATGTCGCCGCCGTCAACGGGCCCCACTCCCTCGTACTCTCCGGCGACCTGGAGACCATCGAGCGCTACGCGGCCGAGTGCACCGCCCACGGCCGACGGGTCAACGTCCTGGCGGTCTCGCACGCCTTCCACTCAGCCCTGATGGAGCCGATGCTGGAGGAGTTCGCCACCGTCCTGGACGGGCTGACGTTCAGCCCGGCGCGGATTCCGGTCGTATCGAACCTGACGGGTGAGGTCGCCGAGGCCGGCGCCATGCAGCAGCCGGAGTACTGGCTGCGCCAGGTCCGCCAGCCCGTCCGCTTCGCCGACGGCATCACGGCCACAGCCGGGCTCGGAGTCAACCGGTATCTGGAGCTGGGCCCGGACGGTGTGCTGTCCGGCATGGCCCAGGACACCGCCCCCGAT
>NZ_JAAKZZ010001018.1 GCF_011045075.1 Streptomyces boncukensis
CGGGAGGGGGCGGCCCCGGGGGGCCCGAGGCTGCGGGACGCGCTGGAGGGCATCCCGGCGTACAAGCCCGGCAAGCCCCCGGCGGCCGACGGGCCCGTCTCCTACAAGCTGTCCTCGAACGAGAACCCCTACCCCCCGCTCCCCGGCGTGCTGGAGCGGGTCACCGGTACGGCGGCGTCCTTCAACCGCTACCCGGACATGTCCTGCGCCGGGCTGGTCGCCGAGCTGGCCGGGTGCTTCTCGGTCCCGGCCGAGCACATCGCGACCGGCACCGGCTCGGTCGGAATCGCGCAGCAGCTCCTCCAGGCCACCTCGGGGCCGGGCGACGAGGTGGTCTACGCCTGGCGCTCGTTCGAGGCGTATCCGATCATCACCCAGATCTCCGGCGCGACGTCCGTGCAGGTGCCGCTGACGGCGGGCGAGGCGCACGACCTGGACGCGATGGCGGAAGCGGTGACCGAGCGCACCCGGCTCATTTTCGTCTGCAATCCGAACAACCCGACCGGGGTGGCCATCCCCCGCGCCGACCTGGAGCGCTTCCTGGACCGGGTGCCCTCCCGGGTGCTGGTGGTGCTGGACGAGGCGTACCGCGAGTTCGTACGGGACGAGCGGGTGGTGGACGGCATCGAGCTGTACCGGGACCGGCCGAACGTGTGTGTGCTGCGGACCTTCTCCAAGGCGTACGGGCTGGCGGGGCTGCGGGTCGGCTTCGCCATCGCGCATGAGCCGGTGGCCGCCGCGCTGCGGAAGACGGCGGTGCCGTTCGGGGTGAGCCAGATCGCGCAGGAGGCGGCGGTGGCGTCGCTGCGGAGCGAGCCGGCGCTGCTGGAGCGGGTGGCCGCGCTGGTGGCCGAGCGGACGCGGGTCACCGGGGCGCTGCGGGACCAGGGGTGGACCGTCCCCGAGTCGCAGGCCAACTTCGTGTGGCTGCGGCTGGGCGAGCGGACGGTGGAGTTCGCGGAGCTGGCCGAGAAGGCGGGGGTCACGGTGCGGCCCTTCCC
>NZ_JAAKZZ010001019.1 GCF_011045075.1 Streptomyces boncukensis
CCGCTCCCCCGCCTGCGCCGCCCCCGCCTCCAGCAGCATCCGTTCGCAGTCGCGCTTGGCCCTGCCGTAGGCGCTCGGCGCCTCCCCCGGGGCCGCGTACGCGTCCGTGCTGCTGACGAAGACGAACGGGCCGCGGCGCCAGCCGTCCAGCAGCGCGCGCATCGCGGCGCGGTCCAGGTCGTGGTCGGTGAAGGTGCAGGCCGCGTGGACGACGGCCACCGCGCCCTCGGCGGCCTCGCGCAGACCGCCGGTGGCACGCAGATCCCCCTCGACGACCTCCGTGCCGGGCGCCGCCAGGTGGGCCGACTCCGCGCGGACCAGCGCGCGTACGGCGTAGCCCCGCGCCGCCAGCTCCCGCGTCACGAAGGCGCCGACGCCGCCCGTCGCACCCGTGACCAGCACCGTGCCCCGGTCCGCCGGCGGGCGCGCGGGCCCGCCGGGCGCGGCCACCGCCGCGTCGCGCTCCCGGGCGCGCGCGTCGAGCAGCCCGGTCAGCGCGCGGGGCGTGCGGTGCTCCATGATGTCGAGCCCGGTGAGCGGGAGCCGGAGCCGCTCGCGCAGGCGCTCGGCGAGCTGGACGGCCAGCAGGGAGTGCCCGCCGAGGACGAAGAAGTCCGCGTCCGGGCCGGGGTGTCCGCCCAGCAGCTCGGCGAAGGCGGCGAGCACAGTACGCGCGCGCGTCCCCGTGAGCCGCACGCGCGTACCCGCCCGGACCGGGAAGTCCCCGGGCAGCCGCCCGGGATCCGCCTCGCCGGTCCCGGTACGGGGCAACGCGTCGACCAGCACCACATATTCCGGCACCAGTTCGGGATGGTCTCCGGCCAGCGCGGAGCGGAGTGCCAGCCGCAGGCCGGTCGGCGTCACTCCGCCGGGGGCCGCACCGGGGTCCGGGGCGGCGTAGGCGAGCGGCGGGAGTCCCTCGCGTTCCACGAGCGCCGCGTCCGCCACCCCCGGCAGCTCCCGCAGCACCGCCAGCGCGGGATGCGCCGGGGCCG
>NZ_JAAKZZ010000101.1 GCF_011045075.1 Streptomyces boncukensis
CCGCCCCCGTGTCCGCCGCTCCCGCTCCCGTTGCCGCTGCCGCTCCGGCGGCCCCGGCGGCGCCCTCCGCGCCGCCGCCCGCCGGCGTACGGGCCACCGCGCGGATCACCGCGGCGGCCGACGGGCACGGGGGCACGGTGCTGCCGCTCCTCAGCGGCGAGGGGCCGCTCGCGCTGCGCCGTACCCGCGCCGCGGCTCCCGGGCAGGCGCGGGTCACCCTGGTGGGCGCCATGAGCGCGCCGCTGGGCGGCGACCGGCTCGCGATCGAGGCCCGCGCCGAGGCGGGGGCGCGGCTGGTGTTCGACTCCAGCGCCGCCACGATCGCGCTGCCCGGACGGGTGCCGCGGGCCGCCCGGTACGACGTACGGCTGAGCGTCGCCGAAGGGGCCGCCGTGCACTGGCTGCCCGAGCCGCTCATCGCCGCCGCGGGCAGCGTGCTCCACCAGCACATCCGCGTCGACCTCGCCCCGGGGGCCCGGCTGGTGCTGCGCGACGAGCAGGTCCTGGGCCGGGCGGGCGAGGAGCCGGGGCGCCTGGGCACCCGGCTCACCGTGCACCGCGCCGGCCGCCCGCTGCTCGACCAGCGGCTGGACTTCGGGCCCGGCGCGCCCGGCTGGGACAGCGGCGCCGTCCTCGGCGGCCACCGCGCGGTCGGCCAGCTCCTCCTCGTCGACCCGGAGTTCGCCGACGGGCCGCCCGGCCCCCGGATGCTGGGGGAGACCGCGGCGCTCATCCCGCTGGCCGGTCCCGCCGCGCTGGCCACGGCCGTCGCCCCGGACGCCCTCCAGGTGAGACGGCTGCTCGACCAGGCGCACACATTTACGGCTTGGTAAAGAACGTTCGCCTGCCCTGTCCCCCGCCGCCGGTCAGGGGCAAAGATCCTCCTGACAGCCACCCAACAGGGGAAGGTGCACACGTGAAGAGACGCAAAGCGGCCATAGCCGCTGCGGGCACCCTCGCGGCGGGGGCCCTCACCGCCGGTCTGATAGCCGTCCCGGCCGCCTCCGCCGACACCGCGGCAGGCGGCGAGGGCGGCTCGGCGGCGAAGCGGCAGAGCACGTCCTGGAAGCACGGCGGCGCCGAGGCGTGGGGCGTGCGGATCGCGGCGGCCCGCGCGGCGCGCGCCGGCATCGACTGGAAGGACTGCCCCGAGGACTGGGGGCTGCGCGCCCCCGTCCAGTGCGGCTGGGTCACCGTACCCGTCGACTACGCCAAGCCGTTCGGCAAGACGATCAAGATCGCCGTCGACCGCGCCGCGAGCACCGGCAGCAAGCGCGAGCGGCAGGGCTCCCTCGTCTACAACCCCGGCGGACCCGGCGGCTCCGGCCTGTTCTTCCCGACCCGCAGCACCAGCCGGAACCCGCTGTGGACCAAGACGGCCGCCGCCTACGACTTCGTCGGCTTCGACCCGCGCGGCGTCGGCCACTCCGCGCCCATCTCGTGCGCCGACCCGCAGGAGTGGGCCAAGGGCCCCAAGCCGGACCCGGTCCCCGACGACGAGGCCGACAAGCGCGCCCAGCGCAAGCGGGCCACCGAGTACGCCGACGGCTGCGCCGAGCGCAACGACAAGGCGTATCTGGCCTCCCTCACCACCCCCAACGCGGCCCGCGACCTGGAGGTGATGCGCGCCGCGCTCGGTGACCGGAAGCTCAACTTCCTGGGCGTCTCCTACGGCACCTACATGGGCGCCGCCTACGCCGAGCTCTTCCCGCACCGCGTCCGCCGGATGATCACCGACAGCGCGGTCAACCCGTCGCCGAGGAAGATCTGGTACGAGGTCAACCTCGACCAGAACGTCGCCTTCCAGACCCGCTGGCACGACTGGCAGAAGTGGGTCGCCGAGCACGACGACGTCTACGGCCTCGGCGACAGCGCCGAGAAGGTCCAGGCCCGCTGGGAGAAGCTGCGCGCCACCGCGAAGAAGAACCCCCTCGGCGGCGTCGTCGGCCCCGAGGAGCTGCTCGGCTTCTTCCAGAACGCGCCCTACTACGACTCCTACTGGCCGCGGGTCGCCGCCGCCTGGTCCGCCTACGCCAAGGGCGACCAGCAGCCCCTCATCGACGCCGCAGGCCCCGACCTCTCCGACGTCGCGGGCAACAAGAGCGCCGAGAACGGCACCGCCGTCTACAACGCCGTCGAGTGCAACGACGCCAAGTGGCCGCGCGACTGGAAGAAGTGGGACCGCGACAACACCCGGCTGCACCGCGACTACCCGTTCCTCACCTGGTCCAACGCCTGGCTGAACTACCCCTGCGCCGTCTGGCCGGTCAAGCAGCAGCGCCCGCTCGACATCCGCGCGCGCACCGCCCACCCGGTGCTGATCGTCCAGGCCACCCGGGACGCCGCGACCCCGTACCCCGGCGGCGTCGAGCTGCACAAGCGCCTCAAGGGCTCCCGTCTGATCACCGAGCGGGACGCGGGCTCCCACGGCGTCACCGACCTCAAGAACGAGTGCATCAACAAGCGCGTCGAGGCGTACCTGCTCAAGGGCACCGTCGGCGCCAAGGACGTCACCTGCGGTCCGCACGCCGCCCCCGAGCCGCAGAAGTCCGTCAAGAAGGCCACCGCCGACGCCGAGGCGGCAGCGGTACCGGCCGTGAAGCAGCCGTAGCCGCGACGTAGTCCGGCACGCCCGGTGGCGGGGCGCCGGCACCCCGGCCGCCCCGCCACCCCGGCCACCGCACGGCCGCGCGTCAGCCGCTGCGCGCCGCCAGCCAGCGGTCCTCCGCCGCGTAGTCGAACGGGTCCCTGTCCCCGAAGAACCACGCCAGCGCGGGGAACGCCTCCCGCCAGTCCCGGTCCCGCAGCTGCCCGGTGATCCACTCCACGGTCCGCGGAAGCGACTCCTCGTACGTCGTCACCGCGCGGTAGCCCAGCTCCCGCTCCGCCGCGGCCATGTCCAGCACCACCGGGTACGGAATCGACCACGGCGTCATCCCCAGCCCCTGCTCCGCCTCCGGCGCCCCGTCCTCCAGCAGCACCGTCTCCGCCTCCCAGCCCAGGACCTCGCCCAGGGCCTCCGCGATCGCGGCGTCACTCGGAGCCTCCGGGTCCGCCGCGTTGAGCACCCGGGAACCGGGCCGGCGGGCCGCCAGCCGCACCAGCTCCGCGATGTTGTCCACGTGCGCCGGGTGGAAGCGGCTCCGCCCGCCGAACGCGAGGATCCGCACCCGCCGCCCGTCCAGCCACCGCTTCACCCAGTACAGCTCGCGCGGTGCACGGCAGTACGGGCCGTGTACCGTGCCCGCGCGCAGCAGCGTCGTCGGCATCCGGTCCCCGAGCGCCAGCAACTCCTGCTCCAGCAGCGCTTTGCGCGCGTCGTAGCTGTCGTCGCCGGGGGCCGCCGTGCGCTGGGTCTCCCGCAGCGGCACGGGGTAGTGGGGGAAGCCGCGCGGCCCGTCCTGCGCCGAGAAGCCGCGGCCCTCGTCGTCCTCGTACACGGCGGCGCTGGAGATGACCACCGCGGAGTCCACCCGGTCCGCCAGCGCCGTCAACTGCCGGGTGTGCGCGGGCGTCATGGCCGTGACGTCCACCAGCAGCCCGTGCCCGTCGCCGACGGCCGCGGCCAGCGCGCCCTCCTCGTCCCGGTCGAGGGCGACCGACCGCACCCCGGCGGCCTGCCGGGCGTCGTCCCGGCCGCCGCTCCGGGACGCCGCCGTGACCTCCCAGCCGTCCGCGAGCAGCGCGTCGACCGTCGCCATCCCGATCTGTCCTGTGGCGCCGAGTACGAACGCCCTTGATCCGTCAGCCATACACCCACCCTAGGGTCGGGCGAGCGCCGCCACCCCCTGAAAAGTAGTGCCTTTTGGTGCGGTATGTTCGGGCATGAGCAGGGCGTTCGCAGGCTGGTCACGGAGCGTCGCTGCGGTGCCCCCGGAACCGGGTGCGTGGCCTCGGCCCAGCGCCTCCGGCGGCCCGCTCCGCCGCCTTGGCGTCCGGTGCGTACATGTCCACGTACTCCTGTCCGGACAGCCGCAGGATCGCGTGGATGATCTCGTCGGTGACCGCGCGCAGCGCCACGCGCTCGCCCGCCATCCCGGCGTACCGCGAGAAGTCCAGCGGCTCCCCGAAGCGGATGGTCACCGGGCCGAGGCGCGGCAGCCTGCGCCCCGGCGGCTGGATCTCGAAGGTGCCGACCATCGCGCACGGGACGACCGGCACCCCGGCCTCCAGCGCCATCGACGCCACCCCGACCCGCCCCTTGTAGAGCCGCCCGTCGTGGGAGCGGGTGCCCTCCGGGTAGATGCCGAGGAGCTCGCCCCGGCGGAGGACGGCCAGCCCCTCGTCGACGGCGGCGCGCCCGGCGCCCTGTCCCGACCGGTCCACGGGGATCTGCCCCGCGCTGCGGAAGAACGCGGCCGTGACCCGCCCCTTGAGCCCCGGCCCGGTGAAGTACTCGGCCTTCGCGAGGAACGTGATCCGCCGCCGCAGAATCGCGGGCATCAGAAAGTGGTCGGAGAAGGAGAGATGGTTCCCCGCCACGATCGCCGCACCCTCGGCGGGGATGTGCTCCCGGCCCTCGATCCGCGGCCGGAACAGCAGGCGCAGCGCCGGTCCCAGCACCACGTACTTCAGGAGGGAGTAGAACACGGGTCACCTCCGGCTCTGCCGCGCAGCAGCGGTGTCCGGACTCATACCCGCTCCTCGCCGACATCGCCGACCGGCCGTCGAACAGGGTGACCCGGGCACCTCATCGTAGCGCCGGAGGGGCGGCGCGTCCGCCCGTCGGAGGCGGGGCAGCCCAGCCGCCGGCGGTGGTCCGGGGCGGATCAGCAGCCGACGACGAACGGCAGCCGCGCGGCCAGCGGGCCCAGCTCCGCCCGCTCCGCGCCGGTCGGCGCCCGGCGGCCGGTGCCGACCCGGAGCGCGTCCTGGTCGGTGAACGACGCGGGGAACGTGGCGCCGCTGATCGCCTCCAGCATCCCGCGGGCCCGGGCCAGGCTCTCCGCGGGCGGCTGCGCCGCGTCCGGGAGGTGTGCGACGAGGTCCAGATGGTGCAGCGTCCACTCCAGGACGTACGCGGCGAGGTAGTCCTCGACGGTGAGGATCTCGTCGCGGGTGCTCACCCGGGCGGCGGGGTCGGCCAGCGCGGCGGCCCGCCCGGCGGCGGAGCCCACGTCGTCGAGGTGGAAGGTGAGCAGGCGCGGCTCCCCGTAGGCGGCGGCCAGCCGGACGGTCAGCGCGTCGAGCGGGTCCTGCCCGGTCGGCAGCTCGTCCGTGACGTTCCAGTAGCCGAGCGCGTCGAGGGTCGGTTCCCCTTCGGCGGGGGTGGCGAGAGTGATCAGGACGTCCTGCGCGTCGATGATCAGGTGGCAGGCGAGGTCCCGGACCAGCCAGCCGGTGCAGCCGGACGGCCGTTCGAAGTCCGGGTCCGGCAGCTCGGTGACCGCCGTGCGCAGCGCCGTCCAGGAGTGTGCGAAGAGATCCACCCGCGCACGGTAGTGCGGCGCCGGGACCGCGGACAACCGCATATGCGCGCGGGTCAGCGGGGCCCGCCGGTCGGCAGGCGCGGGGGAGCGGGGGAGCGGCGTGCGTGGCGGGCCCGCGCCGCCGGCTCCTCCAGCGCTTCCACGCGGCGCCGTACGGCCGGGGTCTGCAGCACCCCGCAGGTCAGCAGCGCGGCGCTGGCGGCGCAGAGCACGCCGCCGAGGACGTCCGGCGGGTAGTGCACGCCCAGATAGACGCGGGCGGCGGCGACCACGGCGGTGAAGGCGGCGCCGGCCGCGGCGGCCAGGAGCCTGCGGTGCGCGGGCACGAGCAGCACGACGGCCACGCTGAGCCCCGCGGCGATGGCCGTGTGCCCGCTGGGGAAGCTGTGCGCGTTGTCCGGGGGGATGACCCAGAGCCGGTGCGGCGGCCGGTGCTCGTCCACCGAGAGCTTGGCCGCGTAGGCGATCGCCATGGCCCCGCCGAGGACGCCCAGCGTGCGCAGCGCGTCCCGTCTGCGGCGCCACAGCCACAGCGCGGCCGGGACGAGCACGGCCAGCGCCGCGCCGACCGCCGACTCGGCGGCGTAGGTGGCCGCCTTGGCCACCGCCGTCAGCACCCCGTTCCGTACGGTCGCCACGTCCTCGTTGAGCGCGATGTCCACCCGGGTCACCGTGCGGGTCGTGGCCGCGAGTCCCAGTCCGGCCAGGACGGCCAGCAGCGCCAGTCCGCCGAGAATCCTTCTCCCTGGTGCCACACGGTGTCCTTTGTCCGTCACGGGGGTTCCATCGCAAGGTGGTGGGGAGTTCACCGTAACGGAACCACGGACCTCCCCGGCGGCCGGGCCGGATGGCCCCAGGGGAGCCCGCCCGGCCCTGGCGGCGCGGGACCCGCCGGACGACCGTGGGAGTCTGCGCCGGAGCGGGTCCGAACGGACAATAAGGGCGATCAGTCGACGAAGGGTCTCTCATGGGTCATGTGCCGCAGTCCTCGCTCGCCGACCTCACCCAGGAGGAGCTGAACGCGCTGGACGCCCACTGGCGGGCGGCGAACTATCTGGCGGTCGGCCAGATCTACCTGCTGGACAACCCGCTGCTGACCGAGCCGCTGCGCCCGGAGCACATCAAGCCCCGGCTGCTCGGCCACTGGGGCACATCCCCGGGCCTCAACCTCGTGTACACCCACCTCAACCGGGTCATCAAGGCCCGCGGGCAGGACGCGGTGTGCGTGTGGGGCCCGGGCCACGGGGGGCCGGCGGTGCTGGCCAACTCCTGGCTGGAGGGCAGCTACTCGGAGACCTACCCGGACGTGTCCCGGGACGCGCCGGGGATGGCGCGGCTCTTCCGGCAGTTCTCCTTCCCCGGCGGCGTGCCCAGCCACGTGGCCCCGGAGACCCCCGGCTCGCTGCACGAAGGGGGCGAGCTGGGCTACTCGCTGTCCCACGCGTACGGCGCGGCCCTGGACAACCCCCGGCTGCTGGCCGCCTGCGTCATCGGCGACGGCGAGGCCGAGACCGGGCCGCTGGCCGCGTCCTGGCACTCCAACAAGTTCCTCGATCCCGAGTACGACGGCGCGGTGCTGCCGATCCTGCATCTGAACGGATACAAGATCGCCAATCCCACGGTGCTGGCCCGGCTGCCCCAGCCCGAACTCGACGACCTGCTGCGCGGCTTCGGCCACGAGCCGTTGCACGTGGCCGGCGACGACCCGGCGAGGGTCCACCGCGCCATGGCCGGGGCCATGGACACCGCGCTGGACCGCATCGCCCTCATCCAGCGCACCGCCCGCGAGGAGGGCGTCTCCGAGCGGCCCCGCTGGCCGCTGATCGTCCTGCGCACCCCGAAGGGCTGGACCGGTCCCGCGCAGGTCGACGGGCTGCCCGTGGAGGGCACCTGGCGCTCGCACCAGGTGCCGCTCGGCGAGGTGCGCGACGATCCGGCCCACCGGCGCGCGCTGGAGGAGTGGCTGCGCTCGTACCGCCCCGAGGAGCTCTTCGACGGTCTCGGGCGCCCCACCGGCCAGGTCACCGCGTGCGTCCCGGAGGGCGCGCGCCGGCTCGGAGCGAGCCCGCACGCCAACGGCGGGCTGCTGCTGCGCGAACTGCCCGTCCCGCCGCTGGAGCGGTACGCGGTCGGCGTCGAGAGCGACCGGCCGGGCGCGACCCGGCACGAGCCCACACGCGTCCTCGGCGGCCTGCTCGCGGAGCTCATGGAGAACACCTCCGAGCGGCGGGACTTCCGCCTCGTGGGCCCGGACGAGACCGACTCGAACCGGCTGCAGGACATCTACCGGGCCAGCGGCAAGAGCTGGCAGGCCGAAACCGTGGCGACGGACGAGCACCTGGACCGGCACGGCCGGGTGATGGAGATCCTCTCCGAGCACACCTGCCAGGGCTGGCTGGAGGGCTATCTGCTCACCGGCCGGCACGGGCTGTTCTCCAGCTACGAGGCGTTCGCGCACATCGTCGACTCGATGGTCAACCAGCACATCAAGTGGCTGCGCACCACCCGCGCGCTGCCCTGGCGGCGCCCCATCGCCTCGCTGAACTACCTGCTGACCTCCCATGTGTGGCGGCAGGACCACAACGGCTTCTCGCACCAGGACCCCGGATTCGTCGACCACGTGCTCAACAAGGCGCCCGAGGTGGTGCGGGTCTACCTGCCTCCGGACACCAACACCCTGCTGTCCGTGGCGGACCACGCGCTGCGCAGCCGGGACTACGTCAACGTGGTGGTCGCCGGCAAGCAGCCCTGCTTCGACTGGCTCGGCCTGGAGGAGGCCCGCGCCCACTGCGCCCGCGGCGCCGGGGTGTGGGAGTGGGCCGGCACCGAGGACCCGGCCCGCGAGCCCGACGTGGTGCTCGCCTGCGCGGGTGACGTCCCCACCGAGGAGGTCCTGGCCGCCGCCTGGCTCATCCGCCGTCACCTGCCGGACCTGGCGGTACGCGTGGTCAACGTCGTCGACCTGGCCCGGCTGATGCCCGAGGGGGAGCACCCGCACGGCATGCCGGACGCCGAGTACGACGCGCTGTTCACCCGCGGCAGGCCGGTCATCTTCGCCTACCACGGCTACCCCTGGCTCATCCACCGCCTGACCTACCGCCGCGCCGGCCACCACGAACTGCACGTGCGCGGGTACAAGGAGATCGGCACCACGACCACGCCCTTCGACATGGTCGTCCGCAACGACCTGGACCGCTACCGGCTGGTGATGGACGTCGTCGACCGCGTGCCGGGCCTCGCCGTCCGCGCGGCTCCGGTGCGCCAGGCGATGGAGGACGCCCGGCTGCGCCACCACACCTGGATCCGGGAGCACGGCACCGACCTCCCCGAGGTCGCCGACTGGACCTGGACCGGCTGAGCGGATCAGGACCTTCGGCCCTCCTGCCCGGCCCGGAGAGCCACTGCCGCGCCCGAAGCGCACGCGGGAAGGTTCGAGTGTCAGGAGTCGAGGATGCGGCGCTCGGCCCGGTCTGCGGAGTCGAGCGCCTGTTCGGGAAAGGACGCCTCATGCTGCTCCACAGGAAAGACCCGACCGCCGGGGCCCGGCACTCCGCCCGGGGACCCGACGGCCCGCAGACCACCGCGGTGGCCCGGGCACTGGCGGCACTCCGCATCGGAATGGGCTTCGTCTTCCTCTGGGCCTTCTTCGACAAGACCTTCGGCTGGGGCTACTCCACCCCCGCCGAGAACGCGTGGGCGGACGGCGGCTCGCCCACCGAGGGCTTCCTCAGCGGGGTGAAGGTCGGACCGCTGGAGTCCCCCCTCAACGGCTGGGCCGGTGACGCCTGGGCCGACTGGCTGTTCATGGCCGGCCTGCTCGGCATCGGGATCGCCCTGCTCGCCGGGGTCGCGCTGCGGATCGCCGCGGTGGCCGGAACGGTGATGATGGCCCTGATGTGGGCCGCCGAGTGGCCGCTCGCCAAGCACCTCTCCGACGGGTCGCCGAGCATGTCGACCAACCCGCTGGTCGACTACCACGTCGTCTACGCCGCCGTCCTGACCGTGCTGGCCTTCGCGGCGGCGGGAGCCACCTGGGGACTGGGGCGGCTGTGGGCCCGGCTGCCGCTCGTCGTACGGCACCCATGGCTGCGGTAGAGCCGCCGCGGCCGGGGCGGGGCGCGCGCACCGTCGTCATCGGCGTGGGCGACGCGTTGCGCCGCGACGACGGAGCGGGGCCCGAAGCGGTGCGGAGGCCGCGGGAGCGGGCGCGCCCGCTCCCGCCCGCCGGGCGAGGGGGCCGGGGCCCGGCGGGCCTTGCCGGGCAGGGGCTGCCCCTCGCTGTCGCGTCGCGGGTCGCTCAGCCGGGTGGGAGGGGGGCCCGCCAGGTGACGCGGGTGCCGGTGCCGTCCTTCCGGGACGGCTCCACGGCCAGCGACCCGCCGACCTGCTCGGTACGGGCGCGCATGTTGACCAGCCCGCTGGTGTGCGGGGCGCTGCCGATGCCGACGCCGTCGTCCGCCACGGTCAGCACGACCTCGTCGGCGACGGTGACCGCGACGTCGACCCGGCCCGCCCCCGCGTGCCGCGCCGCGTTGCTCAGCGCCTCGCCGAGCACCGCCAGCAGATGGTCGCCGAGGGGCCGGGGCACATCGGTGTCGATCCTCCCGTCCAGGGTCAGCGAGGGGGCGAAGCCCAGAGACTGCGCACCGGCGTTCACGGCCGCGGTGAGCTGGTGGCGCAGGCTCTGCCCGGAGCCCGGCCCCTCCTGGGCCCGCAGCCCGAAGATCGTGGAACGGATGATCTTGATGGTCTGGTCCAGGTCGTCCACGGCGTGCGAGACCCGCTCGGCGGCCTCGGGCCGGTCGATGAGCCGCCCCGCGCTCTGGAGCGTCATCCCGGTCGCGAACAGCCGCTGGATGGCCAGGTCGTGCAGGTCCCGCGCGATCCGGTCGCGGTCCTGGAGCAGCGCGAGCTGCTCGGCCTCGGCGCGGTGCCGGGCCACCTCCAGCGCCAGGGCCGCCTGGCCCGCGAAGCTCGCCAGCAGCTTGACGTCCGCCGCGTCGAACGGCGGCCCTCCGGCGTGCCGGGCCAGCCGCAGCGCGCCTGTCAGCCCGGGGCTCGACGAGGGCATCGGCACCGCCACCACCGGCCCGTGCGGGGTGTCGAGCCCGGGGAACGCGTAGCCCTCCTCCGCCGTGCGGATGTCCGGCACGGCACGCGGCGCCCCCTCGGCCGCGGCCGCTCCCGCGAGGGAGGTGCGGACCGGAACCGTGGCGCCGGCGAGCCGGTCGGCCTCCGCGCCCTCGGCGACCTCCACGCGCAACGCGTCCTCCGCGCCGCCGCCGTCGCACGGCAGCAGCACGCACGCCGAGTCCGCCTGCGCCGCCTCCAGGCCGTGCCGGGCGACCAGGCTCAGCACCGCCCCCGCCGCCTCGCCGGACAGCAGGGTGCGGGTGATCTCGCCGCTCGCCTCCAGCCACTGCTCCCGGCGGCGGCTCTCGTGGTACATCCGGGCGTTGTCGATGGCGACCCCGGCGGCCACGGCCAGCGTCGTCAGCACCGCCTCGTCGTCCGCGTCGAACTCGGCGCCGCCGCGCTTCTCCGTCAGATAGAGGTTCCCGAAGACCTGGTCCCGCACCCGGACCGGCACCCCCAGGAACGTCCGCATCGGCGGGTGGTTCGCGGGGAATCCGTAGCTGGCGGGGTGCTCGGCCAGGTCCCTCAGGCGCAGTGGCCGCGGATGGCGGATCAGCTCACCGAGGATGCCGTGGCCGCTGGGGTACGGGCCGATCCGCCGGGCCGACTCGTCCGGGATGCCGACCGGCAGGAACCGCGCGATCCGCTGCCTGTCGTCCAGCACGCCCAGCGCGCCGTACTCGGCGTCCGCGAGCACCACGGCGGCCTCCACGATGCGGTGGAGCACCTGCCCGAGGTCCAGCTCGCGCCCGACGCTCAGCACGGCCTCCAGCAGGCTGTGCATCCGGTTCTGGGTGGCCCGGGCAGCGTCCAGACGCTGCTGCAGCTCCTCCAGCAGCTCGTCGAGCCGCAACTGCGGCAGGTGCTCGCCCACCGGTTCTCCGCTCCGTCGCCACACCCCGCGCATCAGCATATGACGGCCATGCGACAGGGGACAGTGCGCGGCACGGCCCCGGAACCACGGCCCCGGAACAGGGCCTTCCGTCCGGGGCGGAGAGCCGATCGGCCCCTGGGAGCCCCGCTTCCCCCGCCCGAAGCTGAGGGTGTCACCAGCCGCGTCCGTCCGCCGGGAGGTGCCCGTGACCAGCCGCCGGGGCTCCGCACACCTGCCGCTCGCCGACGGCACGACCGTCCGGATCCGACCCGCTCACCGACCGCGACGTCCACGAACTGATCACCCCGCCGCGGCCGGAGTCCGACACCCCGCTCGATGTCCGGATGCGGCCGCTGCCGCGTCAGGCCGTCGACCCGTATCCGCGCCGCCTGCGCGAGCGCCCGGTCCAGGGAGGCCCCGCATGACCCCCTCGCAGTCCGTTTCGCAGCCCCGTGTACTGGCCGGCTTCGACGGCTCCACGCCCGCCTGGCGGGCCCTGGAGCGCGCCGCAGAGGAGGCCGAACTCCGCAGCGTGCCGCTGGAGATCCTGCTCGGCCGGCCCTGGGACCGGACGGGCCCGCCGGAGTCGGCGGACCAGGGCGCCCTGTTCGAGAGCGCCCACGCCATGGTGGAGCGCGCCGCCGGCCAACTGCGGGAGCGGCACCCCGGGCTGGAGCTCACCGCCTCCGTCTCGTCCCAGCCCGCCGGCTCGGAACTGCTGCGGCGGGGGCGCAGGGCGGCGCTGACCGTGGTGGGCAACCGGGGGCGCGGCGACATCGCCGGGCTGCTGCTCGGCTCCGTCAGCATGGCCGTGGCCGCGCACGCCGAGCGCCCGCTGCTGGTGGTCCGCGAGGACGCCGAGGCCCGGCACGGCCGGGTGCTGATGGGCCTGAAGTCGGAGGCCGATCAAGAGGCCCTGGGCTACGCCTTCGAGGAGGCCGCGCGGCGCGGCGCCGAGCTGCTGGTGCTGCGCGCGTGGCGGTTCTCCACCTATCCGACCACCGTCCCCGACGAGCAGACCGCCGCGGCCGTGGCCCGGTTCGCGGTCCGCGAGGAGCGCGAGAAGCATCCGGAGGTCACGGTCCGCACCGAGGCCGTCCTCGGGGACGAGGCCCGCCGGCTGGCGGAAGCCTCCGCCGAGGCCGACGTGCTCGTCATCGCAGCGCACCGGAACCGGCACCGGTTCGGACCCCGGCTGGGCCCGGTGACCCACGCCGTCCTGCACCACGCCCGGTGCCCCGTCGCGGTCGTCCCGGCCGAGTGAACGAACGGAGGGTGACCATGCGCACGATGAACGGCTTCTTCGGGGTGCTGCCCGGGAGCCACCGGCACGAGCTGCGCGCGCTGGGGGAGGAGGTCTCCTTCCCCGTGGGCGCCCGGATCTTCGAGGAGGGCGAGCGGGCCGACCGCTTCTGGGTCCTGCGTACCGGCACGGTCGCGCTCGACCTGCGGGTGCCCGGCCGCCGCCCCGTGCCCATCGAGACCGTCGGACCCGGCGAACTGCTGGGCTGGTCCTGGCTGTTCCCTCCGTACGAGTGGCATCTGGGCGCCGGGACCGCGAGCCCCGTGCGCGCCGACGAGTACGACGCGGAGGCGGTGCGCCGGCTGTGCGAGGAGAACCCGGAGATCGGCTCCGCCCTCGCACGCGGTGTCGCCGAGGTCGTCGCCGACCGGCTGCGCCGGGCCCGTACCCGGCTGACCGATCTGTACGGCCCGTACGCGCCGGGGCGGGGAAGGCCCTGATGACCTGCGACAGCCCGCACACGGTGGGCGACGTGATGACGCGGACGGTCACAGCGGTGGGCCGCGACGCGCCGTTCAAGGAAGTCGCCAGGATCCTGCACGAGTGGCAGGTGAGCGCCCTGCCCGTGCTGGAGGGCGAGGACCGGGTCGTGGGCGTGGTCTCCGAGGCGGACCTGCTGCCCAAGGAGCAGTACCACGACCGCGCGCCCGCCCGCTTCGAACAGGCCCGTGTGCTGGACGACCTGGTGAAGGCGGGCGCCGTCACCGCGGGGGAGCTGATGACATCCCCCGCGGTCACCGTCCACGCCGACGCGCCGCTGTCGTCGGCCGCCCGCACCATGGCGCTGCACCGCGTCAAGCGGCTGCCGGTCATCGACGGCGAGGGCCGCCTCGCCGGCATCGTCAGCCGCGCCGATCTGCTCAAGGTCTTCCTCCGCGCGGACGAGGACATCGCGCAGGAGGTGCGCACCGAGGTGGTGAACCCGCTCTTCCCCACCGACGAGGTCCGCGTCACCGTCCAGCAGGGCGTGGTGGTCCTGGAGGGCGAGATCGGCCATACCCGGATGATCCCGGTGGCCGCCGGGCTCGCCCGCGCCGTCGAGGGCGTGGTCGACGCGGACATGCGGCTGCGCGGGCCGCACCGCCGACCGGGTCCGCAGCGCGGGCGCGCGCCCGCGCCCGGCACCGGCGACCTTACGGAGCGGTGACGACGGGCCTGTCGCACGGTCCGCCGCGGGCTGCCGCCCGTACCGTGACCGGATGCGCGTACTTGTCACCGGCGGAGCCGGATTCATCGGATCGAGGGTCGTGCGGGCCCTGGCGGCGCACGGGCACGAGCCCGTCGTGCTGGACGCGTTGCTGCCCACGGCGCACGCCGACCCGCCGCCCCCCGTGCCCGGAGTCGAACGCATCACCGGCGACGTCCGCGACCGCGAAGTGGTCGCCGCCGCGCTGCGCGGCGTGGACGCGGTCTGCCACCAGGCGGCCATGGTGGGCCTCGGCAAGGACTTCTCCGACGCGCCGGACTACGTCAGCTGCAACGACCTCGGCACCGCCGTGCTGCTCACCGCCATGGCCGAGGCGGGAGTGCCGCGGCTGGTGCTCGCCGGGTCGATGGTCGTCTACGGCGAGGGCCGCTACACCTGCCCGGAGCACGGCGCCGTGCAGCCGGGCCCGCGCTCCGCCGCCCGGCTGCGCGCGGGCGGCTTCGACCCCCTCTGCCCCCGGTGCGGGGCGACACTGCGGCCCGGCCTGGTCACCGAGGACGCGCCCGCCGACCCGCGCAACACCTACGCCACCACCAAGCTGGCCCAGGAGCACCTCGCCGCCGCCTGGGCCCGGACGACCGGCGGCAGCGCCGTCTCGCTGCGCTACCACAACGTCTACGGCCCCGGCATGCCCCGCGACACCCCGTACGCGGGGGTCGCCTCCTTCTTCCGCTCCGCCCTCTCGCGCGGCGAGCCGCCGACGGTCTTCGAGGACGGCGGCCAGCGGCGGGACTTCGTCCACGTGGACGACGTCGCCGAGGCCAACGTCCGCACGCTGGAGGCGCCGCGCGAGCGGAGCGGGTTCACCGCGTACAACACCGGCAGCGGCGAGCCGCACACCGTCGGCGAGATGGCCGCAGCCCTCGCCGAGGCGTACGGAGGGCCGGACCCGGTCGTCACCGGCGAGTTCCGGCTCGGCGACGTGCGGCACATCACCGCCTCGTCGGACCGGATCCGAGCGGAGCTGGGCTGGCGCGCGGGGATCTCCTTTGCGGAGGGCATGCGGGAGTTCGCCAGGGCCACGATGCGGTCCCCGGTTCCGGTGTAGGGGGCGCCCGGCGGCCCCTCCCTGCCGGGGAGCCCCGGGGAGCCTCAGGCCGAGCCTGCGGGGAACCCGGAGCCGGCCCGTACCGCCGTGGGCAGGGTCACCTCGAAACGGCAGCCGCCCGCGACATTGCGGACGTCCGCATGGCCCTGATGCGCCTCCACGATGCCCCGCACGATGGCCAGCCCGAGTCCCGCGCCGCCCTGCGGGCCGGCGCCGCCCGGCGTCGGCGTCCGCGCGTGCGTGCCGCGCCAGCCGGTGTCGAAGACCCGCGGCAGGTCCTCCTCGGGGATGCCGCCGCAGCCGTCGGTCACCGACAGCACCACCCCGTCGCCGTCGCCGGTGCGCCGCGCGGACACCGCCACCGTCCCGTCGGCCGGCGTCCTGCGGATCGCGTTGACCAGCAGATTGCCCAGGGCCCGCGTCATCTCCCGGGGGTCCACCTCGACCGGCACGGTGTCGATCCCGTGCCCGACGAGGCGCACCCCGTGCTCCCGGGCGAGCGGGTCCGCGCCCGCCAGCGCCTCGCCCACCAGGTCGTTCACGCCCATCCGGTGCGGGGCCAGGGCGAGCGCGCCCGCGTGGATCCGGGACAGCTCGAACAGGTCGCCGACCATGGCGTTGAGCCGCTCCACCTCGGTGCGGATCTGCCGCAGATAGCGGTCCGGGTCGTCGGCCACTCCGTCCTCCAGGGCCTCCGACATGGCGCGCAGCCCGGCCAGCGGGGTGCGCAGATCGTGCGAGATCCAGGCGACGAGCTCGCGCCGCGAGCTCTCCAGCGCCCGCTCGCGGTCCCGGGAGGCGGCCAGCTTGGCGCTGGTGGCGGCCAGCTCGCGGGTGAGCGCCGCCAGCTCCGCCGTGGGCTGCTCCGCGGGCGCGGAGAAGCTGCCGCCTTCCCCGAACGAGCGGGTGGCCTGGGTGAGCTCCCTGCTGCGCGCGGCGACCCACCGGCCGAGCAGCATCGAGGTCGCCAGGGACACCACGGCGGCCATCGCGACGACCGTGGTGACGACGGCCAGGTCGTGCCGGTTGAGGAACATCGCCCAGGCCACGGCCAGCGTCCCCGCGAGCATCGCGGTCACCGCGACCACGGAGACCACGGCCAGGGACACCACCAGCGAGCGGCGCCGCAGCACCAGCAGCGCCGCCGCACCGAGCAGGCCCGCCGCTGCGGCACCGGCGAACGCCAGCAGGGCGATGAGCAGGAGGTCGCGCACCGGGTCAGTCCTCCGTCCGGCCGGCCGGGCCGGCCGCGCCCTGGGGCGCCCCGTCCGGCCGGTCCAGCCGGTAGCCCACCCCCCACACGGTCTGGATCAGCTCCGGACGGGCCGGGTCGTCCTCGATCTTGCCGCGCAGCCTGCGCACATGCACCGTCACCGTGGACAGATCGCCGAACTCCCAGCCCCACACGTCCCGCATCAGCTCCTCGCGTCCGAACGCCCGCCCGGGGTGCCGCAGCAGAAACGTCAGCAGGTCGAACTCCCGCACGGTGAGGGAGAGGTCCGCGCCGTCCTTGGTGGCGCTGCGGGCCCGCGGGTCCACCGCGATCCGCCCGGCGCGCAGCGGCCCGGCGGGCGCCGCGCCCGGCCGCGGGCGGCTGCGGCGCAGCACGGACTCCACCCGCAGCACCAGCTCGCGGGGGCTGAAGGGCTTGGTGACGTAGTCGTCGGCGCCCACCTCCAGGCCGAGTACGCGGTCGTCCTCGTCGCCCCGAGCGGTGAGCATGATGACCGGCACCGGGCCCCGGTCGCGCATCCTGCGGCACACCTCCAGGCCGTCCATGCCCGGCAGCATCAGGTCGAGCACCACCAGGTCGGGCCACTGGGCCGCGACCCGCTCCAGCGCCTCGGGCCCGGTGTCGGCGCGGTCCACGGTGTACCCGGCGCGTCCCAGATATCCGGCCACGACCTCGGCGACGGTGGGATCGTCCTCCACCACCAGCACCCGCCCCGGCTCCGCTCTCTCCTCCATACGCCCACCTTCGCACCCCCCGGCGGGGGCGGGGCCGCCGAGCGGGCGTCGTCCGCGATTCGTAAGGAGCCGAAGCCCGTGTCGCGCCGCTTCAACTGCGTAGGGTGAGACCATGACCACACCCGCGTCACCGTCCCCGGTCGCCGACGTCGTCCTGCCCTGCCTCGACGAGGCCGCCGCCATTCCCTGGGTGATCGAGCGGATCCCGCCGGGCTGGCGGGCCATCGTCGTCGACAACGGCTCCACGGACGGCTCCGCCGACGTCGCCCGCGCCCACGGCGCGCACGTCGTGCACGAGCCGCAGCGCGGCTTCGGGGCCGCCTGCCACGCCGGGCTGCTCGCCGCCACCGCGGACATCGTCTGCTTCTGCGACTGCGACGCCTCCCTCGACCCCGGCCTCCTCGTCCCGTTCGCCGACGCCGTCCACGCGGGCGAGAGCGACCTGGTGCTGGGCCGGCGGCGCCCCCGGGAGCGCGGCGCCTGGCCCCCGCACGCCCGCGCCGGGAACGCCGTACTCTCCCGCATGGTGCGCCGCCGCACCGGCCTGCGGCTGCACGACATCGGCCCGCTGCGCGCCGCGCGTCGCGCGGAGCTGACCGGCCTGGACCTCACCGACCGGCGCGGCGGCTACCCCCTCCAGATGGTCGTCCGGGCCGCCGACGCCGGCTGGCGCGTCACGGAGCGCGACGTGCCCTATCTGCCGCGCACCGGCCGCTCCAAGGTCACCGGGACGTGGCGCGGGACCTGGAACACCGTGCGCGAGATGCGCGCCGTGCTGCGCGAACCGCCAGGCACAGCGCCGAGCACGCGAACACTCCAGCCGTGAGCAGCAGCCACCGCCGCCCGAAGTCCGCGCCGTGCAGCCCCGTCGCGGGGCCGTATCGCGCGGGCGGTCCCACGATCAGCGGGAACCACACCAGCAGCAGCACCCCCGACAGAAACGCCGGCACCCGCACATAGTTGACGTACGGGCCCGCCGCGGCACGCAGCGCCCGGTCCGCCGCGCCGTACACCGGCACCAGCACCAGGTCGTGCACCACCGCCGCGCCCACCAGCCATCCGGCGACCCCGAGCGCGTCGCCGTCCAGCAGCCGCACCCCGGCGTAGCCCGTCAGCGCGAACGACGCGAGCAGCAGCGCCGGCTGCCCGGGGCCCGCGCCGTACCAGCGCCGCCACCGCCCGCCCGGACC
>NZ_JAAKZZ010001020.1 GCF_011045075.1 Streptomyces boncukensis
CTCCCCGTCCCTCCGTACGACTGGAACACCGCTCCGATGACAGTGCTCACCCTCACCCCCAACCCCAGCCTCGACCGTACGTATGAGATCCCCGGCCTCGTCCGGGGCGGCGTGCTGCGCACCGAGGGGGACCGGGTCGACCCCGGCGGCAAGGGGGTCAACGTCTCCCGCGCCGTGGCCGCCGCCGGGCACCGCACCGTCGCGGTGCTCCCGCTCGGCGGGCCCGAGGGTGCGCTGCTCTCCCGGCTGCTGGAGGAGGCCGGCATCGCGGTGGCCGGCGTCCCGGTGCGCGGTTCGACCCGGGTCAATGTCGCGCTGGCCGAGCCCGACGGCACCCTCACCAAGGTCAACGCGGCCGGGCCCGAGATCAGTGCCGAGGAGTCCGCCGCACTGCTGGAGGCCGTCGCGACCGAGGCGGCCGGGGCCGAAGCCGTCCAGCGCGGCGCGACGTGGCTCGCCTGCTGCGGCAGCCTCCCCCGCGGGCTGGCCGACGCGTGGTACGCGGCTCTGGTCGCGCGTGCCCGTGCCGCGGGGGTACGCGTCGCGCTGGACAGCTCGGGCCCGGCGCTGGTGGCCGCTCTCGCCGAGGGCCCCGATGTCGTCAAGCCGAACGCGGACGAGCTGGCCGAGGTCGTCGGCCGCCCGCTCGGCACGGTGGGAGACGCGGTCAAGGCCGCGGAGGACGTCCACGCCGCGGGTGCCGGAACGGTGCTGGCCAGCCTGGGCGCCACCGGCCAGCTGCTCGTGGACGCCTCCGGCACCGCCTTCGCCAGCGCGCCGGTCGACGCCGTACGCAGCGACGTGGGCGCGGGCGACGCCTCCCTCGCGGGCCTGCTGACGGCGCTGGCCGCCGGCGCCTCCGGCCCGGAGGCGCTGGCCTCCGCCGTCGCGCACGGTGCCGCTGCCGTGCAGCTCCCCGGCAGCCAGATGCCCACCCCCCGCGATCTGCGCCCCGGCGTGGTCAGCGTCACCACCGATGTCCCCCAGGAC
>NZ_JAAKZZ010001021.1 GCF_011045075.1 Streptomyces boncukensis
GAGGAGGGGTACCCGGGGGCCGGGGCCTACTCCTCCAGTTCGCCGCTGCCGCTGGAGAACTGGGCCAGCCGGAAGATCACGAACTCCGCGGGCCGGACCGGCGCGACACCGATCTCGCACACCACCCGGCCGAGGTCGACCGACTCCTGCGGGTTGGTCTCGTCGTCGCACTTGACGTAGTACGCCTGCTCGGGCCGCTGGCCGAAGAGTGCGCCGCTGCGCCACTCGGTCACCAGGAACGCCGAGATGTTGCGCCGGATGCGGGCCCACAGCCGGTGGTCGTTCGGCTCGAAAACCACCCACTGGGTGCCGAGCAGGATCGACTCCTCCAGATAGTTGAAGTACCGGCGGATGTTCAGGTAGCGCCACTCGGGGTCGGAGGAGAGGGTGCGGGCGCCCCAGACGCGGATGCCCCGGCCGGGGAAGGAGCGCACGCAGTTGACCCCGAGGGGGTTGAGCATGTCCTGCTCGCCGCGGGTGATCTGCAGCTCCAGGTCGACGGCGCCGCGTACGACCTCGTTCGCCGGGGCCTTGTGCACACCGCGCTCGCTGTCGCTGCGGGCCCAGACGCCGGCGACATGGCCGCTCGGCGGGATCAGCCGGGACTTGCCGGTGCCCGGGTCGAAGGACTTGATCCAGGGGTAGTACAGGGCCGCGTACTTGGAGTCGTAGCCCGCCGTCTCCTGGCGCCAGATCTGCACCTGGCGGGCGTTCAGGCTCGGGGGCGGGTCGATGACCGCGACCCGGTCGCCCATCAGCTCGCAGTGCGCGATCATCCCGAGCTGTACGGCCTTGACGGCCTCCAGGTCGATCGTCCCCCGCTGGTAGGCGGCCATGAGGTCGGGCACCGCCACCATGGAGATCTCGTCGACGGCCTCCAGGCCGCCGAAGCCGGTGCGGTCCGCGGTGTCGCCGAGGTACTCGGCAGGGCCGGGGTGCGCCACCTCGTCCCGCTTCGGCGGTGCGGAAGCGGGGGCGGGGGCGCCGGG
>NZ_JAAKZZ010001022.1 GCF_011045075.1 Streptomyces boncukensis
GTGTCTGCGGTGTTGCAGGCGTTGGGGCGGGTGCATGTCGCGGGTCAGGATGTGGACTGGGAGGCGCTGTATGCCGAGTCCGGTGCCCGGCGTGTCGAGCTGCCCACCTACGCCTTCCAACACCAGCACTACTGGCTGCTGGAAGAGACAGCGGACCGTGACCCGGCGTCGATGGGACTGGGTTCGGCCGAGCATCCGCTGCTCGGCGCGATGGTTCCCCTGCCTGGCTCCGACGGCGTGGTCTTCACCGGTCGACTCGCGGTCAACACACAGCGGTGGCTGGCAGATCACGCAGTCGGCGGGATGGTCCTGCTGCCGGGTACGGCCTTCGCCGAGTTGGCCATCCGGGCAGGAGACCAGGTGGGCTGCGGCCGGATCGAGGAGCTCACACTGAGCGCCCCGTTGACGTTGCCCGAGTCGGGCGGTGTACAGCTCCAGGTGTCCGTGGACGGGGCGGACGGTTCGGACCGTCGCGCGTTCGTCGTGTACACGCGGGACGAGGCCGAACCGGAGGCGTCCTGGACGGAGCACGCCACGGGCGTACTGGCCCCGCAGGCCGCGCCGCCGTCGTTCGATTTGGCGCAGTGGCCGCCGGCGGGTGCGGAGCCGGTGGAGCTTGACGGGTTCTATGAGGAGATGGCGGGGGCCGGGCTGGTGTATGGGCCGGTGTTCCAGGGGTTGCGGGCGGCGTGGCGGCACGGTGGTGACGTGTATGCGGAGGTGGTGTTGCCGGAGTCGGTGCGGGATGAGGCGGAGCGGTTTGGTGTGCATCCGGCGCTGCTGGATGCCGCGTTGCACGCGGTCGGGGTCGGTGACTTCGTCGGTGAGGGTGCGGCACTGCCGTTCGCGTGGTCGGGGGTCGAGCTGTATGCGTCGGGTGCCTCGGTGTTGCGAGTGAGAGTGCGGGGCGTGAGTGGTGGCGAGGTCTCGCTGGAGGTTGCGGATGCGGCGGGGTTGCCGGTGGTGTCGGTGGAGTCGTTGAT
>NZ_JAAKZZ010001023.1 GCF_011045075.1 Streptomyces boncukensis
GTGTGAGGGGGGCTGGGGGTGACGGGGCCACTTCAGAAGTCCTTCGAGAGGAGACTCCGCCAGGTCCACCCCGCCTGGAGGACGGTGTCCAGCACGCACTGTGTCATGTCCGCGCTGTCGAAGCTGAACGACTCGCGAAAGTGCCGACGCCCGTCGGCTCCCCGCTCCAGGGTCCACTCCTTGCGAACCGTCCTGGCCGGCCCGCGGCCCCACTGCTGTCTGTACGCCGAGACCTCGTGCTGCTCCTCGATGGCGAGTACCTCGTGCTCCTCCGGGAGCAGCAGCATCCGGATGGTGAGCGTGCGCACGACGCGATTCGCGAGCCGCCACTCCGCGACGAAATCGGCACCCTCGGGCGCACCGTCACGCACAGCCCATGGGACGTCGGGTCCGTTCAGTGCGAGCAGCGAAGCCCTGAGGTCCTCCTCGGAACGCGGCCGCACGCCCTCCGGCGGTTCCTTCACCAGACGCCGTTTGAACAGAAGCGACCACAGACCCATGCGGAGAACCTACGAGTCGAACGGTGGCACGTCCAAGACTTCCGGGGCGCAGGTGAACTGATCGCATGAGACCGCTCTTGACCGGATCGGAGCGGGCGAGCAGCGCACGCGTGAAGCACCCGGAGAACGCCACGTAATGTGGCCGGCGATACGAGAGGAGCAGCGCTGATGGGGACGCAGCAGGAGAAGGAAGAGCTGTACGCCATGGACATCTCCGACGCCGTGTGGGAGAGCGCACCGGGCGGGCCGGAGGACGAGAAGGTGGAGATCGCTCACCTTGCGGGCGGCGCGGTCGCCATGCGCAACTCGAAGGAGCCGGACGTCGTGCTGCGGTACACCGTCGCGGAGTGGGAGGCGTTCGTCCTGGGAGCGCGGGACGGGGAGTTCGACCTGGAGCCGATGCCGCACAACGGGGGGCTGACGGCGGAGGAAGGGTGAGGGCTCTCCTCCCGCACGGCCGTATGGGGGCGGGGAC
>NZ_JAAKZZ010001024.1 GCF_011045075.1 Streptomyces boncukensis
GCTTCGCCGACGGCATCACGGCCACAGCCGGGCTCGGAGTCAACCGGTATCTGGAGCTGGGCCCGGACGGTGTGCTGTCCGGCATGGCCCAGGACACCGCCCCCGATGCCGTGTTCACGCCGATGCTGCGCAGGGACCGCGACGAGACCGACACCGCCCTGACCGCCCTCAGCCGCCTGTGGACCACCGGCACCCGCATCGACTGGACGAAGGTGTTCACCGACTGGGGCGGCCGCACGATCCCCCTCCCGACCTACGCCTTCCAACGCCAGCGGTACTGGCCGGAGCCGTCGGTCAGGTCGGCCGTGGGTCATGGCCTGGACTCGGTGTTCTGGGATGCGGTCGAGCGTGAGGATCTGGAGGAGTTGGCCGGTCTGGAATCGGCGCTGCCGGCGCTGTCCGCGTGGCGCAGGCGTCACCAGGAGCGCTCCACGCTGGATTCGTGGCGCTACCAGGTCACCTGGAAGCCGCTGGCCGATCTGCCTCCGGCGGCGTTGTCCGGTACCTGGGTGGTCATCGGGTCCGGGGATGGTGAGGTGTTGGGGGCGCTGTCCGCGGCGGGTGCGACGGTGGTGAGCGTGCCGGTCGGGGAGGTTGCGCAGCTGTCCGGCGTATCCGGGCCTGACGTGTCCGGTGTGGTGCTGCTCGCCTCCGGGTGGGCGGACACGCTGGCTGTGGTGCAGGGGTTGGGTGACGCCGGGATCGATGCGCCGTTGTGGGTGTTGACGCGGGGTGCGGTGTCGGTGGGCCGTTCGGATCGGCTGGAGGATCCGGACTTGGCGGCGGTGTGGGGTCTGGGCCGGGTCGCTGCGCTGGAGCTCCCGCAGCGTTGGGGTGGTCTGATTGATCTCCCGGTCGAGCTGGATGTTCGGGCCGGGGCTCGGCTGGCGGGTGTTTTGGCTGGTGGTGGTGAGGATCAGGTCGCGGTGCGGGGGGCTGGGGTGTATGCTGTCTCTTATACA
>NZ_JAAKZZ010001025.1 GCF_011045075.1 Streptomyces boncukensis
GGGCTCCGGGGCCGGGGCGCAGACGCCGGACATGTCCTTGGCGCGGACGACGCGGGTGATCCAGCTGCGGTCGAGCACCCGCCGCTCGTCGGCCTCGGCGACCAGGTCCTCGGACTGGTTGTAGTCGCCGTCGGCGGCCTGCACCGCCCACAGATGGACGGCGACGCCGTGCTCCTTGGCGGACATCAGTCCGGGCAGCAGATCGCCGTCGCCGGTGACCAGCACGATGTCGGAGCAGGCGCGGTTGCGTGCCAGCTCGGTGAGCTCGGCGTGCATCGCGGCGTCCACCCCCTTCTGCGCCCAGCGGCCGTCGCTGCGGGTCAGCGCGCCCAGGCGGACGGTCACCCGGGGCATGACGCGCAGCCTGCGGTGCTCGGGCTGGGGCACCCGGTCGGGGGCGCCGTCGAACCAGTAGATGCGCAGCAGCGCGCGCTCGGTGTCGGCTTCGGCCTGCTCCCGCAGCGCCTGGATCAGCGCGGTGTGATCGACGCTGATGCGGGACCGGCTGGGCTCACCTGCCAGCAGACTCGCGGCGGCGCCCAAGAGGTACCCGGCGTCCACGAGGACGACGCAGCGGTCCACAATCCACCCACTCTCGGTCGGCCTCCCGGTCGGCTCCTTCGAGTCTGCCCGACCGCGCCGGGGGTTATCAGCCGGAACTCGATCATCGGCGTGCCGATCCGGCCGTCCGGTCAGTGAAGCTTACGCACGGTATCTGTCCGACATGCGCGGCATATCAGCCCATGTAAGGCTGAGGGCGGCCACTCGTTCGAGGTTCCAGGAGGCGATCATGGCCAAGTCGAGAAAGAAGACCGCGCAGAAGGACAAGGGGCAGACCGCGGAGCGGGCCCAGGAACAGGCGAAGAGCTCGGCCATGGAGGCCCAGGCCAAGTCCGCCGCCCAGGCCAACCCGAATGACGTGGCGCGCAAACACCGCGAGCGC
>NZ_JAAKZZ010001026.1 GCF_011045075.1 Streptomyces boncukensis
CACGGGTACCGGGGCGGGGAGGATGCGGGCCGTGGTGCTGCGGCGCTTCGGCGGGCCCGAGGAGCTGCGGCCCGGGACGGTGCCGGAGCCGGTCGCGGGCGAGGGCGAGTCGCTCATCGACGTCACGCTCGCCGGGCTGAACTTCGCCGACCTGGAGATCCGCGCGGGGGTCTACGCGCCGCCCCCGCTCCCCGCCGTCCCCGGGGTCGACGTGGTCGGGCGGCGGCGCTCGGACGGGCGGCGGGTCGTCGCGCTGCTGCGGGCGGGCGGCGGCTACGCGGAGGTGGCCGCCGCGCGCGACGCGTACACGGTGGAGGTGCCCGACGACATCGACGACGCCCAGGCGGTGAGCCTGCTCGAACAGGGCTGCACCGCCTACTGCGCCCTGGTCACCGCCGGGCGGCTGCGGCCGGGTGAGAGCGTGGCGGTCGCGGCCGCCGCGGGGGGCGTGGGCCACCTGGCGGTGCAGCTGGCCCTCGCACTGGGCGCGCGGACGGTGGCCGGCGTCGCCTCCAGCCCCGCGAAGCGGACGTTCGTCCGGTCCCTGGGCGCGCGGGTGGCCGTCGCCGCACCCGGGGAGCTGCCCGAGGCGCTGCCGGAAGGTGTCGGCCTCTACCTCGACTCGGTCGGCGGCCCGGCCCTGCGGGCGGGGCTCGCCGCAGTGGCCCCGTTCGGGCGGCTGGTGTCGGTCGGAGCACGCGGCGAGGTGTCCGACACCGTCTCGGTGAACGAGCTGACGGAACGGTCGGTGGGCGTGCACGGCCTGTGGATGCGACGCGTGCTGGAAGCGCCGCCGCTGTTCGCGCGGACGGCGGACGAGCTGTTCGCCCTCGCGCGGCGGGGTGCGCTGACCGCCCGCGTCGACCGGGTCGTCCCGCTGGCCGGAGCGGGCGGCGCGCACGCGGCGATGGCGGCCCGCGAGACGATGGGCAAGGTGCTGGTG
>NZ_JAAKZZ010001027.1 GCF_011045075.1 Streptomyces boncukensis
CCCGCCCAGACCGCACCCAGGGAGCAGCGCGGCCATGCCCAGCACCGGCCCGGGGCTCAGCACCCACAGCCGCACGATCGGCGGCAGCCGCTTCTGCTACCTCGACTCCGGCGGCGACGGGCCCGTCCTGCTCGCCCTGCACGGCCACTTCGGGCGCGGCCGGATCTTCGCGCCGCTCGCCGCGGCGCTGGCGGGACGCTACCGCGTGGTCGCCCCCGATCTGCGGGCCCACGGACACTCCGCGCACGGCGGCGACCCCGGGCCCGACACCTACGTCGCCGACACCGCGGCCCTCGTCGACGCGCTGGGCCTGGCCCCCGCCGCCGTCCTCGGGCACTCCATGGGCGGCGCCGTCGCCTACCTCCTCGCGGCGCGCCACCCCGGACTCGTCCGCGCCCTCCTCGTCGCCGACATGACCGTGCTCAACCAGCGGCCCGAGACCGAGCCCGTGCTGGATGTCAGCGGCTGGCCCCGCCGCGCCCCCTCGCGCGGTGCTCTGGGCGCCGCCGTGGAGGCGCACGGCGTCCCCGACGCGGGCTACTTCCTGGAGAGCGCGGCCGAGTTCGACGACGGCTGGGGCTTCCTCTTCGACCCCGCCGAGATGATGGCCTCGCAGCGCGCCTTCGAGGGCGACTTCACCGCCGAGTGGCGCGCCTCGCGGCAGCCCGCGCTGCTGCTGCACGGCGAGCACAGCTTCATCCTCACCGCCGGGACGGCCCGCCGGATGGCCGCCATGCGCCCCGGCACCCGGCTGGTCCGCTTCCCGTGCTGCGGCCACTGGCTGTACGACGACGACCCCGACGCCTTCGCCGCCGCCGTCGGCGGCTTCCTCGACGAGGTGTACGCGGCGGACGGCACCGGCGGGGCCCGCGCACCGGCCCGGTGAGCCCTGCGAGCCCCCGGAGGGGGCGGCCCCCGGCTCCCCGTCCGCTACCCC
>NZ_JAAKZZ010001028.1 GCF_011045075.1 Streptomyces boncukensis
CCTCCCCGCCGCCCTCCCCGTCGTCCGGCGCGGGGGTCACCTCGCTGCTGCCGGCGCGTTCCGGCGCGCGGCCACGGCGCAGGCTGGCCCTCGTGAGCGGCGGGCTGCTTGCCGCGCTCGCCGGAGGCGGCGCTGTGGCGGCCGTGCTGCTGCTCAACCCGCCGGAGTCCCGGGACGGCGCGGGCGGCGCCGGGCCGTCCCTGGCGGAGGGCGCCGAGCGCCCGAGCGGCGGCCTGAGGACGTCCGCGGCCGACAGCGACGGCTCGGGCGGCCCGACCGGCTCCGGCAGCTCCCGGGGGTCCTCCGGCCGGTCGCTGCCCCCGGCGCCCGACGGGTACCGGACGGTGGACGATCCGCTGGGGTTCCGGATGGCCGTGCCGAAGGGTTTCACCCGCTCCCTGGAGCCGCCCCGGGTCTTCTACTACTCCGAGGGCAAGCGGTTCCGGATCGGTGTCCTCATCCAGGACCAGGAGCCCGGCGGTGCCCTCGGGGTGATGCGGAAGGACCACAGGGAGGCGCCCGACCACTATCCGGGGTACCGGGACGGTAAGGTCGGTGCGCGCCAGCACCGCGGGTTCCCCGGTGCGCGCTGGGAGTTCACCTGGGACGGAGGGCCCGGCGACGGCGGTCCCCGGCACACGTACGATCAGAGCTGGGACGAGGCCGGAAAGATGTACGACGTGTGGGTGTCCTCTCCGCTGCCGGAGGTTTCGGAGGGCAAGGGGCATTTCGACACGGCCCTGCGCACCTTCGTCCGTACCCGTCCCCGGTGACGTCACAGGTCCGTGAACGTACTGGAAACGAGCCTGCCGCACGGGGTATTGGTGGGGCCATGACGAACGAGGGGGAGCGCCGGTTGGACGAGCCGACGAGCTACGGGCTGCGCCCGCCGGAACCGGCGCCACCGCCCGGCGGCGTGCCGCCGCAGCCCGGTCC
>NZ_JAAKZZ010001029.1 GCF_011045075.1 Streptomyces boncukensis
CGTCTCGCGTCGTCCGGTGCGGTGCATCGCAAGGCGCCGGATCGCGGCTCGTACTGGGCGTACTCGCGTGATCCGGCAACGCCGCGAGGCGCCGTGCCGGGCGGCGCGAGGCGGTGAACCTTTCCGGTCACGGCACTAGCCGAGTCCTAGCCGAGCTGGACGGAGCGTTTGGCCAGGCCGCCCCAGAAGCCGTCGATGACGGCCCGCTGGGTGGCCAGGTCGGACTCGCCCGCGCCGAGCGTCACGAAGAGCGGCGCGAAATGCTCCGTACGGGGGTGTGCGAGCCGGCCCGCTGGGGCCTTGCGGGTGAAGTCCAGCAGCGCGTCCACGTCTCCGGCCGCCAGCGCCTCCCGGCCCCACGCGTCGAACTCCCGGGACCAGCCGGGTGCCTCGTCGGGGCCGGAGCCCAGGGTGAAGCCGCTGAGGTTGTGGGTGAAGAAGCCGCTTCCGACGACCAGGAAGCCCTCCGCGCGCAGCGGCGCCAGCGCCCGGCCCAGGCCCAGCAGCCGCTCGGGGTCGAGGGTGGGCAGGGACAGCTGGAGCACGGGGACGTCCGCTTCCGGGTACATCTCGGCGAGCGGGACGTACGCGCCGTGGTCCAGGCCGCGCTCCGGCTCGTCGTGCACCGGCAGCCCGGCGGCGCCCAGCAGCGCGCGGACGCGCGTGGCGAGCTCCGGCGCGCCGGGTGCCGGGTACCGCACGCGGTAGTAGCGCTCGGGGAACCCCCGGAAGTCGTACACCAGCGGCACCGTGCGGGTCGCGGCGAGGGTGACCGGCGCCGCCTCCCAGTGCGCCGAGACCATCAGCACGGCGCGCGGCCGGGGCAGCCGGGCCGCCCAGCCGGCGAGCTGCGCGGTCCACAGCGCGTCGTCGGCCAGCGGCGGGGCGCCGTGGCTGAGGTAGAGCACCGGCATCCGCGCGGGAACGGGCACGGG
>NZ_JAAKZZ010000102.1 GCF_011045075.1 Streptomyces boncukensis
CACCTGGATCTCCGGCCCCTCCGCCACCAGCGACATCGAGCTGGAGCGGGTGGAGGGGGTGCACGGGCCCCGGCTGCTGGAGGCGATCCTCGTCGAGTGACCCCGCAGCTCCCCGCGCCCCTGCGGGGCGCCCGCGCCCGGCCGCGGCTGGCCCGCGGACCGCGGCGCACGGTCAGGGGCAGTCCGGTCCCGGCGCCCCCTCCGGCGTCGGCAGATGCCAGGCCAGCAGCCCCTCGGCCCGCAGGTCCTCCCACAGCGCCGCGGGCACCGGGGTGTCCAGCATCGCCCGCGCGTCCCGCACTTCGGCGGCGCTGCGCCCGCCCGCCAGCACGCACGCCACCGCCGGATGGGCCAGCGGGAAGCGCAGCGCCGCCGCCCGGAGCGGGACGCCGTGCCGTGCGGTGACCTCCTTCAGCCGGAGGGCGCGCGCCAGGACGGCGTCCGGGGCCGGCCGGTAGTCGAAGGCGGCGCCCGGCCTCGGGTCCGCCAGCAGACCGGAGTTGAAGACCCCTCCGATCACCACGGCCCTGCCGCGCGCCGCCGCCTGGGGCAGCAGCTCCCGGGCACCTCCGTCGTCCAGGAGGGTGTAGCGGCCCGCGAGCAGCACCGCGTCGATGTCCGTCTCGCGCAGGAAGCGGGCCGGTGTCCCCGGCTGGTTCATGCCGACGCCGATGGCGCCGACGGCGCCCTCGGCCCGCAGCCGTTCCAGCGCCGGATAGCCCTCGCGGAGTGCCTGCCGGGTGTGGTCGTCCGGGTCGTGCAGATACACGACGTCGACCCGGTCCAGGCCCAGCCGCTCCAGGCTCTCCGCCAGCGAGCGGCGCACGCCGTCCGCGCTGAAGTCCCACACCCGGCGCCGGTCGGCCGGCACCGCGAAGCCGCCCGCGGCGTCCCGCCCGCCGGGCCCGCCCGGCACCAGCAGCCTGCCCACCTTGGTGGACAGCGTGTACGCGGCCCGCGGGCGGTCGCGCAGCGCTGCGCCCAGCCGCCGCTCGGAGAGCCCGAGCCCGTAGTGCGGGGCCGTGTCGAAGTAGCGGATCCCGGCGTCCCAGGCGGCGTCGACGGCGCCGCGCGCCTGCTCCTCGGAGACCGGCGCGTACAGGTTGCCGAGCGCCGCGGTGCCGAGCGAGAGGCGGGTGACGGGTACGCCGCTGGTGCCCAGCGGCACCGCGGCCGTCACCGGCCCGCCGGGCGGAGCCGGAGGTCCTGCATACCGCCGTCGACGGCCAGCGAGGTGCCGGTCACCGCGCCCGCCGCCGGGTCGGCGAGATAGGCCACGGCCGCGGCGACCTCGTCGGCGCCGACCAGGCGGCCGGTCGGCTGCCGGGCCTCCAGCGCGGCGCGCTCGGCCTCCGGGTCGTCGGCCGCGTCCAGCAGCCGCCCCACCCACGGGGTGTCCACCGTGCCGGGGTTGACGCAGGTGACGCGGATGCCCTCGCGGATGTGGTCGGCCGCCATGGCCCGGGTCAGCGCGAGGACGCCGCCCTTGGTGGCGCTGTAGAGGGCGCGCTGGGGGAGTCCCGCGGTGGCGGCGATGGAGCAGATGTTGACGATCGCGGCGTGCGCCGAGCGCCGCAGGTGCGGCAGGGCCGCGCGCGTGGTGCGCACGATGCCGACGACGTTGACGTCCCACACCCGGTGCCACTCCTCGTCCGGGTTGTCCTCGACGGTTCCGGCGGCGCCGATGCCCGCGTTGTTGACGAGGACGTCCAGCCCGCCCAGATCGCCGGCCGCCGCCTCGACGGCGGCCCGTACGGACGCGTCGTCCCGGACGTCGGCCCGGTGGGGGAGGAGCGGCGGCGCCGCGGCCCCCGGTTCGAGGTCCAGTACGGCGACGCGCGCCCCGCGCCCGGAGAGCGTGCGGGCGACGGCGTGCCCGATTCCGGAACCGCCGCCGGTGACGGCGGCCCTGAGCCCGTGCAGCGGCCCCTGCGGCTGTCGCGGTGTGGTCATGCGGCGCTCCTTCCGGTAGGCGGGCCCGCGGCGCCGGCGGCCCGGTACGCACCGTGCGGGAGGGCGTACCGGTGGTCCACGTACTCGATGGCGCGGGGCCGCCTTTCGTCTGCGGAGGCGTGGTCGTACCCGGGCGGGGTCCGGCGCTGCGCGCCCCGACAGCGCTCGGATGGCTGTGCCACCGGTGAGCCAGATTCTAGGAACGGGCCGCGAGATGTGGCAATAGACATCCGATGTCTCTCGGGTCGGATCCCGGTGCACGCTGGTCCGGCGGGGGTGTCGGGCGCAGCGGTGGGCGACGTACCGTCATCGGATGTCTCAGCGAGGAGCGCCCGTGGAACTCACCGTCGACGCGCACCACCACCTGTGGGATCCCGCGCGGCGCTCGTACCCGTGGCTGGCGGGAGACGCGCTGGCACCGATCCGCCGCCGCTACGACGAGGCCGAGCTGCGCGCCCGCACCGGTCCCGGGGTGCGCACCGTCCTCGTGCAGACCGTCTCCTCGGCCGAGGAGACCGCCGAGTTCCTGGCCGTCGCCGCCGCCTCGGACACCGTCGCGGGCGTCGTCGGCTGGGCGGACCTGACGGCCCCCGAGCCCGCGCTGCCGCCCGACCCTCGCCTCGTCGGCCTGCGCCACCAGGCCGAGGACGAGCCCGACCCGGAGTGGCTGCTGCGCGCCGACGTGCACCGCTCGCTGGCCCGGCTCGGCGAGCGGGGCCTGGTCTACGACCTGCTGGTGCGCCCGCCGCAGCGGCGGGCCGCGCTCGCCTGCGCCCGCGCGCTGCCCGGCGTCCGCTTCGTCCTGGACCACGCGGGCAAGCCCGCCGTCGCGGACGGCGAGTGGGACACCTGGGCGCGCTGGCTGACCGCCATGGCCGGCTGCTCCAATGTCACCTGCAAGCTCTCCGGCCTGGTCGCCGAGGCGCCGTGGGGCGGCTGGGACGCGGCGCTGCTGCGCCCGTACGCCGAGCACCTGCTGGCCGCGTTCGGCGCGGACCGGGTGATGTTCGGCTCCGACTGGCCCGTGTGCGAGCTGGCCGCCGGACCCGCCGGCTACGGAGCCGTGCGCACCCTCGCAGGCGAGCTGCTGGCCGGGTGCTCGCCCGGTGAGCGCGCCGCCGTCCTCGGGGGCTGCGCCCGCCGCGTCTACCGCCTCCCGGCGGCCTGACGTGGGGTGAGAGACTGCTTGACATGACCGACACGAGCGCCCCGGCCGTATCCGACGAGGTACGGGAACTGCTGGCCAGCCGTATCCACGACGTGCCCGACTACCCGAAGCCGGGCGTGATGTTCAAGGACATCACTCCGCTGCTCGCCGACCCCAAGGCGTTCTCGGTGCTCACCGACGCGCTCGCCGGGATCTGCGAGGCACGGGGCGCGACCAAGGTCGTCGGTCTGGAGGCGCGCGGCTTCATCCTGGCCGCGCCGGTCGCGGTGCGGGCCGGGGTCGGCTTCGTGCCGGTCCGCAAGGCGGGCAAGCTGCCCGGTGCCACCCTCAGCCAGGGCTACGACCTGGAGTACGGCAGCGCCGAGATCGAGGTGCACGCCGAGGACCTGGGCGAGGGCGACCGCGTCCTGGTGATCGACGACGTGCTGGCCACCGGCGGCACCGCCGAGGCGTCCCTGACGCTCATCCGCCGCGCGGGCGCCGGCATCGCGGGCGCGGCCGTGCTCCTGGAGCTGGGCTTCCTCGGCGGCAGGCGGCGGCTGGAGCAGGCGCTGGCCGGGGCGCCGCTGGAGGCGCTGGTCACGGTCTGACGACAAACGCGGCGGCATACGGCGGCCACCCGATACGTTCACCTGAGTACAGGACCGGACGCGGGTGGCCGCCGTCGCCGTGGCCCGGCGTTCCGCGCACAGGAAGCGCCGGGGCAGGGGTGGCTACCATGGCAGTCCGACCTGGGGTTCACCGAGGAGTGCTCTTGCCAGACGAAGCCCAGCAGCTCACCACCGCACAGCGCCAGGGCACCGAGCCCGACGGCACCGGCGGCGCGGTGGCGGACGCCGCGCCGGAGCGGTCCGGCGGCTCCGCGCGGCAGCGCCCCGCCGAGCCCGCGGAGCCCCCTGCCGCGGGAGCGGCGCCCGGCGGCAGCGGCGGGCAGCCCACCCGGGACCGGGTGGCGCCGGCGCGCGCGGTCTCCGGCGTCTCGGGCCGCTCCGGCTCCTCCAACCGGGTCCGCGCCCGGCTCGCCCGCCTCGGTGTCCAGCGGTCCAGCCCGTTCAACCCCGTCCTGGAGCCGCTGCTGCGGATCGTGCGGGGCAACGACCCGAAGATGGAGTCGTCCACGCTCCGCCAGATCGAGCGCGCCTACCAGGTCGCCGAGCGCTGGCACCGCGGCCAGAAGCGCAAGAGCGGCGACCCGTACATCACCCATCCGCTCGCCGTCACCACCATCCTCGCCGAGCTGGGCATGGACCCGGCGACGCTGATGGCCGGCCTGCTGCACGACACCGTCGAGGACACCGAGTACGGCCTGGACACCCTGCGCCGCGACTTCGGCGACCAGGTCGCGCTGCTCGTCGACGGCGTCACCAAGCTGGACAAGGTCAAGTTCGGCGAGGCGGCCCAGGCCGAGACCGTGCGCAAGATGGTCGTCGCCATGGCCAAGGACCCGCGGGTGCTGGTCATCAAGCTCGCCGACCGGCTGCACAACATGCGCACGATGCGCTACCTCAAGCGCAGCAAGCAGGAGCAGAAGGCCCGCGAGACCCTGGAGATCTTCGCCCCGCTCGCCCACCGGCTGGGCATGAACACCATCAAGTGGGAGCTGGAGGACCTGGCGTTCGCCATCCTCTACCCCAAGATGTACGACGAGATCGTGCGGCTGGTCGCCGAACGGGCACCCAAGCGCGACGAGTATCTGGCCGTCGTCACCGACGAGGTGCAGGCCGACCTGCGCGCGGCCCGCATCAAGGCCACCGTCACCGGGCGGCCGAAGCACTACTACAGCGTCTACCAGAAGATGATCGTCCGCGGCCGGGACTTCGCGGAGATCTACGACCTGGTGGGCATCCGCGTCCTGGTCGACACCGTCCGCGACTGCTACGCCGCGCTGGGCACCATCCACGCGCGCTGGAACCCGGTTCCGGGGCGGTTCAAGGACTACATCGCGATGCCCAAGTTCAACATGTACCAGTCGCTGCACACGACGGTCATAGGGCCCGGCGGCAAGCCCGTCGAACTGCAGATCCGCACCTTCGACATGCACCGCCGCGCCGAGTACGGCATCGCGGCCCACTGGAAGTACAAGCAGCAGGCCGTCGCCGGGGCCTCGAAGGTGCGCACCGACGCGCCGAAGTCCACCGGCAAGGACAAGGCCAACCAGGACACCGTCAACGACATGTCCTGGCTGCGCCAGCTGCTGGACTGGCAGAAGGAGACCGAGGACCCGGGCGAGTTCCTGGAGTCGCTGCGCTTCGACCTGTCCCGCAACGAGGTCTTCGTCTTCACCCCGAAGGGCGATGTCATCGCGCTCCCCGCGGGCGCCACCCCCGTCGACTTCGCGTACGCGGTGCACACCGAGGTCGGCCACCGCACCATCGGCGCCCGCGTCAACGGCCGCCTCGTCCCGCTGGAGTCGACACTCGACAACGGCGACACGGTGGAGGTCTTCACCTCCAAGGCGTCCGGCGCCGGCCCCTCCCGGGACTGGCTGGGCTTCGTCAAGTCCCCGCGCGCCCGCAACAAGATCCGCGCCTGGTTCACCCGCGAGCGCCGCGACGAGGCCATCGAGCAGGGCAAGGACGCCATAGCGCGGGCCATGCGCAAGCAGAACCTGCCCATCCAGCGCATCCTCACCGGCGACTCGCTGGTCACCCTCGCCCACGAGATGCGCTACCCGGACATCTCCGCGCTCTACGCCGCGATCGGCGAGGGCCATGTCTCCGCGCAGCACGTCTGCCACAAGCTGGTGCAGGCCCTCGGCGGCGAGGACGAGGCCAAGGAGGACCTCGCCGAGACCGCGCCCCCGATGCCCACCCGCACCAAGCGGCGCACCAGCGCCGACCCCGGGGTGGTCGTCAAGGGCGAGGGCTCCGACGTCTGGGTCAAGCTGGCCCGCTGCTGTACGCCGGTGCCCGGCGATCCCATCATCGGCTTCGTCACCCGCGGCAACGGCGTCTCGGTGCACCGGGCCGACTGCGTCAACGTCGACTCGCTCTCCCGGGAGCCGGAGCGCATCCTCGACGTCGAGTGGGCGCCCACCCAGTCCTCGGTCTTCCTGGTCGCCATCCAGGTCGAGGCCCTGGACCGCTCGCGGCTGCTCTCGGACGTCACGCGGGTCCTGTCGGACCAGCACGTCAACATCCTCTCCGCGGCCGTGCAGACCTCCCGGGACCGCGTCGCCACCTCCCGCTTCACCTTCGAGATGGGCGACCCCAAGCATCTCGGGCACGTCCTCAAGGCGGTGCGCGGCGTGGAGGGCGTCTACGACGTCTACCGGGTGACCTCGGCACGGCGGCCGTAAGAGCCGTAAGAGCCGTGACAGAGGAGAGGGAGGCGGGGGGCGAGAGCCCCCGCACCTCCTCGCGGGTCCGCCGGGTCAGCCCCCGAACTCCTCCAGCCCCTTCATCGCCTGGTCCAGCAGCTCCTGCCGCCCGGCCAGCTCCCGTTCCAGCTTCTCCGCCTTCGCGGTGTTGCCCGCCGCACGCGCCTTCTCGATCTGGCCGTGCAGCTTGTCCACCGCGTCCTGGAGCTGCCCCGTCAGGCCCTGCGCCCGCGCCCGCGCCTCCGGGTTGCTGCGGCGCCACTCGGACTCCTCGGCCTCCTGGATCGCCCGCTCCACCGCGTGCATCCGGCCCTCGATCTTCGGCCGGGCCTCGCGCGGTACGTGGCCGATGGCGTCCCAGCGCTCGTTGAGCGCCCGGAACGCGCCGCGCGCGGCCTTCAGATCGGTGACGGGCAGCAGCTTCTCCGCCTCCGCCGCCAGCTCCTCCTTGCGGGTCAGGTTCTCCCGCTGCTCGCTGTCGCGCTCCGCGAACACCTCGCTGCGGGCCTGGAAGAAGACGTCCTGCGCACCCCGGAAGCGGCTCCACAGGTCGTCCTCGTACTCCCGCTGCGCGCGGCCCGCGGCCTTCCACTCCTGCATCAGCTCGCGGTACTTGGCGGCGGTGGGGCCCCAGTCCTGCGATCCGGAGAGCGCCTCGGCCTCGGCGACCAGCTTCTCCTTGCGCTGCCGCGCCTCCTCGCGCTGCGCGTCCAGCTGCGCGAAGTGCGCCTTGCGGCGCTTGGAGAAGGCCGAGCGGGCGTGCGAGAAGCGGTGCCACAGCTCGTCGTCGCTCTTCCGGTCCAGCCGCGGGAGCCCCTTCCAGGTGTCGACGAGCGCCCGCAGCCGCTCTCCCGCGGCCCGCCACTGCTCGCTCTGCGCCAGCTCCTCGGCCTCGGCGACCAGCTCCTGTTTGGCGGCCCTGGCCTCCTCGTGCTGCTGCGCCTTGCGCGCCTTGCGCTCCTCGCGGCGCTCCTCGACGGCCTCCACCAGCTTGTCCAGCCGTACGCGCAGCGCGTCGAGGTCGCCGACCGCGTGGTGCGCGTCCACCTGCTCCCGCAGATGCTCGATCGCGGCCGTCGCGTCCTTCGCCGACAGGTCAGTCGTCCGCACCCGGCGCTCCAGGAGGCCGATCTCCACGACCAGACCGTCGTACTTGCGCTTGAAGTAGGCGAGGGCCTCCTCGGGCGATCCCGCCTGCCACGACCCGACGACCTTCTCGCCGTCGGCCGTACGCACGTACACAGTCCCCGCGTCGTCGACGCGGCCCCACGGGTCGCTGCTCACAGCGCCTCCTCCACATGATGCCCGGGAAGGGGCGCGCGGCCCCCGGCATCGTCCACGGTTCTCGTCCGGCCGACAGATGGTCTGGCCGTCGGCGCAGGCACCCTACACAACGCCAACATAGGCGACCGGCGCCCGCGCTGTCCGCAATCCGCGCGGTGGAATTGTCCCGTGCCCTCCGGGGCGCGGTGGGCAGTCGCCGGGCCGCCGCCGGCGCTCAGGACTCGCGCACCCGCGCCTTGTCGATCACCACGGTCGCGTTGGGCGGGGTGTTCCCGGTCTGCGGGTCCTGGGAGGCGCCGGCCTTGGCGATCTTCTTCAGGACGTCCATGCCCTGGGTGATCCTGCCGAACGGCGTGTAGTACGGCGGCAGCTTGCTGTCCTCGAAGACCAGGAAGAACTGGCTTCCGCCGGAGTTCCGGCCCTTCTTGGTGCGCTCGTCGTACTGGTTGGCCATCGCGACCGTGCCCGCCGGGTAGGTGCCGCCCTTCAGCCGGGAGTCCTTGAGGTTCTCGTCCGGGATCGTGTAGCCGGGGCCGCCGCGCCCGGTGCCCTGCGGGTCGCCGCACTGCAGGACGTGGATGCCCTGGTCGACCAGCCGGTGGCAGGGCGAGTGGTCCAAGTAGCGCTGGTCCGTCAGAAAGCGGAAGGAGTTGACCGTGTGCGGCGCCTTGGCGGCGTCCAGCTCGATGTCGATCGTGCCGCAGGTCGTCTCCAGCGACATCGTGTAGTCGGCCGACTTGTCGACCTTCATCGCCGGCTCCTTCTTCCACTGCTTGCCGTTCGGCTTGCCCTTCGCGGGCTTGTCGCAGGGGTCGGGTGCCTTGCTGGGGGAGGGGGTCTGCGCGGCCTCGGCGTCCGAGCCGCCGTCCCCGCCGAGGCCGCCGGTGGCGGCATACGCCGCGCCCGCCGCGAGCACCAGCACCAGGCCGAGGGCGATGGCGCCGTTGCGGACGCGCGCCTTGCGCCGCGCCGCGACCCGGCGCTGCTGCTGGCGCTCGAACTTCGCACGGGCGAGCTGCTTCCTGCGCTGCTCACTGCTGACCACGGTCGTGTACTCCTTCGGTGTCCTGCGGCCCGGGGAATCCGGTCGCACGGCGGTGTGCGTCGGGGGACATCGTGGCCACGTACCGTATACGCCCGGCGTAAGGGTTCGCTCCACGGTTGCGGGCGCCGGTAAGCTGTCGCCTGTCTGAGCGGCGCAAACGCCGCTCCCCTTTGCCGGACGACCGAAGGACGATCGTGCTCATTGCCGGGTTCCCCGCCGGGGCCTGGGGGACCAACTGCTACCTGGTCGCCCCCGCCGCGGGCGAGGAGTGCGTGATCATCGATCCGGGCCACCGGGCCGCCGAGGGCGTCGAGGAGGCCGTCGCCAAGCACCGGCTGAAGCCGGTCGCGGTGATCCTCACGCACGGCCATCTCGACCATGTCGCGTCGGTGGTCCCCGTCTGCGGCGCGCACGACGTGCCCGCCTGGATCCACCCCGACGACCGCTACATGATGAGCGACCCCGAGAAGGCGCTGGGCATGCGCATCGGCCAGCCGCTGCTCGGCGAGCTCACCGTGGGCGAGCCCGACGACGTCGCGGAGCTGACCGACGGGGCGGCGCTGGAGCTCGCGGGGCTGGAGCTGACCGTCGCGCACGCGCCGGGCCATACCAAGGGGTCGGTGACCTTCCGGATGCCCGAGCAGGCCGAGGTGCCGCCGGTCCTGTTCTCGGGTGACCTGCTGTTCGCCGGCTCCATCGGACGCACCGATCTGCCCGGCGGCGACCACGCCGAGATCCTCCGCTCGCTGGCCCGAGTCTGCCTGCCGCTGGAGGACGAGACCGTGGTGCTCTCCGGGCACGGCCCCCAGACGACCATCGGCCGCGAGCGCGCCGCCAACCCCTTTATGCGGGGGCTGGATGCCGAGGCCCCGCGACGAGGAATGTGACGAGAACCCCCGTGAGTACCTTCAAGGCCCCCAAGGGCACCTACGACCTGCTGCCGCCCGACTCCGCGGACTACCTCGCGGTGCGCGAGGCGCTCTGTGCGCCGCTGCGCCGCGCCGGCTACGGCTACGCGGAGACCCCCGGCTTCGAGAGCGTCGGGCTGTTCGCGCGCGGCGTCGGCGAGTCCACCGACATCGTGACCAAGGAGATGTACACCCTCACCACCAAGGGCGGGGACGAGCTGGCGCTGCGCCCCGAGGGCACCGCCTCCGTGCTGCGCGCCGCACTGGAGGCGAACCTGCACAAGGCGGGCAACCTCCCGGTGAAGCTGTGGTACTCGGGCTCGTACTACCGCTACGAGCGCCCCCAGAAGGGCCGCTACCGGCACTTCTCGCAGATCGGCGCCGAGGCGCTGGGCGCCGAGGACCCCACGCTGGACGCCGAGCTGATCATCCTCGCGCACGACGCGTACCGCTCCCTGGGCCTGCGGGACTTCCGCATCCTGCTCAACTCGCTGGGCGACGCGCAGTGCCGGCCCGCCTACCGCGCCGCGCTCCAGGACTTCCTGCGCGGGCTCGACCTGGACGAGGCCACCCGCGCCCGGATCGAGATCAACCCGCTGCGGGTGCTGGACGACAAGCGCGAGAGCGTCCAGCGGCAGCTGGCCGGCGCGCCGATGATGCGCGACCACCTGTGCGAGGCGTGCAAGGCGTTCCACGAGGAGGTGCGCACCCTGCTCACCGCGGCGGGCGTCGCCTACGAGGACGACCCCCGGCTCGTCCGCGGCCTGGACTACTACACCCGCACCACCTTCGAGTTCGTGCACGACGGGCTCGGCTCGCAGTCCGCGGTCGGCGGCGGCGGGCGGTACGACGGCCTCTCCGAGCTGATCGGCGGCCCCGCGCTGCCCTCCGTCGGCTGGGCGCTGGGCGTTGACCGCACGGTGCTGGCGCTGCGCGCGGAGGGCGTGGAGCTCGAACTGCCCGCCGCCACGGAGGTGTTCGCGGTGCCGCTGGGCGAGGCGGCGCGGCGGGCGCTGTTCGGCGCGGTCACCGCGCTGCGCCGGGAGGGCGTGGCGGCCGACCTCGCCTACGGCGGGAAGAGCATGAAGAACGCCATGAAGTCGGCCAACCGCTCCGGAGCCCGCTACGCCCTGCTGCTCGGCGAGCGGGACCTGGCCGAGGGGGTGGCCCAGCTCAAGGACCTGGACAGCGGCGAGCAGACCGCGGTGCCGCTCGCCGAGATCGTGCCCCATGTCTCGGCGAAGGTGCGGTGACGCCCCGTACGGGTGGGGCACAATGAGTGGCACATCCCTCACGGAACGAACGACGGGACACCGAGCGCTATGACCACGACGGCACCTGTGGACGATACGCACGCGGATGCGGACGAACCGAGAGGGGGTGCCGTCGGGGCTTCCCGCGCGTTCGGCTGGATGCTGATCGTCACGGGTGCCGCCGGGCTGCTGGCCGCCTGGGTCATCACGCTCGACAAGTTCAAGCTGCTGGAGGACCCGGACTTCAAGCCGGGCTGCAGCATCAACCCGGTCGTCTCCTGCGGCAGCATCATGCAGAGCGACCAGGCGTCCGCCATGGGCTTCCCGAACCCCATGCTCGGCCTGGCGACCTACTCCGTGGTGATCTGCGTCGGCATCACCCTGCTCGCCGGAGCCCGCTTCCCCCGGTGGTACTGGCTGACGTTCAACTTCGGCACGCTCTTCGGCGTCGGCTTCTGCACCTGGCTGATGTACCAGTCGCTCTACAACATCGGCGCGCTGTGCCTGTGGTGCACCCTCGCCTGGGTCGCGACGCTGATCATGTTCTGGTATGTGACGGCGCACAACGTCCGCAACGGCTTCCTGCCGGCGCCCGCCGCCGTGCGCGCCGTCGCCGACGAGTTCCCGTGGGTGCTGCCGGTGCTGCACATCGGCGTGATCGGGATCCTGATCCTGACCCGCTGGTGGGACTTCTGGACCGGCTGACCCCGCGCGGCGCTGTCGGTGGTCTGACTTAGGGTTTCAGCGTGGAGCCCGACCTTTTCACCGCAGCAGCCGAGGACCGCCAGGCCAAGGAGCCGTCCGCCAGCCCGCTCGCCGTGCGCATGCGGCCCCGCACGCTCGACGAGGTCGTCGGCCAGGCCCATCTGCTGCGCCCCGGCTCCCCGCTGCGCCGCCTGGTGGGCGAGGGCGGCGGCGGTCCCGCGGGTGCCGCCTCCGTGCTGCTGTGGGGCCCGCCCGGCACCGGGAAGACCACCCTGGCGTACGTCGTCAGCCAGGCCACCGACAAGCGGTTCGTGGAACTGTCGGCGATCACCGCAGGGGTCAAGGAGGTGCGCGCCGTGATCGACGGCGCGCGCCGCTCCTCGGGCGCCTACGGCAAGGACACCGTGCTGTTCCTGGACGAGATCCACCGCTTCAGCAAGGCCCAGCAGGACTCGCTGCTGCCCGCGGTGGAGAACCGCTGGGTCACCCTCATCGCCGCCACCACCGAGAATCCGTACTTCTCGGTGATCTCCCCGCTGCTCTCCCGCTCCCTCCTCCTCACCCTGGAGCCGCTCACCGACGACGACGTCCGCGGCCTGCTGCGCCGCGCCGTCACCGAGGAGCGCGGCCTGAAGGGCGAGGTGACCCTCCCCGAGGACGCGGAGGAGCACCTGCTGCGGATCGCGGGCGGCGACGCGCGCCGGGCGCTCACCGCGCTGGAGGCGGGCGCGGGCGCGGCGCTCGCCAAGGGCGCGACGGCGATCTCCCTGGCCACCATGGAGGAGGCCGTCGACCGCGCGGCGGTGAAGTACGACCGCGACGGCGACCAGCACTACGACGTGGCGAGCGCCCTCATCAAGTCCATCCGCGGCTCGGACGTGGACGCGGCGCTGCACTATCTGGCGCGGATGATCGAGGCGGGCGAGGACCCCCGGTTCATCGCGCGCCGACTGATGATCTCCGCGAGCGAGGACATCGGCATGGCGGACCCGACGGCGCTGCCGACCGCCGTGGCCGCGGCCCAGGCCGTCGCGCTGATCGGCTTCCCGGAGGCCGCGCTCACCCTCAGCCACGCGACGATCGCGCTGGCGCTCGCCCCGAAGTCCAACGCCGCCACGAAGGCGATCGGCGCGGCTCTGGAGGACGTCCGCGCGGGCCGGACCGGCCCCATCCCGCCCCACCTGCGGGACAGCCACTACCAGGGCGCCCAGAAGCTCGGCCACGGCCGGGGCTACCAGTACCCGCACGACCTCCCCGGCGGTATCGCGGCCCAGCAGTACGCCCCGGACGACATCCACGGCAAGCGGTACTACGAGCCCACCCGCTACGGCGCGGAGGCCCGCTACGCGGAGGTGGTGGAGCGGGTCCGCGCCCGCCTGCGCGGAGAGCGCGGAGAGAACTGAGCCGGGTCCCTGCCGGGTCGGGGTTGCGCGCTCAGTTTCCCCCGCCCCTGACGGAGCGCGTACGTGCGCCCCGAAGGGGCGCGGGGAACGGCGCGCGCAACCACGGCGACAGCCGCAGTCCGCAGGGCACGGGCAGGGGCAGCCCCGGCCCGGCCGCCCCGGCAGAGGGCAACCATGGGCCGCAGATGGGCCGCAGATGGGCCGCAGGCGGGCCGCAGGACGCGGCCTAGCCCTCCGGGGAGCGGAACAGGGCGTGCATCGCCCGCCGCAGCTCGGCCACGGTCCGCACCCGTTCCGGAAACTCGAACCGCGCATCCGCGCACCGCTGCGCGTCGTCGTCCCAGAACCGCACCCGCAGTCCGTACTGGTCCAGCGCCAGCGGCGCCACATGCTCGTCCGTCCGGCAGGCGCACAGCCCGCGCACCTGGTCGGCGTGCGCCGCGCCGAGGTGCTGGAGGAGCTCCGCCTCGTGCCGCACCAGCGGGTCGGGCCGGGCCGCGACGAAGTCGTCGGGTTCGACGTGCTCGGCGCTCCACAGATCGTCGACGAACGCCTCGCCGACCTCCAGGCGCAGCATCAGCCAGGCGGTGCCCGGCGGCATCCCGGACGGGGCGGCCTCGCCGAGGAGCTTGGCGCAGGCGGCGCGCTGCTCGTTGCGCACGGCGGTGAGCCACCCGGCGACCCAGGCCCGGCCGCGGATCCGGTGCGGCACCGAGACCGGAGCCACATCGGTGATCTCCATCACGGTGGTGATGTCGTCGTCCTGCGCGTAGGCGGCGGCCTGCGCGGCGGGGGAGTCCGCCGGGACCAGGGCGATGACGTCGCCTTCCGGGGTGACGGCGCGGACCTCGGGGGACCCCGCGCCCGCCTCCCCGGCCCGGGGCTCTATGCCGGGAATGGTCAGCATGGCGGATACGCTGGACTCCACGAGGGTGCGTACACGCTCTGCGGCCGTGGGCCGCGGGGCGTCTTCCACGGGACGCGGCTGATCCCCCTCGGCGTCGGCGCCGGGCTGGGAAATCCCAGGTCGAAACATACGTTCTCCTCCGCTAAGGTAAGCCTCACCTAACTTACACGGAGGTCCGTTCAACGTGAACCAGTCGCGTCCCAAGGTCAAGAAGTCGCGTGCCCTCGGCATCGCGCTGACCCCGAAGGCCGTGAAGTACTTCGAGCAGCGCCCGTACCCGCCGGGCGAGCACGGCCGGGGCCGCAAGCAGAACAGCGACTACAAGGTCCGTCTGCTGGAGAAGCAGCGTCTGCGCGCGCAGTACGACATCAGCGAGAGCCAGATGCGCCGTGCCTACGACCGCGCCCGCAAGACCGGCGGCAAGACCGGCGAGGCGCTGGTCGTGGAGCTGGAGCGGCGGCTCGACGCGCTCGTGCTCCGCTCCGGCCTGGCCCGCACCATCTACCAGGCCCGCCAGATGGTCGTCCACGGCCACATCTCGGTGAACGACCGCAAGGTCGACAAGCCGTCCTTCCGGGTCCGTCCCGACGATGTGGTGATGGTCCGCGAGCGCAGCCGGAGCAAGCACCCGTTCCAGGTCGCCCGCGAGGGCGGCTACGCGCCCGACGGCGAGACCCCGCGCTATCTGCAGGTCAACCTCCAGGCGCTGGCCTTCCGCCTGGACCGGGATCCGAACCGCAAGGAGATCCCGGTGATCTGCGACGAGCAGCTCGTCGTCGAGTACTACGCACGCTGAGCGGGCTCGGCCCCGCCCGGCGGGGCCGCTGCCTGCACACCCGCTGCGTCCCGCGCCGGGGGCGCACTGGTGCGTTCCGGGGCGCCCGTCAGCCCGCCTGCCGCCTCCCTGTCGGTGGCGGTACGGCGGGCTGCGCCGTACCCGGGGCGTCCTCCCGCTCCGGCAGCCGCCCCGTCGAGCCGTGTGCCGTGCGCCCGGACCCCGCCACCGCGCGGGCGGGCCCGGCCGGGCCGCCGGACGCACGGCGCACCGCTTCGTCGACGGCGGCGAGCAGCCCCCGCTTGCGGCCCCGCGCGTACGCCGCCTCGTACACCCGCTCGCCCAGCGAGGCGAGCAGATGGGCCCGGCAGGCGGCCGGGATGTTCTCGAAGTGCCGGGAGCCGAAGCGCCGCGCCCCCACCACCCGCCAGCCCGCGTCCGCCGCGCCCAGCATCGCCGCTGACCGCTCCGGGTCCTCGGCCGCCGTCAGCGGTGCCAGGTGCTCCAGCGCGATCGTCATGCCGAGCACGTCGTGGAACTCCCGTTTGATCGTCAGGCACTGCACGCTCAGCTCGCGCGCCCGCGCGGCGTCGTCGCGCACCATGTGCACATACGCCAGCAGATACAGCGCGTAGGAGAGCACCCAGCGCTCCCCGCTGTCCGCCGAGAGCTGCCGGGCCTCCTCGCACAGCGTCAGCGCCGTCTCCAGCTCGCCGTCGAAGGCGTGCGCCATCGCCAGCTCCACCTGCGCCAGGATCACCAGCGCGTTCAGCTCGCCCAGCTCCCGGAACCGCTCCAGGGCCTCGCACAGCAGCGACTTGGCCCGGGGCAGGTCGTCGCTGACGACGGCCAGGCAGCCGAGCATCTGCAGCGCGTACGCGTGCGCCGTGCTGTCGCCCTCCGCCTCGCTCAGCTCCAGGCACTCGTGCAGCGCCCCGAGCGCGCCGACGACCTGCCCGCGCACCAGCGAGGCCAGCCCGGACACCCACAGCGCCTTGGCGCGGGTCTGCGCGTGCCCGCCCTCCCAGGCGAGCGCCTGGTCCAGCCAGTGCTGCCCCTCGGCGAGCCGGCCGCATCCGATCCAGTAGAACCACAGCGTGGCCGCGAGATACTGCCCCAGGTGCGCGTCCTCCGGGTCGCCCAGGCTGTACTCCAGGGCCAGCCGGAGGTTGGGCAGCTCCTGCTCGACCCGCCCGGCCACCTCGGCCTGCCGGGGCCCGAACCAGTCCAGCTCGCACCATGTCGCCAGGCCCAGATACCAGTCGCGGTGCCGGCGGCGCAGGTCCTCCGTCTCGCCCAGCTCGGCCAGCCAGCCCGCGCCGTACTCGCGCACCGTCTCCAGCAGCCGGTAGCGGGCCTGGCCCTCGGCGCCCACCGCGCCCTCCCGCACCACGACGGACTGCGCCACCAGTTCGTCCAGCACGGACAGCACCCGGTCGGCCGGCAGGTCCTCGTCCGAGCACAGGTACTCCACGGCCTCCAGGTCGAAGTCCCCGGCGAAGACCGACAGCCGGGCCCACAGCAGCCGCTCCTGCGCGGTGCACAGCTCGTGGCTCCAGCCGACCGCGGTGCGCAGCGTCTGGTGCCGGGGGAGCGCGCTGCGGCTGGAGCTGGCCAGCAGCCGGAACCGGTCGCCGATGCGGTGCGCGATCTGCTCCACCGACAGCACCCGCAGCCGCCCGGCCGCCAGTTCCACGGCGAGCGGGATCCCGTCCAGCCGCCGGCAGACCTCGACCACCGCCTCGCCCGGCCCCGGCGGCCCGGCCAGCACGGCGCGGGCCCGCTCGGCGAACAGCTCCACCGCCTCGCCGACCGGGAGCGGGGGCAGGACGAAGACATGCTCGCCCGCGATCTCCAGCGGGCGGCGGCCGGTGACCAGCACCCGCAGTCCCGGCGCGTGCCGCAGCAGCGCGTCCACCAGCTCGGCGCTCTCCTCGACCAGGTGTTCGCAGCCGTCCAGCACCAGCAGCGCCTCCCGCTCCGCGAGCTGGCGCAGCATCGCCGAGCGCGGCGGCCGGACCGAACTGCCGGCCAGGCCCAGGGCCTCGGCGACGGTGTGGTCGAGCAGCCTGCCGTCCCGCAGCGCTGCCAGCTCCGCCAGCCATACACCGTCGCAGAAGCGATCCTGCAGCCGCCGCGCGGTGTGCAGCGCGAGCCGGGACTTGCCCACGCCGCCCACCCCCGTCACGGTCACCAGCCGGCCGGCGGCCAGCAGCCCGACCAGTTCGGCGGCTTCGGCACAGCGGCCCACGAAGCGGTTGAGTTCCGCGGGGAGATGGCCCGGAAGCCCCGCGGGAGCGGCGCGGCCAGTGCTCTCGGAGGCGTGCCGGGGCCGGTCTGCGGGCGGACCGGGATCCTCAAAGGGTCGCATGGGACACGGAGCGTACTGGCCTGTTCGCTGAACGTACAATCGCCCGGAACGATGACGGCGCCGCCCCCGGCTCCCCGCCCGTAATGCGGTACGAACGTGTCAGCCCGGCGCGATAAGGTCGGTATTCATCCGCCGCCGCGGCCGGCCACCTGGCGAGCGGCGGTGCGATCCCATGACGATCCGAGGTATCCCGAGGGAAGCGGTGCAGCGTGTCCGGTGGTGAAGTGGCCGGCCTCCTCGTCGCGGTCTTCTGGGCGATCCTGGTGTCGTTCCTCGCCGTGGTGCTGGCGAGGCTCGCCCAGACGCTCAGGGCGGCGACCAAGCTGGTGACGGGCGTGACGGAGCAGGCGGTCCCGCTGCTGGGCGAGGCATCCGCGACCGTGCGCTCCGCGCAGACCCAGCTCGACCGGGTGGACGCCATCGCGACCGACGTCCAGGAGGTCACCTCCAACGCCTCGGCGCTGTCCTCCACCGTCTCCACCGCGTTCGGCGGGCCGCTGGTCAAGGTCGCCGCGTTCGGGTACGGCGTGCGGCGCGCGCTGGCCCGGAAGCCCGGCGCGGGCGCCGACGCGCCCCGCAGGGTCGTGGTGAGCCGCACGGTGCCCGCCGCCCGGCGGGCCGGACGCAAGCGCGGAAAGGACTGACCCGAAGCCGATGTTCCGCCGTGCCTTCTGGTTCACGACCGGCGCCGCCGCCGGTGTCTGGGCCACCACCAAGGTCCAGCGCAAGATCCGCAGCCTCGCGCCCGACGCGCTGGCCGTGCGGGCCGCCGACAAGGCCGTCGAGGGCGGCCACCGGCTGCGGCACTTCGCGCTGGACGTCCGCGCGGGCATGACCCGGCGCGAGAGCGAGCTCAAGGACGCGCTGGGCCTGTCGGCGCCCGCCGACGGCGAGCGGCTCCCGGAGCTCCCGGCCCAGGCCGCCGCCCCGTCCGACCGGCCGGGCGGCCGCGCCGTCCGGCCGCTCGGCACGGCCCCCACCC
>NZ_JAAKZZ010001030.1 GCF_011045075.1 Streptomyces boncukensis
GACAGGCCGTGGCCCCCGCCGTGTTCCCCGCCGTGCGCCGGTCCGTGCCCGCCGCCCGGGACGGACGCGGGGTGCATTCCGGGCGCCACGGGCCCGGCGCGGGACCCGGCGGCGTACGCGGCGCCGAACGCCGCGCCGAGCAGGAGCAGAGAGCTCAGCAGCGTGCAGGTGGTTCGCACCAGGTGACTCCAGGCAGTTCAGATCATCAGTACGTACATCACGGCCATCCCCGCCGCCATCACCCCGTGGCAGAGCAGGTCGTACGCCCGGCGCGCGGTTGCCGCGCCCGGCGCGGGCCCGGCCGTGCGGGCCTCGTCGAAGCCGCGGGCCAGCCACCACAGGGCGCAGGCCAGGAAGAACGCGGCGAGCACTCCGGCCGCCGTCCGGGCGTCCGGGCCGGTCAGGGACATCGTGGCCAGCCCGGACTCCGAGCCGCCGTGGTGCCCGGCGTGCTCTCCGCCGCCCGCGCCCCCGCTCCCGCTCCCGCCGGAGCCGTGCGCACCGCCGCTCATGGCGGCGTCCATCGCGTACACCATCCACGCCATGGCGGCCATCGCCGCTGCGTGCGGCAGGGAGCGCAGCGCCTCCCGGGCCCGGCCCGCGCGGTCGCCGCACGCCGAAGCGGCCACCGGGAACCACAGCGCGGCGGCGGTGAACAGCGCCGTCTGCGGCCCCACGGCCAGTTGCATGCCCCATGGCCACACCATCACGGCCATGGCCACCGCCATCGCCGCGTGCAGCGCGTGCGAGACCCGGGCGGGCCACCGGGGCGAGCGGACGGCGCGCCAGGCCGCGTAGCCCGCGAGCGCCGCGAAGACGAGGGTCAGTATCCAGCGCAGCCCCATCGCGGCGATCACGCCCGGCCTCCCTCGTCCGTACCGGAGCCCGTGCCCGCGACCGCCGCGGGCGGCGGCGGTGGCGGTGGCGGCGGC
>NZ_JAAKZZ010001031.1 GCF_011045075.1 Streptomyces boncukensis
ATCTCCTCGGCGATCGCGAGGAAGCGGCGGTTGTGATAGCGGCCGGCGCGCGAGGTGTCCCGGACACCGCGGGCAGCGGCGATCCCGTGGACCGCCTCGTGCAGCAGCCGTTCGAAGGAGAGACCAGGGGAATACGGAACTGCTTGCCGCAGGCGCCGCACATGATCGGCGCCTGCGCCAGGACGGACGGGACGACACGGACGTTGCGCCCGCAGTCGCAGACCGCCTTCACGCGCACACCGCCCCCGGAGGAGCCGTGCCGCGCGGCGGGCCCGCGGAAGCTCCTGCCGGTGTCGGTCCCGGTGGCGGCGGCGTACGCCTTCAGGGCGCGCTGGAGGCGTTCGATCGTCGGACGGTAGCGCCGTCTGGTCTCGGGGGTCAGCACCACCAGGGAGAAGCCGCTGCTGGGATGCGGCTCCTCAGGGTGGTCCAACCCCATCTCCTCGGCGATCGCGAGGAAGCGGCGGTTGTGATAGCGGCCGGCGCGCGAGGTGTCCCGGACACCGCGGGCAGCGGCGATCCCGTGGACCGCCTCGTGCAGCAGCCGTTCGAAGGAGAGACCGGCGCCGCAGGCGGACGACGACTCCCCGATCAGCGATTCGGGCGCGGCCAGGTCTGGCAGCTCGGAATGGTGCCGTTGAATGTCGGCCCAGGCGGCTGCCAGCTCGGCGGCGAGAACTGGTGGTGTCGTGCTCACGTCGTTCCCAACGAGCAGGAGCGCCCCAGTGTTCCGATTCCAGGGCATCCCAAATAATTTGCACGTACCAGTCAGTTCACACTGATGGGTCTGGACGAGGGCGGGTGCGCAGATCTGAGGAGAACCCGCACACCCGGCTCATGCCGGGACGTATCACGAAATAGGACCGCTGACGTAATCCGTCCACCGGTATCCGAGGGGCGCCGGCCGTCCGGCGCCCTCCCCTCCCG
>NZ_JAAKZZ010001032.1 GCF_011045075.1 Streptomyces boncukensis
GCCCCACCCCCCGCCCCGACCGACGCACCGGCCCAGCCGGACGCCACGGACGGCCCGGGTTCCGCCGGTGGTGGCCCGGGTGGCCCGGGTGCTGCGGGTGGCCCGGGTGCTCTGGGCGCGCCGGGCCAGCCGGGTGGTCCGGGTCAGCCGGGTGCGCCGGCTCAGCCGGGTGCTGCGGGTGGTCCGGGTGCGTCGGGCCAGCCGGGTGCGCCGGGTGTCGCGGGTGCGCCGGGTCAGTCAGGCACGCCGGGTGTGCCGGGTGGCGTTGGCGGCCCGGGTGCGTCGGGCCAGCCGGTTGCGCCGGGTGGTTCGGGTGGCGCTGGCGGCCCGGGCGGTCCGGGTCAGCCAGGTGTCGCGGGTGGTCCGGAGGCGCCGGGTGCCGCCGGTGCGCCGGGTGGTCCGGGTGCCGTCGGTGCGCCGGCTCAGCCGGGTGCTGCGGGTGGTCCGGGTGCGTCGGGTCAGCCGGGTGCCGTCGGTGGTCCGGAGGCGTCGGGTGCCGCCGGTGCGCCGGGTGTGTCGGGCGCCGGGGGTGGTCCGGGTGTCGCCGGTGTGCCGGGGCAGCCGGGTGCGCCGGGTCTGTCAGGTGCGCCGGGTGGTTCGGGTGGCGCTGGCGGCCCGGGTCAGCCGGGTGTCGCGGGTGGTCCGGGCCAGTCGGGTGCTGAGCGTGTGCCGGGTGGCGTCGATGGTTCGGGTGCTGTCGGTGGTCCGGGCGTGCCGGGTGCCGCCGGTGCGCCGGGTGCGCCGGGTGCGCCGGGTGTGCCAGGTGCTGTCGGCGGTCCGGGTGCGCCGGATCAGCCGGGTGCTGTCGGTCCGCCCGGTTCGTCCGGTCAGCCGGGCGTGCCGGGTGGTGCGGATCAGCCGGGTGCGCCCGGGGCGCCTGGGCAGCCGGGGGCCCCTGGGTCGTCGGGTGGGGGTCCGTCCGGGGA
>NZ_JAAKZZ010001033.1 GCF_011045075.1 Streptomyces boncukensis
GCGCCGGGGTGCGGGAGCGGCTGGGGCTGGACGGCCGGCCCGTGGTGCTGTGCGTCGCGCGCCTCGTCCCCCGCAAGGGGCAGGACGCGCTGATCCGCGCCCTGCCCCGGGTCCGCCGCGCGGTGCCGGACGCCACGCTGCTGCTGGTGGGGGCCGGACCGGACGAGCGGCGGCTGCGCGCGCTCGCCCGGCGCACCGGCGGACTGCGGGGCGCGGCGGGCGCCGTGCTCTTCGCGGGCGGCCTGCCGCACGGCGCGCTGCCCCCGTACTACGCCGCCGCCGATGTGTTCGCCATGCCCTGCCGGAGCCGTCGGCTGGGCCTGGAGGCCGAGGGGCTGGGCATCGTGTTCCTGGAGGCCGCGGCCGCCGGGCTGCCGGTCCTCGCCGGTGCCTCGGGCGGCGCCCCGGAGACCGTACGGGACGGTGAGACGGGCCGCGTCGTCGACGGGCGGGACGTGGGGGCGGTCGCCGACCGGCTGGTCCAGCTCCTCACCGGGCCCGGTGCGATGGGCGAGAAGGGCCGCGCGCGGGCCGCGGCGGAGTGGACCTGGGACGCGTCGGCCCGCCAGTTGCGCCACCTGCTGGACCAGGCGGCGTCCCGTACCGTCGAGCCGTGACACGAGGGGTGACCGGCGAGGATCCGGCGACCGGGGAGGACGGGACGACCGGGACGGTGGCCGGGGGTGTGTGGCAGGCGATGGGACGCGGCCCGGTACGGCTGCTGTTCTCGTCCTGGCCGTGGCGCGCCACCGGCTATCTGCTGGCCGGCGGAGTCCTCGGCACCGGCTGGCTGCTCCTCGCGCTGGCCCTGCTGGTGGCGGGGCTGCTGCTGCTGCCGGTGGGGATCGGCGCGCTGATCCTGCTGTGCGTACCGGTGACGGCGGCCGGGCTCGCCCGGCTCGAACGCTCCCGGCTGCTGTCTCTT
>NZ_JAAKZZ010001034.1 GCF_011045075.1 Streptomyces boncukensis
CCCCAGCGGTGGGGGTGTTCCAGGGCCGCGACCCGGCCCAGGCCCCAGGTCTGGGCCTGTGCGGGGCTGGTGAGGGGGTCGGTGGCGGAGACCGCCACCGCGCCCTGCGTCAGACACCACAGCGGCGCGTCGAGACCGGCCTCGTCGAGCGCCTGGAGCAGCACGGTCGTGGCGGCCAGCCCTCCCGGGAGCTCCGGGTGTCCGGGGTGGGCGGTCTCGTCCAGCGGTAGGAGGCTGAGTATCCCGGCCGGGGCCGTCCCGGCGGTCGCCTCCCTCAGCTGCCGGGCCAGCGCCTCGCGGCCGGGGCCGGCGGTGCTGACGGACTGGAGCAGCGGCTCCGCGCCGTGCTCGCTGAGCGCACGGAGAGCGGTACGGACGGCGGGATGGTCGACGGGATGGTCGGCGCCCTCCCCGTCGGCGGGGGCGAGCACCAGCCAGGTGCCCTGCAGCGCGGGCCGCGCCGGCTCGGGCAGCCGCAGCCAGGCGCTCTGGTAGCGCCAGGAGGCGAGGACGCTCCGCTCGCGGTCCTGGCGGAGCCAGGCCGACAGGGTCGGCAGCAGCTCACCGAGCACGGGCCGCTGCTCGGCCGGGGAGCCGAGGGTGCGGGACAGGGCCTCCACGTCCTCGCGCTCCACGGCGTCCCAGAACGCGGTGTCGTTCCCGTCCCCGTGCCCGCCGGAGGCGGAGGTCGGGGTTCCGGGGTCCGGTGTCAGCCAGTAGCGCTCCCGCTGGAAGGCGTAGGTCGGCAGGTCCACCGGCTGGGGAGCCGGATCGACCGGGAACCAGGGCGCCCAGTCGACCGCGGTGCCGCTGGTGTGGAGCTGGGCCAGCGCCCGGGTGAACGCCTGGACGTCGGGCTGCTTGCGGCTGAGCACGGCCGTCGCCAGCCGCGCCGGTTCGTCGGCTGTGGCGTTGTGCCGGAG
>NZ_JAAKZZ010001035.1 GCF_011045075.1 Streptomyces boncukensis
GCTCCGCCCCGCCCATCATCCCGGACCTCGACCACCAGCGTGCCGTCCGCGAACTCCGCCGCCACCTCGGCCCGCCGGGCACCGCTGTGCCGGGCCACGTTCGTCAGCGCCTCCGCCACCGCGAAGTACGCGGCCACCTCCACCCCCTCCGGCGGGCGCCGGTCCCGCAGCCCCCGCAGATCGGCCGCCACCGGCACCGGCGACCGCTCCGCCAGCGACTCGACGGCGGCACCCAGGCCCCGGTCGGTCAGCACGGACGGGTGAATGCCCCGTACGAGGTCCCGCAGCTCGTCGAGTACCGCGCGCGCCTCGTCCTGCGCCTTGGCCACCAGCGCCGGGTCCGCGTCCAGCTTCGCCAGGCCCAGCGTCATGATCAGGCCGGTCAGCCGCTGCTGTGCGCCGTCGTGCAGATCGCGCTCGATACGCCGCCGCTCGCCCTCGAACGCGTCGGCGAGCCGTGCCCGCGAGGCCGTGACCTCCACCAGCCGGGTGCCCAGCTCCCGCTCCCGGCGCGGCCGTACGAGCACGGCGCGCGCCAGCTCGGCGCGCGCGCCCGCCAGCGCGCCCAGCGCGTACGCGGCGAGCACCGCGAACACCGGGGTGAGCAGCAGCCAGGGCAGCACTTGCGCGGGGCGGGTCAGGACGATGCCCTCTCCGTACATCACCTGGTCGCCGCCGAGGACGATGACGAGCGCGAAGGGCTGGCTGGCCACCAGGCCCAGCCCGAGCAGCACGGCCGCCAGGTCCAGGAGCGCGAGCGGCGCGTTCAGCAGCGCGTAGCCCTGCTCCAGCCAGAAGCCCGGCGTTGCGGCGCGCCGCCACAGCGCACGCGCCCAGCGGGTGCCGCGCCGGCCGGTCCGCGGGGGCGCCGCCCGCCCGGCCCGGCCGGGGTTCCGGTCCGGTCCGCGGTCCGCATCC
>NZ_JAAKZZ010001036.1 GCF_011045075.1 Streptomyces boncukensis
TCCCCGTACCCCGCCGCCGCCAGCAGCGGGTGTAGGCGGCGGCCCAGCAGCCCGTCGCCGCCCCCGGCGCGCTGGAGCCGGACCAGCGCGTCGACCGCGGCCCGCGCGTACGCGCTGTCCGGGTGGAAGAACGCCGAGCCGTGGTCGCCCTCGATCACGGTCAGCGTGCCGCCGGGACGCAGCACCCGGCCGAGCGCGGCCAGCGCCTCGCCGGGCTCTGCCAGGTGCTCCAGTACGAAGCAGACGAAGAGGTGGTCGAACGCGCCGTCGCGGAAGGGGAGGTGGTGCAGGTCCGCCTGCCGCCACTCCACCCCGGCCCGCTCCCCGACGCGCTCGCGCGCCACCGCCAGCGAATCGGCCGAGACGTCGACCGCCGTGATACGGGCGCCGGGGCTGTTCGCGACCAGGTGCGCCGTCTGCGCGCCCACCCCGCAGCCCACCTCCAGCACCCGGCTGCCCGCCGGGTACGCGGTGTCCGCGTGCAGCAGCGCGGCGAGGGTGTCGGCCTGGTCGCCCAGCCTGCGGGCCTCGTACGGGGAGTAGCCGTGCACATAAGCAGCAGTCGTCATACGGACAGCCTGTCGCGCACTATGGACCGGTGGACAGATCCAAAGCAGGCTGTGCCGACCGGTCCATAGCGCTGCGGGGCTCCGACTTCCTCCAGCTCGACCCCTCCGAGGCGCCGCCCGGCGGCCTCTCGGACTGGCTGGCCGCACGCCTGCGGGGCGCGATCGCCGACGGCCGGCTGCCGCTCGGCAGCACCCTGCCCGCCACCCGGGTGCTGGCCGCCGACCTCGCGGTGTCCCGGGGCGTGGTGACCGAGGCGTACCGGCGGCTGGTCGAGGACGGGCACGTGGTCGGCCGGGGACGGCGCGGCACGGTGGTGGTGGCGGCACCCCCGCACCCGGCCCCGGCG
>NZ_JAAKZZ010001037.1 GCF_011045075.1 Streptomyces boncukensis
CGATGCCCGCCGACGCCGAGGTCATCACCGCCTCCGTGCGCAGCGGATTGATCTCCGAGACCGCGCCGACGAAGGTCGTCTTGCCGACGCCGAAGCCGCCGGCCACCACGATCTTCGCGGAGGTGGTCGAACGTCCTTCCGCGGGCATCCCGTATCCCTGCTGGCTCATCTGTCCCATCGAACCCATCGGCCCCACGGGCCCTGGCGGCTGCTGGCCCCTGGGGCCGCCCCTCTGCGGGCTAGAGCTTGCGAAGTCCACTGAGCACCCTTTCGAGCAAGGTCACGTCGGGAGCGCCACCGGGCTCGGAACCGCCACCGGGCTGGTGGATGGCCACCATCCCGGCCTCGGCGAGGTCGGCGACAAGAATCCGGGCTACCCCCAGCGGGATGGCGAGCAGTGCGGAGATCTCCGCGACCGACTTGACCTCACGGCACAGGTGGCAGATCCGCTGGTGCTCGGGAAGCAGTCCCTGCAGCTGCACCGGGTCGGCGCTGGTGCTCACCAGGGCCTCGATGGCCAGCTGGTAGCGCGGCCGGGTGCGGCCGCCCGTCATGGCGTACGGGCGCACCAGCGGCTGGTCGCCTTCCCCCTCGTATGACGCGTGCGGACTGGCGGCGCCATACGGGTCGGGCGAGGCGGGCGGCGGGGTCATGGCTCCTCCGAGCGAGGCATGTGGTCGGCGGTCGGACGGTGGTGCTCAAGTGGGGGGAGCGTGAAGATCAGTTGAGAATGCTTCCCTGGAGTTCCGCGCGGACGTCCGGGGTGAGTACCGTTCCGGCACGGTCCACGAGCAGGGCCATCTCGTAGCCGACGAGACCGATGTCGGCCTCGGGATGGGCGAGGACGGCCAGCGAGGAGCCGTCCGAGATGGACATGATGAAGAGGAAGCCCCGCTCCATCTCCACCACCG
>NZ_JAAKZZ010001038.1 GCF_011045075.1 Streptomyces boncukensis
GGACGCCGGGGGCTCCGGGGAGGGGCCGGCGTGGACAGACCTGCACACCGTGGTCTTCCCGGGCGGCCACTGCGTCATCTACCGCATACCGGACGGCGCGGGCGGACTCCGCGTCAACTGGGTGCTCTACACGACGCCGCCCGAGCATCTGGCCCTCCCGCTGGACCTGCGGAACCCGACCTCGCTGCCGCCGGGCGAACTCAGCGGCGAGCTGGCCGGCTTCGCACGGGACCTGGTCGCCAAGCACTTCCCGCCGTACTGGGCGGAGTGCGTGCTGCGCACCCCGCCCGCGGAGTCCTTCATCCAGCCCATCTACGACCTGGAGGTCCCGCACTTCGCCACCGGACGGCTGGCGCTCGCCGGGGACGCGGCGACGGTGGCCCGCCCGCACACCGGGGGAGGGGCCGTCAAGGCGCTCCAGGACGCGCTGGTGCTGGAGCGCGCCTGGCGGGCCGCGGAGGACTGGGAGTCCGCAGCGGCGGCGTACGACGCCGACCGCACGGCGCTCGGCGCCTCGATCGTCGAGCTGGGGCGGCGGTTCGGACAGGCGCAGGTGGTCCGTACGCCGGACTGGTCGTCCCTGTCCGAGGAGGGCTTCGCCGCGTGGTGGCGGGACCAGAACCAGGGCTCGGACCGCAGCAGCGGCTACGGCGGCCACGCGCTCCGCCCTTCTTGAGGGGGTGCCCCGCCAGGGGCACGGGCCCTGAGGCTAGGCCGTGTCCGGCGGGTCGTGGTTGCCCTCTGTCGGGGCAGCCGGGCCGGGGCTGCCCCTGCCCGCGTCTTGCGGACCGCGGCTGGGGCCGTGGCCGGTCGCGCAGTTCCCCGCGCCCCTGAAGCGCCCCTGGCGGGGCGCCAGGGCGCGCCCCGCCAGGGGCGCGGGGAACTGCGCGAGCAACCTCCCCCAAGC
>NZ_JAAKZZ010001039.1 GCF_011045075.1 Streptomyces boncukensis
TTATAAGAGACAGCTCTTCGCCGCCGCCCCCTGGGCCACCGGCTACGGCATCGCCTGCGGCCGTCCCCCGCTCCACCTCGTCGGGCTCGACCTCGACGTCAAGAACGGCATCGACTCGCTGTCCGCGCTGGAACACCTGGCCGAGGAACGCGAGTTCGCCATTCCCAGAACCACCACCGTGCTCACCCCGAGCGGCGGCCGGCATCTGTGGCTGCGCGGCCCGAGCGACACCACCGTCCCCAACTCCGCGGGGCGCCTCGGGCCCGGTATCGACGTACGGGGCCTCGGCGGCTATCTCGTCGGCCCCGGATCCGTCACCGTGCGCGGCGCCTACCGGCTGGCCCCCGGCTCGCAGTCCCGCGCGCCCGCGCCCGTACCGGCACGGCTGCTGCCGCTGCTGTCCCCGCCGCTGCCACCGGCACCGCCCCCGCACCGCCAGGACGGCAACGGCGGTGCCAACGGCCGCGCCCAGGGCGCGGCCCTGGTCCACTTCGTGCGCGGCGCCGGCGTCGGCCAGCGCAACGCGCGGCTCTTCTGGGCCGCCTGCCGCGCCTACGAGACGGGGCACGGCCCTCAGCTGGCCGGGGCGCTGGTCGAGGCCGCCGTCGCGACGGGCCTGTCCGAGCATGAGGCCCGCGCGACACTGGCCTCCGCCTCCCACCGCTCGGCCCGCCTGTAGAGGGCGTCCAGCGGATCCTGCGTACCCGGCACCAGCCTCTGTCTGACATGCGGCTCCGCCGCACACCACCCGCAGACCGCGACGCGCAGCCAGGGGCAGCCCCGACCCGGCGCGATCCGCCGGACACCCCCTAGCGGGCGGTCCACGCGGGGTCGCGGCCGGTGAGTCCGACGATCCGGTCCAGCAGCGGCGCGCTCTCCGGAACCGGGACGACCGCCCCGAAG
>NZ_JAAKZZ010000103.1 GCF_011045075.1 Streptomyces boncukensis
GGCCCACCCCGCCCAGGCACCCGTTGACGAAGACCGCCTGCCCGGGCCGGATCTCCGCCGTGGCCTGGTAGGCGGTCACGCCCACGGTAGGCAGGGCGGCGGCCTGCTCGTACGAAAGGTCCACCGGTTTGAGCACGACCGCCTTCTCCGGGGCCGTCACCATCTCGGCGAATGCCCCCGCCTGCCGGAACCGGGCATGGCCGAGTACCGCGTCGCCGGCCTTCAGGCGGGTGACGCCGGCGCCGACCGCCTCGACGACTCCGGCGAAGTCGTGCCCCATCGCCCGGGGAAAGGAGCGGCCGGTCATCAGCTTCATTTCGCCGTTGCGCATCTTCCAGTCCAGCGCGTTGGAAGCCGCTGCTCGGACGCGGACGAGAACCTCATCCGGACCCGGGCGTGGTGGCTCGAACTCAGCGAGCCGCATCACTTCCGGGCCGCCGTAGCGGTCGTATTGGAGGCGCTTCACGAGGCGTATTCGTTCGAGATCTCGGTGGCGTAGTTCTTCCAGAGCGGTTCCATGGTCTCGGCGTTGACCGGCTGCCCGGAATCGATCATGGCCTTGAAGTCGCGGAAGTACTGCACATACAGGTCCGGCGTGAAGGTGTTCAGCATGACCGCGTTCTCGTCGCCGACGTTGGCGAACGTGTGCGGCGCTCCGGTCGGCACGATGACCCAGGTGCCCGGCCCGGCATCGTATTGATCCTCGCCGACGGTGAACCGGAAAGTTCCCGCCAGCACGTAGAAGCCCTCGTCATGCTGGGCGTGGCGATGCTGCAACGGGCTCGGGGTGCCCGGCGGAATGGTGACCTCGGCGAACCCCAGCCGGTGGTCGGTGTGCTCGCCGTTCTCCAGGATGCGGATCTGCTGCGCCCCGCTGCCGAGGATCTCGCCCTCACCGGGGCGGACGATGTTTACCTTCGCCACGACTTCTCCCATTGCTATTGCCTGCCTTGGTCACCACCACCCTCTTCCGGGCCGGCTGTGCGCGTCTTGGTCGTCTGTGCACGGTTGCTGGTTACCAGTGCGCGGGCGTTGTAGCCGTACGTCGCCTTGAAGAGCTTGCTGAAATGGGTGGGGTCGGGGAATCCCCACCGGGCGGCCACGGCGGTGACCGTACGTCCGCTTCCGGTCAGCTCGGCCCGGCAGCGCTCCAGGCGGCGACGGCGGATCAGGGCCGCGACGGTGAGCGGCTGGTCTTCGAACAGCTTGTGCAGCCGGCGTACGGATATGTTGTGGGCGGCGGCGATGCCGGGCGGGGACAGATCGGGATCCGCCAGCCGGGTCTCGATGTAGCCGACGATCCGGCTCCGCAGCCACTCGTCCGGGGCCGGTTGTTCGTCGCCGAGCCGGGCCTCCAGCGCGACCGCGATCAGCTCGACGACGGCCGCCGCCGACCGCAGCGCCTCCGCCTCGCGGAACTCGGTCGCCGACCGCGCCGACTCCCGGGCCAGCACGGAGACGAGAGCGCCCGGGCCGTGGCTGCCGTCGATACGTACGCCGATGAGCCGGTCGATCTGCGCGGGCCGGATCCGGAGCTCCCGGCGCGGAACCAGGATGGTGACGTGCGCCGCGGCGGTGCTCTCGAACCGGAGCGTACGCGTGGGATCGAGCAGTACCAGGTCGGTCGGCCCGAGTTCGGCGTCGCCGCGCCCTTGCTCGATCCGCGTCCGGCCCCGGGTCATCACCTTGACCGCCAGGTTCTCTCCGTCGGAGGCGTCACGCTCCCGCCCGATGCAGGCGCTCTCGGGCGTATCGAGGGAGACCAGCCGCAGCGGCCCGAGGTCACGAGTGGCGATCCCGCCCCGGAAGCCGGCCCCGGCCAGCTTGTTGACCAGCGGCGGAAACCCGCTGGCGGCCAGCTCGTCCTGGAACGACTCAAGGTTGCCGATCACCAGTCAAGGATAACGGCGGCACTTCTGCGCGGGCACGGTGTTCGACGGGGGGTTACAGCGACGCCGGCCCGCATCTGCTCTACCAGGCTCTGGGGCACGCGGTGGACGGCTCGGTCGGCCGACGACCGACGGGCCGAACGGTGAGCGCAGCACCGATATCGGAATCGGTGGTAATCGCCGCGATGGACTTCGAGATGTGTTCACGCTCGTTGGCGATCAACTGGAGTCCGCTGGTGGACGCGGCTGTGACGGCCAGTCTGCCGACACCCATAACCGCCGGCCGGGTACCGGGTTGCGAAGCCCCGTCGTCTTGAGCACCGACCGGTGACGTCTGGTGAGCACCACCGCGGTCACCGCCGCAAAGAACGCGGCAGCGAGGATCGCGCGTGGTCTTCGTGATCGCATGAATGAGTGTCTCTTTTGCCGGTCAGCTTAGCGTTATGCGCGCACGACGCTGGGAAGCCGGGAATGGGAACGGCATCGACGCTCGGACCGATCGGACCTGCCGATCTGCGGTCGGCGGCATCGTTTCGACGTTCGAGGCCGGTCACTCGGTGTAACCCCGCGCGGTCTGGCGAGGTGGGTGAAATCGGGACTCTGTCCAAACGGTGTGGATGTCGATCAGCGGAGCCGGTCGAATGTTGAGCTCGCGGGATCGCGTTCACCAGCCCGGAACGCAGCGACCAGATCGCCCGCCGCAAAGCCAAGGGCTCCGCGGCGGACGCCCACCCGCCTTCGATCCCGAGCGCTGCACCGGCCGCAACGTCGTCGAGCGCTGTTTCAACCGACTCAAACAATTCCGCGCGATCGCCACCCGCTACGCCAAACGCGTCACCTACTACCGCTCAGAAATCATCATCGCCGCATCGTGTTATGGCTGCGTGCCGGCCTACAGGACACGCCCGACGCGCACTTCAGACTCAACAAGCCGAAGTCCGAGGTTCAGGCAGCAGCCCAGATCATTGAGCAGATTCTGGACCGCGTGCTCCCAGGCTGGCGTACTGCCAACTGGCCGGCGGGTAAGAAGCAGCCGTACTGGCGTGAGCGGGCGGCAGCACATCGGGCCATCACCCAATCAACTTCCGTAGTTGTGCCGGACTGAGCCTCGGGCGGCCCGGCGAGCCCTTCGACGGGACCCCGGCTTCCCCACGCTTGCGCCAGGCCCGGCGCCACCGCTTCACCGACCGCTCACTCACTCGCAACGCGGCGGCGATCTCCTGGTTCTTCTCTCCCCGCCCGAAGCGTTCCGCGGCCTCCAGCCGAATCCGCTCCCGCGTAGCCCTCCCGGCGTCGGTCAGCCCGCCGCCCTGCGCGTATCTCACACAACTGGGCTACCGAAGCCAACCGACCGCCGTCAGGCAAACAGGACCGATATCACCCGATCAAGTTCAGTAGCGAGGTTCTGGAGAACGCGTACCGGCCAGGAGCACGGCCCACCCACATGCTCAATCGCGCCACGGGAAGCGAACTCCAGGCCACTGCAACGCCCCTGCCCAGCCGAGACCAACAGACGAACAGCACGGCTAGGGTCGGCGCCATGGCAACCGCCGACGAAGACCTTGTGGCTGAACAGATCACCTACTACCGGGCCCGCGCGAGCGAGTATGACCGGGTCTATGCCGAGCGCGAGGACCTGCGGGAGCTGCTGACGGTGACAGACGACCTCCCGATCACGGGAGACACACTGGAGTTAGCCTGCGGAACAGGCCAGTGGACCCAGGCACTCGCCACGCGAGCACGCACGGTCACCGCTCTGGATGCCTCACCCGAGGTGCTGGACATCGCACGCACCCGGGCCGCATCCTCCAACGTGCGCTTCTGCCAGGCGGATATCCTCACCTGGCAACCGCCGCGCTGCTACGACACCGCCTTCTTCGCCTTCTGGCTCTCCCACGTCCCGCCCAACCAGTTCACCGCCTTCTGGACCACCGTGGCCACCGCGCTGGCACCGCACGGCAAAGCGGTCTTCATCGACGAAGGCCCCGCCGAAGCCGTGCGCGAGGAAGTCGCCGCGACGGTACGCCAACTCGGCGACGGCAGCCGGTACCGCATCGTCAAGATCTTCCATGACCCCGGAACCCTCACCGCCGATCTCACCGCACTGGGCTGGTCAGCCGACATCCACCTCCGGGGAAACTTCCTCATCGGTATCGCCGAACCACCGGCCACTCCCGCCTGAGAGCATCGGCGAAAGCGACGGGACAGCCCTCGGACGCTGGGAAACGATCGCCCATCACTGGCCGTCCTCGGAGACCTCTGCGCCGAGAAGAGACGGCCTCCAGCCATCTGGCACGCTGAAGCGTCGGCCATGAGAAACGATCTTCATCCAACTCCGCGCGTCGCAGGTCAAACCCGCTCGTGATCATCTGCGTTCATGAGGGCGAGGAGGCGTTCCAGAACGGTCCCGTTGCTGACGCGCAGGCCGTCGTGTTGGTACTCGGCGGTGATCCAGGGCTTCAGGCCCTGGATCACCTGGGCGGTGCTCAGCGACAGGTCACGGTCGAGGTACATGTCGTCGTGGTAGATGGCGGCGACCACCGGAACGGTGTTGCGTCGCAGGCGGTCGACATCGTAGAGGGCCGGCCAGTGCGGGCGTTCGGCTATGAGATGGGCTGCCTGGCGGAACGGCTGCAGCATCGGGTCGGTATCGAACATCCAGGGGTAGATCATCTCCCCGGTGAAGGTGATGGGTGCGTCCGAGTCGAGTGCGGCTGCGGCGTCGAAGGCGGGGAACTCATCCCGGACGCGGTGAGCAGACCAGTCGGTGGCTCCCGGCCCTTGGGCGTAGGTGGCCTCGTGCAGCAGGTAGTACAGCGGTCCGCCGGCGATGTCGGCCAGTTCGCGGTCGGCCTGGGACAAGAAAGCGTCTGATGGTTCGGTGCCGCCGGCGAAGGGGTCTTCGAGGAGGTGGTGCAGCCGACAGCTTCCGTCGGTACCGCCGAGTACGTTTCCCAGGGACTGGAAGGCTTCGACGGTCAGCAGTCTGCCGCTCGGCAGGGTCACCCGGTGGTCGCGCAAGTACCGGACGACGGTTCGGGCCTGGTCCACGTCGTGTGGGAATCGGTCGTAGTGCTCGGCGCTCTTGTCGATGACCTTGGGATACAGGGCGTGGTAGACCTGCTCTGCGGTCGCGCACACGCCGGGCAGCCCTCCGGTGATGAACGCCTCGGCGAGCCCGTGCGGCGCAATGGACAGGTAAGTGGTCGTGCACAGGCCGCCGAAGCTCTGGCCCAGCACGCTCCACGGCCGGTCCCCTGCGAGCGTCCGGCGGATCAATTCGGCATCCCGCACGATCGCGTCCGCGCGGAAGTGCGACAGGTAGCGTGCCTGCGCGCCGGGGTCCCGGATCTGGTCCAGAAGACGGCGGTCGACGGGAGTGGAGCGTCCGGTGCCGCGCTGATCCAGCACGAGTACGCGGTAGTCCTGCAGGGCCCGGTTCAGCCAGCCTTCACCACCGGACAGGCGGGGGGCTGCCGATCCAGGTCCGCCGCCCAGGAACAACAGCCATGGAAGATCACGGTCGGTCTGCTCTGTGGCGCGTATCTCACGCGCGTACACCCGGATCTGATGGCCATCAGGCCGCTCATGGTCGAGGGGAACGGTGAAGGTGTGGTCGACGTGCACCGTGCCGAACCGACGAGATGGAGTCATGACGTCATCCTGGGCCTTCACGTCTCGACAGCGGAACGATTATTGAGGCGACGCGAGCAGAGGATGGCGTCGGTCAGCCACGGAGACTCCGTTTACTCGCAGGTCATCAGTACTCGTGAACATCCCACAGTGCGGGCCGTTCCGGAGTGGGCTCGGGTTCGGCTGACGGGATCCCCGCCGGTCATGGTGATCGGCGGGGAGCTTCGTCGTTTCCGAGGTTTGTTCGAGCTTGTTCGGGGTGGTGGATGGCGGTGCTCGGTGTGGTTGGCCGTGGTGCTGTCCTGTTCTTCCTGGTTTCGCGTATGACGGCTTGCCCCGGGGCTCCGGGGCAGGCCGTCATTTCGTGTTGAATCGCCGCCAGGACCCATCAAGCCCTCGGCGGTGCCGCCACCGGCTCCTATGAACCGCCGCAGACGGTGCTGGCTGTTGAGCCCAGCTCGGTGATGATCGCCCAGCGTCCGGCCGGAGCCGCACCGGCCCTGGAAGCATCCGCGGAGTCGCTCCCTCTCGCTGACGACTCGGCCGATGCGGTGATGGCCCTCCTGACCGTGCACCACTGGAGCGACAGGGAAGCCGGCATCGGCGAACTCCTCACCTTCGACCCCGACATCAACCACAGGTTCTGGCTGCTGGAGGAGTACCTGCCCGAAGCAGCCGCGTTCGACGACACACGAGCCGCCGCGGTCGACCGCCTGGTCACGCTGCTGGGGGGCGGCGCCCGCGTCGAAACCGTCCCCGTTCCGCACGACTGCACCGACGGGTTCCTCGCCGCCTTCTGGCGCCGCCCCGAGGCATACCTCGCCCCGGAAGTGCGGGCCGGTATTTCGCTGTTCGCTCAGACCAGCGACGAAGTCATCCGGCCCGGCCTGGCCCGGCTGTCCGACGACCTGTCCTCCGGCCGGTGGCACCAGCGCCATGCCGACCTGCTCGACCGCGAAGCCCTCGATGTCGGTTACCGGCTTCTCGTAGCCGACCTGTAAAGCCTGGAGGGACGTCTCCACAGGCGTGAAACGATCACCCCCCAGCAACAAGAGCCCCTGTGCCGTTTCGGCCGTGCCGCCGGGTCCGGTAGGTGCCCGCCGCTCGGCAGGCGACGTAGCCGAGGAACGAGATCGTCGTGACGTACGGGCTGATGGGGATGCTGCTCCCGAGGGCGAGCAGGATGCCGCCCTCGATCGAGACCACCGCGAGGATCACGCTGAGCACCGGCAGCAGGACCGGTGACGCGGTGACGCGGGCGGCGGCAGCGGCGGGTGTGACCAGGAGGGAGAGGACCAGCAGGGCGCCGACGACCTGCACCGAGAGGGCGACCGCGAGGCCGAGCACGATCATGAAGGTGACCGACAGGCCGCGCACCGGCAGGCCGCGGGCCTCGGCCACCTCCGGGTCGGCGCTGGCGAAGGCGAGGGGGCGCCAGATGACCGTCAGCACGGCGAGCACGACGGCGGAGGTGCCGAGCAGCCAGGCCGTCCGGGGGTGTCGACGGCGACGATCTGCCCGGTGAGCAGGCCGAATTTGTTGGCCGCCCGGCCGTGGTAGAGGGCCAGGAAGAGGACGCCGAGCCCCAGGCCGAACGGCATGATGATGCCGATCACCGAGTTGCGGTCGCGGGCGCGCGTGCCCAGGACGCCGATCGCCCCGGCGGCGAGGAGCGAGCCGGAGATCGAACCGGCCACGATGTCCGTGTCCAGCAGCAGCGCGGCCGAGGCGCCCGCGAAGGACAGCTCGCTGACGCCGTGTACGGCGAAGGACAGGTCGCGCATGACGACGAACACCCCGGCCAGTCCGCCGACCAGGCCCAGCGCGGCGCCGGCGATGAGGGAGTTGCGGACCAGGGCCAGCAGTTCGCCGTAGTGGTCGAAGACGAAGATCTGCTGCCGGATCCCCTCGGCGAGCGTCATGGGCGGGCTCCGTCGGGTGCGAAGGGTGCGAAGGGTGCGTCGGGTGCGTCGAGTGCGTCGGGTCCGTCGGGTGCGCCGACGACCACCACCCGGTCGCGTACGCGGACCACGTCGACCCGCGTGCCGTACAGCTCGGACAGGGAGGCGGAGGTCAGGACCTCCTCCGGGGTTCCGATCCGGTGGCCGCCCCGCGCCAGGTACAGCACCCGGTCGACCAGTCCGAGCACCGGGTTGATCTCGTGGGTCACGAAGACCACCGCGGTGCCGTGGGAGCGGCGCCGGGCGTCCACGAGTTCGGTGACGGCGCGCTGGTGGTGCAGGTCGAGGGAGAGCAGGGGTTCGTCGCACAGCAGGATCCGCGGGTCGGCTGCCAGGGCCTGCCCGATACGTACGCGCTGGCGTTCGCCGCCGGACAGCCGGCCGAGCGGGACGTCGGCGTACGCCGAGGCCCCGACCGAGGCGAGGATCGCGTCCACCCGGCGGCGGGCGGCGCCGGCGCGCGGCCTCGGGCCGAAGCGGTGCCCGTCGATCCCGAAGCGCACGAGGTCGCGGGCGCGCAGCATCGCCTGCGCCGAGACGGTCGCCTGCTGCGGTACGTACCCGATGTGCCGGGCGGCGCTGCGGGGCGGTCGGCCGAGGACGGTCAGGGTTCCGGCGGACAGCGGCTGCCGGCCCAGCAGCGCCCGTACGAAGCTGGTCTTGCCCGCCCCGTTCGGCCCGAGCACGGCCAGGAACTCCCCGGGCCGTACGTCGAGTCCGACGTCGCGCCACACCGTGCGCCCGCCGTAGGACAGGGCGGCGTCGCGCAGGCTGATCACGGCTGCGGTGGCGGCGGGCCGCGTCACCGGTCCAGTGCCTTCGCGAGCGCGTCGACGTTGGCGGTCATCCAGCCGAGGTAGTGCTCGCCCTTCGGCAGGGTCTCGGTCACCGGGACGACGGGGATACCGGCCGCCTGGGACGCCTTCTTGGCCTGCTCCGTCTGCGGGCCGGAGGTCTGCTCGTTGTACACCAGCGCCTCGACCCGCTTGCCGGTGAACAGCCCCAGGGTCGTGTGCAGGGCCTTCGGGGAGACGTCGTCGCCTTCCTCGACGGCCTCGCTGAACTTCTCGGGGGTCTTGTTGGCCAGGCCGCTCGCCTCGATCATGTAGAGCGGCAGGGGCTCGGTGATGGCCACTGCCGCGCCGCCGTGGTCCCTCTTGATCCGCGCCTCCTTCGCCTTCAGCGTCTTGAGCTTCGCCTTGAAGGCTGCGGCGTTCTTGGTGAAGGCGGCGGCGTGGTCCGGGTCGGCCTTGCCCAGGTCTGCGGCGATCCGGTCGGCGAGCTTGGCGACGGTGGGGAAGTCGTACCAGACGTGCTCGTTGAGCTCACCGCCTGCCGGGGCCTTCTTGCCGGAGACGCTGACCGCGTTGATCACCTCGGGGGAGGAGCTCTTGCTCTTCAGCATCCGGTCGACGAAGTCGTCGAAGCCGCCGCCGTTCTCGATGACGACCTTCGCCTTGGACAGGGCCAGCTGGTTGCGGGTGCTGGCCTCGTAGGAGTGCGGGTCCTGGTCGGGGTCGCTGATGATCGAGGTGACGTGCACACGGCCGGCGCCTATGCGCTGCGCGATGTCGCCGTACACATTCGTCGAGGCGACCACGGAGACCTGGGACGAGGCGGCGGGGGTGGCTGAGCCGCCCTTGTCGCCGCCGGAGTCCGACGAGCTGCCGCAGCCCGCCAGTACCGTCAGCAGGGCCAGGGAAGCGCCGGTGGCCAGCGCCGGGCGCCGGGACGGGAACGGGGGCATGGGTCCTCCACGACAGGTTGAAACGGCAGGGGGGAACGGGATCTTCGCAAGCGGGGCATCCCGGTCCGGATCGGGTTCGCATCACGCTAGATGAAAACGGATGTCAAGAACACGGCCGAAACCTGTTGATATGAAAACCATTGCCAAATATTGGCGCGGCCGCCGGGCGCGGCCCGCTACTCCTGGGCGTGCCGGATGGCGTCCAGGACGATATGGGCGACGTGGTCGTCGGTGAGGACGTACTGGATCTCCCGGGCCTGGCGCCGCGCCGTCACGAGGCGGGAGGTGCGCAGCACGCGCAGATGCTGGGAGACCAGCGGCTGGCTCACCCCCAGTGCGGCGACCAGTTCGTGGACGTACTTCCCGCCCTGCGACAGCTCGCGGACGATGCCGATGCGGACCGGCGAGGCCAGCGCCCTCAGCAGGTCGCTGGCCGCCTGCAGGTCGCGTATCGGCTCGTCCGCCGGGGGCGTCGGGGGAGGTGAGGTCGTCACATGCGCACATTAGCATGTGACAATGATTGTCGACTCGGGGGAGAGTCGGCGGCGGCGGCGCGGGCGGTGCTCGTGTGTGCTGGGTGTGCTGGGTGTGCTGGGTGTGCTGGGTGCGGGGGTGCCTCGTGGCAGTCGGCGCACAGGCCGGTGAGTTCGACGGTGTGCTCCACCGCGGCGAACCCGGTCTCGGCGGCGATCCGCCCGGCCCACTGCTCCACGGCGTCGGCGTCCACGGCGCGGCTGCGGCCGCAGTCGCGGCAGATCAGGTAGTGGCGGTGCCCGTCGGTGGGGCGCTGCCGGTAGAGCCGTCCGCTCGCGCCGTTGCGTACGACGTCCACGCCGCCGGACGCCTCCAGCTCGCGCAGTGTCCGGTAGACGGTCGTCAGGCCGATCGCGTGGCCGTCGGCCACCAGCAGGGCGTGCAGCTCCTGGGCCGACACGAAGTCCTGGCAGCCCGCCAGCACCCGCAGGACCGCTATCCGCTGCCTGGTCATCCGGCCGCCCACGGCGGATCACCTCCTGCCACTCGCCCTGCTGTGCGCCGTCTTGTGGTCCGCCCATGGTAGATGGAAATGAAATTCAAAACGCGGGCCCCGGTCAGGCGCGCATCGCCGTGCGGGCGGCGGGCGTGAACCCCGTTTCTCCGGCGCCGTCGGGAGCGTTCCGGACGCGCTGGCCGAGGCCGTCCGCCCCATCGCGCAGGGGAAGCTCCACATCCCGGTCGAGGAGTCGTACACGCTCGCCGGGGCATCCTCGGCTGAGCCGGCTGCCGGGCCACCGGCGCTGGGGCCCGTCCGGACGGCCGGACGGGCCCCAGCGGTGACGACACCGGTCAGCCACGGCCTCCCCGCGGCTGACCGTCCCCCGTTGCGCCACCTCGCTGCGCGCCGTAAGTGAACGACGGCGACGGTGCTGACGACGGTAGAAGCCGCTGTCCCCGCCGGCCAATGTGCACGGTGCGCAACTCCGGCCGCCGGTTGTGCACGGGGCTCAAGGGGCTCAAGGGGCTCAAACGGAAGCGGACCGGGCCTCGGCGATGCGTACCGCGTGGACGACGTCGTGGATGCCGGCGCCGGTGGTCAGCAGGTCGAGCCCCAGGACGGCCTCGGCGCCGCGCAGATGGGACCGGACCGTATTGCGGCTGATGGCCATGCGGCGGGCTGCCTCCTGGGCGTCGGCGTTGGCGTCGAGCCACGCCTGAAGCGTGCGCCGGTGCCGGTCCTGAAGGGGGTGGAGGACCGTACGGGCCCAGGCGGCTGCGCGTTCGGTGCGCAGCAGCTCGTCCAGCGCGGGGGACGGCGGAGGGCGGTCCGCCGGCTCGGTGCCGGGGTACGCGCTGCTGAGGGCGAGGGCCAGATGGACGTCGGCGCGGCAGCGGACGTCGGCGAGGTCCAGTCCGAGGGCCTGCTCCGCGCGCCGCAGGTGCGCGGTGACGGTGTTGCGGCTGAGGCCGAGCAGGCAGGCGACGGCGGAGCGGGGCATGCCCAGGGCCAGCCGGGTCACATCGGCGCTGGTCTTCGGGGCCGAGTCCAGCGGACGCAGCAGCGCGCGGGCCCACTCCAGCGCCGGCTGCCGCGGAAGGACGCCGTCCAGCCGGGTCCGCCCGTGGAAGAAGGCCACGCGGTCCGGCGCTGTGCGGGCGGCGGCCAGGGCGTGTGCGGCCTGGCCGTAGGCCGCGGCCGTCGCGCCGAGCGGGTGTACGCCGCTGACGCCCAGCGCGTAGCGCGGGTCCTCGCGGACGAGGCGGCGCAGGGCCGCGCCCAGCCCGCGCTCCCGGTCGCCGGGGCCGTCCGCCGTGCCCGCCGTCCCCGTCTCGTCGTCGGCGACGAGGCAGATCAGGTGCTCCCGGAAAACGGGGCACTGCACCATCAGGTCCCGGCCGTGGTAGCCGGAGGGGTCCTGATGGGTGCGGGCGGTGCGGTCGCGCTCGGCCGGCGGGCAGTGCAGCAGGTGGATGCGCAGCCGGCCGGCGTCCAGGAGCGGCGGGACGGCGCCGGTCGTCATCCGGCGGGCCAGCAGCGGGTCCCCCGAGACCAGCGCCTGCAGTACGGCGAACCGCAGTTGGCGTGCCTTGTCCTGGTAGCCGCGCCAGTTCCGGTCGCTGCCTCCGGCGCGGCGCAGGAGGGAGAGCACACCGCCGGTGTGGGAGATCAGCGCGGCCTCCCCCGGGGCCGGCTCAGCGGGGCCGGCCACCACGAGCACCGGGCGCGGCTCGTGCGGTCCGAGGGCCTCGCACCGCACGTGCAGCCCTCCGGCCCGGCTCGCGGCGGCGGCCAACTGCCCGCCGGACAGCCGTGCGAGCAGCGGGGCCAGCGCGCTGAGCACCGTACGGGGGAAGCCCGCCGTGGACGACTCGACCGTGCCCGCGCCGTCCACGACCAGCGCGGCGTGGCAGCCGGTCCGCCGGTGCAGCCAGTCCAGCACGCGTCCCGTGTCCGGCCCGTCCCCGCGGGACGCCTGCCGCCGCACCTCGCGCAGCAGCGCGTCCAGATCCTGTGCCTCCGCATCCCGCACCGTGCTCGCCCCCTTACCCGAGTGCGTCGCGTTCCCGAGTGCGTCGCGGGACCCATTCTGGCGGGTGGCCCGGCCCGGGATCACCGGGGCCGGAGAGCCTGCACGGAGCGTGAACGCCGCTGCAACGCCGCTGCGCCTCCCCTCAGCGGTGGAGGATCCGGAAGATCTCCTCCACCGTGTCGACGATGGCCTGCCCTTCCGCGTCGACGTTGACCGCGATGAACACGGCCCCTCCGCCCTCCCGTACGCCGCCGCAGGTCCACGTGCCCTCGACCGAGCCGCCGTGGCCCCAGTACCAGCCGCCGCCCGCGTCCGCGCCGAGCGGGAAGCGGGCCAGCCCCAGCCCGTACTCGGCGCCCCGGGCGATGTCGCACGGCATGGTCGTACGCATCTGGGCCAGCTGCGCGGGCGGCAGCAGCTTCCCGTCGGGCTGGGCCGAGGAGGGCGCTGAGGAGAGCGCCGAGAAGAACGCGGTCAGGTCCTGAGCGGTGGAGACCAGCCCGCCGGCCGCGCCCATCAGCGAGGTGTTGATGAAGGTGACTTCGCGGTATCCGCCGCTCTCCGTCCGCCGGTACGCCGTCGGGTGCGGGCCGCGCAGCCGCTGCTCGGGCCAGCGGGGCCAGTAGGTGTGCGGCAGCCCGAGCCGGTCGATGATCCGCCGCTCCACCTCGCGCTCGTAGCCGCGGCCCGTGACCCGCTCGATGAGCATCCCGAGGATGACGTAGCCGACGTTGCAGTACGACCAGCGGGCGCCGGGCGGGAAGAGGGGCGGTTGCCGCAGGACGCGGGCGACCACCTCTTCCGGGCGGAAGTAGCCGGGAGTGAGCTCGTCCAGGCCGTCGGGGAGCTCCGGCAGCCCGCTGGTGTGCTGGAGCAGTTGGCGGACGCTGATACGGCGGCCGTCGTTGCCGTGGCCCCGGACCACCCCCGGGAGGTAGCGCTCCACGGGCGCGTCCAGCTGCACGCGCCCGGCGGCGGCGAGCTGGAGCACGACCGTGGCGGTGAACGTCTTGGTGTTGCTCGCCACCCTGAGCCGGGACCGGTGCGGGAACGGGCGCCCCGTGGCCAGATCGCCGGCTCCGGCGTTCACCTCGGTGACCCGGCCCCGGGCGTCTGTGATGACGGCCTGGGCGCCCGGGATGCGCTGCGCGCGGATCAGCGCGGTGAGCGCGCGGCGGACTGCCGCCTTCGGCACCCCCGGCACCCCCGGCGGCGCCGCCGGTGCGGACGGCGCGGTCTGTGCGCTCTGTGCGGCCGATGCGGCCTGTGCGGTGCCGAGTCCGGCGCCGCCCGCGAGCGCGGTCGCGGCCAGCGCGGTGGAGCCGCGGAGGACGTGGCGTCGGGTGGCCGGGCCGGGGGACGGCGCGGCCGCGGGTTCCGGTGTGCTGTGGGTTCGCCTCATATCACAGCACACTGGGCGGAGTTCACCCTGCGCGACAATGGTGCCCGCACCCGGGTCGCCGTGGGGAGAACCCGAAGGAGGAGGGCGGGTCAGCCGGCTGGCGTGACGCGTGCGCAGCCCGCGCGCTTGGCCGCGGCGTCCACGCCGCCCGCGAAGACGCGCTCCGGCGAGGGGTCGGCCGCCTTCCGCATCCCCTCGGACAGCTGCTGGAAGAAGACCGCGTCGCCTCCCGGCGCCCCGCCGCGCTTGCCGCCGCCCTCACCGCCCTCGCCGTCGGCGCAGCTCGCCCGGACGACCGCGAAGCCGTCCCCGAGGGTGCCCTTCCCGCGCCAGCCGCGGGCCGGCGCGGTGCTTCCCGCCATACCGTCGAAGAGCGCGACCAGCCGGGGCTCGGTGACCGCCAGGAACTGTCCGGCGAGCTCCGGCTCCTCGCCCTGCGCGCTCCGCTTCGTCACGGTGCACACCTGCAGGCGGTCGTCCGCGCCGGTCTCGCTCCAGGCGCCGCTGTCGGGGCCGCCGCGCAGGCCGGGGATGGCGCACACGCCCCGGGGGACCGGACTGGTGCGGTCCGCGCCGGTCCGCTTCGCGTCCTCGCCGCCGCGCGGGAACGCGGAGGTGAGTTTCAGCTGGTCGTCGGCGGCGCAGCCGGCCTGGTCCATTCCGCGGTTGGCGGCGGACAGCAGCATCTCGGCGACCTGCCGCTCCGTGCCGATGGCGGGCGGGTTCGCCGTGTCCCCGCCGGTGGAGGAGCCGCGGCTGTGGGCGCGCAGGGTCACCGCAACCGGCCGGCCGTCCACGTCGCAGCGCTTCGGCAGGACGACCATGCCGCGGTCCGCTCCGACCGCGCCGGGCAGGCCGTCGGGCAGCCGTTCGGCCTGGGCGGAGAGGAACTCGCCCAGCCACGCCCTGCGCTCGGCCCCGCCGCGCGGGAGCGTGCCGTAGCGGAGGGCGACGCGCTGGGTGTACGCCACCTGCTCGCCGCCGCCCGCGGAACCGCTCGCCCGCTGGGTGACGGTGCAGGTGCCGCGCGGGCGGTCGGTGGTGGGGGCCGACTGGCGCACCGTACGGCGGTCCGCGTCGCCGCCGAGGACGCGCGGCCCGCTGTCCTGCGTCCAGGCGCCCCAGCAGTAGCTCTCCTGGCCGCTGTCGCCGTCGAAGGGCGGGGTGCCGGTGGCGGCCGCCCAGCCGGTGAGCCCTCCGGCGGCGAGGACGAGGGCGAGCGCGCCGCCGAGCCATGCCCGGCGGCGCCGTGTCCGCCCCTCCGCGCGCTGAACCACCGTGTCCGCCCTCTCCTGTGTCACTCGCTATCCCATGTCCGGACGGAGGTGGATCAGGGCCTCGTACCGCCCCTCGCCGTGCTTGGTCTGTCCGGCGCCGATGAGCGCCTCGACGAACTTGTCCTTGTCCCCCGGCTCATGGCCGTGCTTCTTCGCCCATTCCACCACCATGCCGTCCACCTCGCGCTGCCCGGCGGTGAACTGCTCGGAGTTCTTCTTGGTCGCCTCCAGCGCGGCCTCGGCGACGCGGTCCTTGTTCGCCTCGTACGAGACGAAGTCCACGACCCGGTAGGCGCCGTCGGCCAGGGGGATGTACTTGGTCGGGGTGAAGTCGAGCCCGACGGAGGTCAGGCTGGCGGCGTGGTTGAAGTCGGCGGACCACACGGTCTTCTTGTACTTGTCGTCGAAGATGACGTCGGCGCGGACGCCGTCGTACGCGCCCATCGCGGCCGACGCCTCCTGCACCGTCGTCTCCGTGATCCGCCCGGTGTTGTCCGGCATCCGGGAGAAGGCGTCGAGCGAGTACTGCCGTTCGGCCCGGTACATCTCGCCGAACGCCTTGGGGTCGTCGGCGACGCCGCGCATGATCTCCACGAGGTGCTTCTTCGGGACGGACATGTTCACGCCGACGTCGTCCTTCCAGACGCCGTTCTTGGTGTTGTAGTCGTGGTTGTCCTTGCTGAGGATCTGGTGGGTGTCCGGCGTGTAGTCCTTGAGGATCCTCCCCATGGGCTCCCTGAGGTTCTCCGGCAGGTCCTGCGCGTTCCCGTTCTTCACGAAGGACTCGATGGCCTGGTGGGCCACCCGTGCCTGGTCCGCGCGGTGGCCGCCCAGCGTGGTGTCCTCGCCCGGCGGGTGGCCCGTCGCCGCGGCCTCCAGGGCACGGGCGAAGCCGGCCTGGCTCGTGGGGTCCTTGACCTCCTGCACGGTGTACATGCCGTTCAGGACGCCCTGCGGCCATCTGCGGTCCTCGATCAGATACTTCAGATGGTCGTTGTCCAGGCCCTGGCCGCCCTTGGGGTCGAGGAACGCGGTGGCCGCGTCCGGCTGCTTCCCCATGACGTCCAGCACGGTGTCCAGCGGGTCGTTGTCGACGCCGGGAGAGCCGCCGTTCCACTCGGTCCAGATGTCGCCCTTGGACTTCTCGTTCTTCTCCGCGTCGATGATGTCGCCACCGAGCCGGTAGAGGAAGTGGTCGTCGAACTTCGCGCCGCTGTTCCGCAGCATGCTCGCGAACGGCTGGTAGCCGTACACGGGGTCGGTGTTGCTTCCGTAGTTCTTCATGCCGGCCTTGCGCAGGCCGTTCATCCACCGGTCGTAGAATCTGCCGTCCGCGGTGTTCAGCCACGCCTTGTACTCGGGCGAGCCCGGCGGGACCTTGGCGATGTCGCCCGGCACCTCGGTGGCGGTGCTGACCGTGCGCCCGAAGCTCTTCTCCAGCGCGAGGATCTCCGTTTTCGTCGACCCGTCCCGTTCGTAGCCCAGCTCCTGGAGCCGCTTGCTCAGCTCGACGGACTTGTCGGCGCCCAGGCCGTCCAGGAAGGTCCGGCTGAAGACTCTGTCGTCCTCGTTCCCCTTCAGCAGGGTGCGGAATTCGGCCAGTTCCTTCTTGCTGAGGTCGTCCCCGTCGGCGAGCTTGGTGCCCAGTTCGCCGGCGCGCTGGGCCTCGTACTTCTCCGGGTCGCCCTGCGCCTGCCCGTTGAACCCGCCCTGCACGCCCTTGCCGTCGACGTCCTTGGTGACGCGTTCCAGGGCGACCCGGTAGCCGAAGTCGGCCCGGTCGATCTCCTTGACCTGGTCCTTGAGGGTCTGGGTCCACTTGTCCTCGGCGGCGCTGACGGCCCCCGGGTCCTTCTTGACCGCGCGGATCTGCTCGGGGGTCATATCGGCCCACTTCTCGGCGTTCCAGTCGACGGTGACCCGGCCCGACTGCGGGTCCACCTGGTAGCCGTCCTTCTTCGCGTCCTTGACGAGGTCCTCCAGCGCCTTCTTGAGCTTCTTCAGCTCGCGGTACGCCTCACCGAGCATCTCGGCGACGGCGTGCGCCTCCCGCTTGGCCGCGTGGAACTCCCACGCCGTCACGTTCCCCAGCGCCGCGGCGGCGTCGAACCCGTCGCCGACCCAGTGGCCCTTGCCGAGCACGCCGCGCACCCGGCGGTCGTACGTCGTCTTGAGCTTCCCGAACTTGTCCCCCATCTCCTTCCACTCCTCCGACGCCGTCCGGAGGGTGGTCAGATCGGTGGTCATCACATCGTGGAAGGTGAGCGCCATCAGTTGTCCGGTGCCATCGGGGGCTTCACCGGGGCGTGCGCCTCCGGGTCCCGGATCAGGGACGGGGTGTCGGACGTGGTGCCGCTTCCCGGGGCTCCCGGCGGGATCAGCGACCTGATGCGCGATCCCGTTCCCAGGTCCGACCCCAGATACAGGGTGCTCGCACTGCGCAGCGCCTCCATCTCGCCCTTGAGGCGGGCCAGGAGGTTGTTCACCTGCTTGCCCCACTGCCGGGTCGCGGTGTTGAGGCCGGTTCTGACCTCCCACTTGTCCAGCTCCCCGGGGCCGCCGAAGGGGACCACGTCCACCCGCCCGGCCGGGGCGCTCCCGGTGACGCTCTGCGTGGCGCCGCCCGCGTGCTTGCCGGCCGTGGCCGTGTCCGGCAGGACCTCCTCCTCCAGGCACTTCGCGGCCTTCTTCTTCTCCGCGGGGACGCTGGCCAGATCGGAGTTCCCCGACCCTCCCGTCCCCCAGGGGGCGGGCGGACCGTCACCGGCCTCGTTGAGCTGCATGGCCGGAGGCTGCCGCGGTGCGACGGCCGCCTTGTGCTGAGCCCACTCCTCCTCGAACGACATGTTCCCCCGTTTCCGTGCAACCGCCCCTCGCGGGTCGGCTGTTCGGCACTTGTCGAAAACTCATCCGTGCCATTTGACGCTACTACAGAGGTCTGTCACGGCGAACCGCTCCGCCGCCCGGCTGGTACGCGGCGTACCTGGTACCGGCAGTGCATACGCTGTCGCCCCGGGCCGCCCTACGGTGAGGAACTCGTCCGTCGGATGCCGGACGACAGTGCGACCGTGGGGACGCCTTATGACGTCAGAGAAACCGGAGATACCAGACCGGCCGGAGCACACCGAGGACGGGGACCGGAACGGGGGC
>NZ_JAAKZZ010001040.1 GCF_011045075.1 Streptomyces boncukensis
CTAGGAGTTGTCTTCAAATGTCACGTCCACATCAGGAGCGAGGCGAGGGCGACGGCTCCCTGGTAGGACTCGGCGGTCTTGTCGTAGCGGGTCGCGATGCCGCGCCACTGCTTGAGGCGGTTGAAGCACCGTTCCACGACGTTGCGCCTCTTGTAGAGTTGCTCGTCGAACGCCGGCGGGCGCCCGCCCCGGCTGCCGCGCCGGAGCCGGTTGCGGACCTGGTCGGCCCGTTCGGGGATGGTGTGGCTGATGCTGCGGTGCCGCAGCCAGGTCCGTATCGCGCGGGAGCTGTAGCCCTTGTCGCCCAGCACCTGGCCGGGCCGCACGCGGGGCCGTCCCGGCCCGGGCCGGGGTACCCGGATCGCTTCCATCACGGCGGTGAACTGGGTGCAGTCGTTGGTGTTCCCGCCCGTGACCGTGAAGGCGAGCGGGCGCCCGAGTGCGTCGCAGGCCAGGTGGATCTTGCTGGTCAGGCCGCCCCGCGAGCGTCCGAGCGCCGGGGGGGCGGAGCCCCCTTTTCGAGCCCCGGCCGCGTGCTGGTGGGCCCGCACGACGGTGGAGTCGACCGACACCAGCCAGTCGATGTCCCCGGCTGCGTCCGCCCGTGCCTGCGCGGCCCGGAGCATCCGCTCGAAGGTGCCGTCCAGGGCCCAGCGGCGGAAACGGGTGTGCAGTGTCTGCCACGGGCCGTACCGCTCGGGCACATCCCGCCAGGCCGTGCCGGTGCGGAACTTCCACACGATCCCATTGAGCACTCTTCGGTCGTCCAACCGCTTGCGCCCCCGCAAGGAGGCGGGCAGCAGCGGCCGAACGAACTCCCACTCCGCATCAGACAGTTCATGGCGACGTATCACCCGACCATGATCCACCATCCAAGATCAATTGAAGACACCGCCTAG
>NZ_JAAKZZ010001041.1 GCF_011045075.1 Streptomyces boncukensis
CACCTCGGCCCGCCCCAGCCCCCTGCTCTGGGATCTCCCGGAAGCGGCCGGTGCCCTGGAGGCCGCACCGAGCAGCAGTGCCGGTGCCGACTCGGGACTGCGGCAGGAGCTGTCCGGCCTCACGGGTGCGGAGCGACGCCAGATGGTGCTGGATCTGGTGCGTGCGCAGGCCGCGCAGGTCCTCGGCCACACCGGTGGGGAGGCCATCGAGCCCGGCCGGGCCTTCCGCGATCTCGGGTTCGACTCCCTGATGGCGGTCGAACTGCGCAACCTGCTGACCACACACACCGGACTGCCACTGCCCGCCACGCTGGTGTTCGACCACCCCAGCCCGACTGTCCTGACCGACCACCTGCTGACGGAACTGGTCGGGGACCTCCGGCAGGACTCCGCCACGCCGGTGCCCGCTGCGGGCGGGGTGTCGGACGAGCCGATCGCGATCGTGGGCATGGCCTGCCGCTACCCCGGCGGAATCACCTCGCCCGACCAGCTGTGGGACCTGGTCGCCGACGGGGTGGACGGCATGTCACCGTTCCCCACCGACCGCGGCTGGGCACTCGACGGCGTGGGCGAGTACGCGCCCGTCGGTGGCTTCGTGCACGACGCGGACAGCTTCGATGCGGGTCTGTTCGGGATCTCGCCGCGGGAGGCGTTGGCGATGGATCCCCAGCAGCGGCTGGTGCTGGAGGCGGCGTGGGAGGCGTTCGAGTCGGCCGGGGTGGATCCCCGGTCGGTGAAGGGCCGCGGGGTCGGGGTGTTCGCGGGCGCCTCCTCCTCCGGGTACGGCGCGGGCATGCACCTGCCCCCGACAGCCGAGGGTCACCTGATGACCGGCACGGCGAACAGCGTCATCTCCGGCCGCATCGCCTACACCTTCGGCCTGGAGGGCCCCGCCG
>NZ_JAAKZZ010001042.1 GCF_011045075.1 Streptomyces boncukensis
GGTGCGGAGTTGTCCGGACGCGTCGGGGACGGCGGTGCGGACACGGGCACGGACACGTCCTGGGCGGCCGGGGGCGGGATGTCCGGGACGCCCTGTGACCTGCTGTCCGTCGTGTCCGGACGCGCGACCGGGGGTGTGTCCGGCGCGGTGTCCGGGCTGACGGACGGGAGTGCCGGGCCCGACGCCCCGTAGACGGCCTGGAGGTACGCCTCCACGCCCCGCATGCGCTGCTGCTCGCCGAGCAGTACGCGCCCGACGGCCAGGTCCTCGCGCTTGGACTGGAGCCAGCCGGCCGCGTCCTCGCCGAGCTCGACGCGGAACAGGCGGAAGATGACCCACCACAGGCCCTTGGCGACGACGGAGACGAAGGCGCCGATGATGCCGACCTCGACCATGTCCAGGTGGGCGCCGTCCACGACGACGGCCGTCACGACGATGGCGAGCCCGACCCATCCGGCCCTGCTCACGGCGCGGGCGCGGTCGGGCTCGTACCGCAAGAGCCACTGGATCATCAGGCAGACCACCCAGGGCACTTCGAATGCGCAAGCTGCCAGGTAGCCGGTCGCCTCGTGTCCGGGGACGAGTCCGCCGAGGAGCCGACCGATCGCGGTGGTGGACCACACGACGGCGATCAGGGTGAGGAGCACCGCGATGGTGATGACGGCGCGGAGGTAGAGGGCGTCGAGGTTCCGGGGCGGCGCGGGCTCCCACTCGTAGTAGGTCTGCCGTGTCGTGCGGGTCTCGCCGTTGAACGTCGTCTCGACCAGCCGGGTCCGCCGGACCTTCTTGTAGCGGACGCCGGGGATGCGGGGGTGTCCGGACTCGGTGTCCGGGCGTCCGGACGTGGCCATGGTGGTGTCCTTCGCGTGTCGGCGGTGGTTCAGCTGGTGG
>NZ_JAAKZZ010001043.1 GCF_011045075.1 Streptomyces boncukensis
CGGCCCCGGTGGCGGGCGGGGTGGTGAAGACCTTCGCGCTCTCGATGGTCTGCGCCCCGGCGAGCTTGACGACCTCGTCGGCGCGCGCCGCGCCGATCGTGCCGGGGGTCAGGACGACGTCGCCGGTACGGTCGTTGACGGAGCGCACGGGGGCCTCGGCGGGCCTCAGATAGCGGGCGTCGGCGGCCTCCTGGTCCAACGCGCCGACGGCCGCGGCGTCCAGGACCACCGCGCCGGTCATCTCGTTGACGGAGGTGACGCCGCCGCCCGTGCCCTCGGGAAGCTGCGCGGCCGGGACCCGGCCGCCGGAGTCGAGCGCGGCGACGCCGCCCGCGGTGCCGACCGCCGCCGCGGGGACGGCGGAGACGTCCTGCGCGGTCAGGGTGATCTCCGGCTCGGACACCCCGTTCACCGACCGGACCAGCCCCGGCTCGCCCGCGGGTCCTGGCGGGCCGGACTCCCCGGCGGGTCCCGGCGGGCCGGGCACGGCCACGTAGTCGGGGGTGCCGGGGTCGACCGGCGAGATGTCGGCGAGGTCCACTGTCGGGACCGCCTGGGGGAGCACGATCTGGTACACGCGCCGGGTGCCGACCCCCGTGAGCTGTTCGGTCACGGTGTAGGTCCACTCGGCGGGGTTCCAGCCCGCCGCGTCGGTGGCGGGCAGCTCGATGCTGAGCCGCCCCTCGGCGTCGAGCGGGGCCACGCTCGGCCCGCCGAGGATGAGGTCGGACTCGGCGTGGGTGAGCATCGAGGGCGGACGGAACTCGACGGACCCGCTGACCGGGTGGCCCTCGGGAGTGAGGTAGCGCCCGGTCACGGTGACCGTGGGAATGTTTTCGGGCAGCACGAATGCGCCTCCTTGCGATGGGTTGATGGGTGGGGCGG
>NZ_JAAKZZ010001044.1 GCF_011045075.1 Streptomyces boncukensis
TGTATAAGAGACAGGGGAGGGGACGGTCCCACCTGCAACCCACCGCGCCCGCCGCAATGGCACCGCACCCCGTTCCCGGCGGTACGCTGACCGCACAGCCAGCAACACCCACTCCGTGGAGGAAAGACATGCCGCTCGAAGCCGGCCTCCTCGAAATCCTCGCGTGCCCGGCGTGCCACGCGCCGCTCCGTGACGAGGGCGAGGAGCTGATCTGCACCGGCGAGACGTGCGGTCTGGCGTACCCCGTGCGCGACGACATCCCGGTCCTCCTCGTGGACGAGGCCCGCCGCCCCGCCTGACCTCATATGCGGCGTATGCGGCGCCCGCGCCACGGGCGCGGCGCACCGCCCGGCCGTCGATCGGAGGCACGGATCATGCTCGACGAGTCGCTCCTCGACGCCCCGGAGGCGCTGGCCCGCGCCGACGGCTACGGCCTGCTGCGCAGCGCGGCCGGGTCCGGGGCCCGCGTCCGCACGGGGCTGCGGTCCGCCTCCGACGCGGGGATCACCCAGCTGCGGCCCGACGGGCGCCCGCGCGGCGTCCTCGTCGCGGGGCCGGGGCCCGTCGCCCCGTGCGTCGCCGGGATGCTCGCCGCGCTCACCAACGGCGCCGTGCCCGTCACCCGGCTGCACCCCACCGGGCAGCTCGCCGCCCCCGGAGCGCTCCGCTGGCCGCTGCCGGGCTGGGCGGGACCGCTGGACCTGCTGCTGCTCGTGACGCCGGACGGCGCCGAACCCGGTCTGGCCGCCCTCGTGGACCAGGCGTACCGCCGCGGCTGCAGCGTGGTCGCCGTCGCCCCCGCCGCCGCACCGCTCGCCGAGGCGGTCGGCGAGACCCGCGGCCTGTGCGTCCCCCTCGCCCCGGCCCCCTTCGAG
>NZ_JAAKZZ010001045.1 GCF_011045075.1 Streptomyces boncukensis
CCGCCCGCCGCCGGGCGCGCGGCCGTGAGCGGGCGCCGGGTCGCGCTGCGCAAGCTCGGCGCGCCGGCGGCGGTCGCCGGGCTGCTGGCCTGGGCGGCGCTGCGCGCCGTGCCGCCCGGCGGCGAGCTGGTCAACCGGGGCGGGCTGGGTCTGCTCGGCGACATCGCGGCGAGTGCGCTGCGCCCCTCCCTCGACCCCGGGTTTCTCGCGGTGGTGGGCGAGGCGGCGGCCACGACGGTGGCCCTGGCGCTGCTCGGGACGGCGGGAGCGCTGGTGCTGGGCCTGCTGGGCGGGCTCGTCCTCAGCGACGCGGCGTGGAGCAGCCGGCTGCCCTGGCCGGTGCGCGCCGCGCGGCTCCTGCTGCGCGGCGCGCTGGTCGCCGTGCGCTCGGTGCACGAGCTGGTGTGGGCGCTGTTCCTGGTGAGCGCGCTCGGGCTGGATCCGCTCGTCGCCGTCCTGGCGCTCGCCCTGCCGTTCGGCGCACAGAGCGCCCAGGTCTTCGGAGAGACCTTCGACTCGGTGCCCGGCGGTCCGCTGCGCGCGCTGCGCGCCGCCGGGGCCCGGCCGGGCCCGGCGCTGGCCTACGCCCTCCTCCCGGGCACGGCACCGCTCCTCCTCTCCTACTCCTTCTACCGGTTCGAGTGCGCCCTGCGGTCCACGGTGGTGCTCGGGGTCGCGGGCGCCGGGGGGCTGGGCTTCGAGCTGACGGTCAGTCTGCAGTCGCGCAACTGGGACGAGGTCTGGACGCTCGTCGCGGCGCTGCTGGTGCTCGCGGGCCTCGTCGAGCTGTGGAGCAACCGGGTCCGCTCCGAGGTCGCCGTGGTCACCTGCGCCGACTGGTCGGTGGGGCGGGAGCGCGGCCGCGCTCCCAGCG
>NZ_JAAKZZ010001046.1 GCF_011045075.1 Streptomyces boncukensis
GCCCCGGCCCGTGTCCTGCGGGGCGCGCCCTGGCGCCCCGCAGGGGCGCTTCAGGGGCGCGGGGAACTGCGCGACCAGCCACGACATACCCGCAGCCCGCGACGCGCGGCAAGGGGCAGCCCCTGCCCGGCAAGATCCGCCGGATTACCCGACCACGGCACTGGCGCTAGCGCCGGGACCGGTCCGCCGCCACGTCCTCGAACCGCACGGTGGCGTCCTCGGTGTAAGCGCCCACCCTGCCCTGCCGATAGGGACGCTCGCCGTCCGTGAACCGCACCAGCCGCTCGCCGTCCACCTCCACCGACAGGGAGGCCCCGCGCTGCTCCACCCGGATCGAGTAGGCGCGGCCCACCGGGTACTTCTCCCGGCCCGTCGCCAGGAAGCGCTGGCCGCCCGGGTAGGCCGGGTCGCGCTTGCCGAGCTCCCAGCCGTTCGGCTTGAGGGCGACGTAGTAGAAGTGCTCCGGGTCGGTGTAGGCCCAGACCAGCCACGGCACTTCCCAGGGGTTCGGGCGCGGGGCGCGCAGCTGCTCCACCGTCCGCATCCGCGCCCGGTAGGTCAGGTCGCGGTAGGAGGCGGTGCTCACGGCCAGCGCGGCGTGCGTGGTGCTGGGGTCCTGCGCGGCGCGCGGCGACAGGGTCAGCGAGTCGTCGTCGCCCGTCGTGGTGCCGTGGCCGTTGAACACCGAGTACCAGCGGCCGTGGGTGGAGCCGTCGGCCCAGGACGCGGACGGCGGTCTCCCGCCGCCGCCGTCGTCGCTGCCGCCGCACCGGCCGAGCGCGACCGCGAGGAGCGCGCTCAGCGCGAGGGCCAGTGCGACGGCGGCGAGCACGCGGCCCCCGCGCCCCCGCGGCACCGGGCGGAGCGGGGG
>NZ_JAAKZZ010001047.1 GCF_011045075.1 Streptomyces boncukensis
CACCCACCCCAACGGCCAAGCTCACCACAGGACTTGACTTAAAGTAATCGACTTGCCACGAGCCGTGATGTCGTTCTAGCGTGCTTCCGCAGTACGAAAAGCGGCCCCCGCAGGTGCGGGAACACCTATGCGAGGGCCTCACCAACTAGATCGAAACGGCCTCGATCCATGGCTTCCTCAGACTCTAACTCCCCCCGGCCCGCGCCCGCGCACCCGATGGCCAATCCGGGTTACGGCAAGCGCCCGGCACCGGACCAACTCCCCCGCAAGAGTGACGACTTCGCCCTCCTCGACCGGGACCACGCGCGCCTCGCCGCGTACATCGACCGGCTCCCCGACGGCGCCTCCCTCGACCACAAGGCGCTGGCCAAACACCTCCCAGGCATCGGCCAGGCCGCCTGCCGCACCGCCCTCAAGGAGCTGACCAACGTCGGTTACCTGCGCCGCTTCCTGGAGGCGATCCAGCTCGACGGCGGCACGGGCGTGCGCTGGGTGACCCGGACGTTCTTCTCCCGGACGCCCCGCGAGGACGGCTGGTGGGAGCAGTTCCGCATCGAGAACGAACTGCTCCCGCTCCCCGACCGCAGCACGGCACCAGACCCGCAACCGGCACAACCGGAAGAGACGGCGCAGGCGGCGCGTACGCCCGCGTACGAGGCCCTCGCCGCGCTCGGCCACCGCGATCCCCGCCTCACGCTCTCCGCAGCCGACTGCGCCGCGCTCGAACCCCTCGCGGCCCGCTGGCTGCGGCGCGACCCGTCACCAGAACGCTTCACGCACGCCCTCGCGAGCGGGCTCCCGCCAGAAGGCATCACCAGCCCCCGCGCATTCCTGGCCAAACGACTGGAGACCAAGTTGCCCCCTGAGACC
>NZ_JAAKZZ010001048.1 GCF_011045075.1 Streptomyces boncukensis
GCCCTTGACCGCTCCCTGCATGATGCCGCCGACGATCTGCTTGCCGAACAGCGCGAAGGCGACCAGCAGCGGCAGCGTGCCCAGCAGCGCCCCCGCCATGATCACCGACTCGTCGGGTACATACCCCTGCCCGAGCCCGGTCAGCGCCACCTGCACCGTCGGGTTGTCCTGGGTGAGTGCGATGATCGGCCAGAAGAACTCGTTCCAGGCCATCACGAAGGTGAGCATCCCCAGTACGGCCATCGCGGGCCGCGCCGCCGGGAAGACGACGTGCCACACGACGCGCAGGCTGTGCGCGCCGTCCACCCGGGCGGCCTCGATCAGCTCGGTCGGCAGCGCGTTCACCAGGTACTGCCGCATGAAGAAGACGCCGAAGGCGCTCACCATCATCGGCAGGATGACGGCCTGGAGCTGGTTGGTCCACTCCAGTTCGGCGATCGCCATGAACAGCGGCACCACGCTCAGCTGCGGGGGCACCATCATGGTGCCGATCACGACCACCAGCAGCAGGTTCTTCGCGCGGAACTGGAGCTTGGCGAAGGCGAAGCCCGCGAGCGTCGCGAAGAGCACCGTGCTGGCCGCGATCGAGCCCGCCACCAGCGTGGTGTTGAACAGCGCCTTGCCCATGTTGGCGTCGTTCCAGGCGGTGCTCATGTTCGAGAACAGGTTCCCGCCGAACCAGAAGGGCGGCGGGGTCTCGGCCAGCCGCTGGTTGTCGCGGGATGCCGCGATGGCCGTCCACACCAGCGGGAAGAGCGAGCCGAGGGTGAACAGCACGAGGACGGCGTAGGTGAGGCGGCCCGCGTGCAGATGGCGGCCGGCGGATCCGGCCCGCCCGCGGCGTGGGGGCGGGGCGGGCG
>NZ_JAAKZZ010001049.1 GCF_011045075.1 Streptomyces boncukensis
GCCCGTCACATGCGCCATGCCCGCCGTCCCCGCCATGCCCATGACGTCCGTCAGCTCCGTCAGCTCCGTCACGGTCAGCGCGTCTGCGCGGTCCTCGCCGGTGTGCGCGCGGACGGCCAGGTCGGCCGCCTGCCCGGGGCGGTCCCACGCCGAACGGCCCCGGCAGCCCTCGGTCCGCACCCGCCCCTCGCGTACGGCCTCCAGGGCGTCCTTGACGGTCGCCGCGCCGATCCTGCCGTACGCGTATCCGTACGGCAGGACGAGCACGGTGGGCGCGAAGCGGTGCCCGCCGATATGGGTGATCTCCCAGACGTCGCCGGTGCCGGAGGCGACGAGTTCGGCGGCCAGCGGGCGGCCGAGCAGGGCACAGCAGCGGTCGCGCTTGCCGTTGGTGCACACCAGGGCCAGCGGCTCGCCCTCGTAAGGCCGCCAGGCGGCCGGGAGCCCCGCGTCGTTCCCCGCGGCGAGGGCAGCGAAGTCCAGTGCGCGGAGCGTCTCGGGGCCGCCGCCGGCGTCCGGGAGCAGCGCGGTGCGGATCCAGGAGGCGCCGGGGGAGGTGTGGGCGAGGAAGGCGCGGCGCCTCACCGGCGTCGCGTGGTCCGCGTGCCGTCCGGGGCGGCGGATGAGTGCGAGCCGGGCGCCGTGGGCCTGGGCGGCGGCCTCCAGCTCCCGGCCGAGGCCCGGGTCGAGACGGCTCTCGGCCGGCGCCTTGGCGCCCCACGGGCCGGGCTGCTCGACCAGCAGCCAGGTGCGGGCGGTGGCCGCTGTCGCGGTGAGGGGTTCGGCCAGCACCCGGGAGGCCGTCGCACACGTGCTCACGCAGGGGAGCCTAACCTCCCTCCCGGGGCCGCGCGCGGTGC
>NZ_JAAKZZ010000104.1 GCF_011045075.1 Streptomyces boncukensis
CGCACTCCCCCGTCCAGGCCCCCGCCCTGCGCGAGTTCCCGGTCGGGGGCACTGCCGCCGGGCCGTACGGCGTGACCACAGGGCCGGACGGCGCGCTGTGGGTCACCCTGGTGCACAGCGGCGAGATCGCCCGGGTCGTGCCGCCGCCGCCCGGCGCCGGCGCGGGAGACGCCCCCCGGGTGGACGTCTTCCCGCTGGACTCGCGCACCTGCGGCCCCACCGTCATCACCCCGGGGCCGGACGGCGCCCTGTGGTTCACCCGGTTCCAGGACCACCGGATCGGCCGGATCACGACGCGCGGCACGGCGGAGTCGTTCCCGCTGCCGACGCCCGACAGCGGCCCCTACGGCATCGCGGCGGGCCCGGACGGAGCGCTGTGGTGCACCGGGATGAACACCGACCGGATAGCCCGGATCACGGTCGAGGGCGAGGTCACGGAGTTCCCGCTGCCGATGTCGGGCGCCTACCCCTCGGCGCTCGCCGTCGGCCCGGACGGGGCGCTGTGGTGCACGCTCAACCAGGCGAACGCCCTCGGCCGGGTGAGCCCGGCGGGCGAGGTCACCGTTCACCCGCTGCCCACGCCGGGCGCGGCGCCGGTGGGCCTCACCTGCGGTACGGACGGGGCGCTGTGGTTCGCGGAGATCGGCGCGGGCGCCGTCGGCCGACTCGTGCCCCGGGAGGGGGGCCAGGGGGCGGTGACGGAGTTCCCGCTCCCGGACCACGCGGCGCGCCCGCACGCGATCGTGGCGGCCCCGGGCGCGGGCGCCGGCTGCTGGTTCACCGAGTGGGGCGGCAACCGGCTGGGCCATATCTCCCCGGAGGGCGGGATCACGGAGTTCCCGCTGCCGACGCCGTCCTCGGAGCCGCACGGCATCGCCGTCGGCCCGGACGGGGCGGTGTGGGCGGCGCTGGAGGCGGGGGCGCTGGTCCGGGTGCCGCTGCCCTGAGGGAACGGCTCCGGCGGATCTCGCTGGACACGGGCTGCCCCGGCCCAGAAGCAACGGCAACAGCAACGGCAACAGGGTATGCAAGAGCCGCCGGACAGGCCCTAGCGTGACGGTATGGAGTACACGCAGCTCGGACGCACCGGACTCAAGGTCAGCCGACTCGTCCTCGGCACGATGAACTTCGGGCCGCAGACCACCGAGGCCGACAGCCACACGATCATGGATGCCGCGCTGGACGCGGGCGTCAACTTCTTCGACACCGCCAACGCCTACGGCTGGGGCGCCGACAAGGGCCGCACCGAGGAGATCATCGGAAGCTGGTTCGCGCAGGGCGGCGGGCGCCGCGACAAGACCGTCCTGGCCACCAAGGTCTACGCCAACATGGCGCCGGACGGCGAGACGCCCTGGCCCAACCACGACCGGCTGTCCGCGCTCAACATCCGGCTGGCCGTCGACGCCAGCCTGCGCCGGCTGGGCACCGACCACATCGACCTGTACCAGTTCCACCACGTGGACCGGAACACGCCGTGGGAGGAGGTCTGGCAGGCGATCGACGTCCTGGTCCAGCAGGGCAAGGTCCTCTACGCCGGGTCCAGCAACCACGCGGGCTGGCACATCGCCCAGGCCAACGAGGCGGCGGCGCGCCGCCACTCGCTCGGGCTGGTCAGCGAGCAGTGCCTGTACAACCTCGCGGAGCGGCGCGCCGAGATGGAGGTCATCCCGGCCGCGCAGGCGTACGGGCTGGGGATCATCCCCTGGTCCCCGCTGCACGGCGGCCTGCTGGGCGGCGCGCTGCGCAAGTCGCGGGAGGGCGCCGACGGCCGCACGGCGTCCGGGCGCGCGGCGGACGCGCTGGCCCACACGTCGGTGCGGGAGCAGATCGCGGCGTACGAGGCGCTGGCCGACAAGCACGAGCTGGCCCCCGGCGCGCTGGCCCTCGCCTGGCTGCTCACCCGGCCCGGCGTCACGGGCCCCATCGTCGGCCCGCGCACCCGGGAGCAGCTCGACTCGGCGCTGCGTGCGGTCGAGTTGAACCTCTCGGAGGAGGTGCTGGACGCGCTGGACACCGTCTTTCCGGGGCCCGGCCCCTCGCCGGAGGCGTTCGCCTGGTGAGTTCCGGGCGGGCGGGGGCTGCCCCTGCCCGCCCGTCGCGGGGCCCGCTCCCGGTCAGTGGCCGCCCAGGGCCGAGGCGAGCAGCACCACGACGAAGAGCAGCAGCAGCGCGCCCGTGACGATGCGGATCCTGGTCTTGGCGTTCACGTCGACCACCGTAACCGGACGGGGGGCCCGCGGTGTCACGAGGGCCGGGGCTCCGGGCCGAGGGGCCAGCTGTCCACCGTCTCGTAGCGGGGGCGCGCACCCGGCACACCGGGAGCGGGGGCGTGGCTGCGGACCAGGGCCAGCTCGGTCACGGTCCACGGCTCGCCCGTGAAGCCGTCCAGCGCGGCGGCGTAGGGCCGCAGGTCGACGGGGCGTGCCGGGGAGGTGCGGGCGAGGGTGAGGTGGGCCCGGAAGCGGGACGGGTCCTCCGCGCCGAGCCCGGCCCTGCGGCCGGCCGCCGCCGAGGCGGCGGCCAGGCGGCGCAGCGGCTCGCGCTCGCTGCCCTCGCCCAGCCCGGCCCACAGCGCGCGGTCGCCGAACCGGCCGCCTCCGGCGAGGCGGAGCGCGAAGGGCCGGGCGCGGCGCGCGGCGCGTGCGAGCCGGGCGCGCAGCTCGCCGTCCGCCGCCTCGTCGGTCTCCCCGTAGAAGGCGAGGGTGAGGTGCCACCCCGCGCGCTCCGTCCAGCGCAGCCGTTCGGCGCCGGGGAGGGCGTGCAGGCCCTGGGCCGCGCGGGCGAGTTCCGCGGTGGCGGCGGGCGGGGGCAGTACGGCGGCGAAGAGTCTCATGGGCTCAGGTTGATCGCCGTCACGCCGGCTCGGCCACTCGCTTCCGGGACTCCCGGGACTCCTGGAGCTCCTGGGGCTCCTGGGGCTCCCGGGGCTCCTCGCCGTCTTCACTCCTCCGGGTGAGGGCGGGCTCGGGCCCTGTCGCGACGAAGCGGATCCGCGGGCGGGCGGGGCGCCGCAGGTCGAGGGCCGGCCGCAGGCCCGCCAGGCGGCCCAGGACCAGCGCGACGACGACGGCGATGGCGGCCGAGATCAGGCCGCCCGCGAGGAAGCCGATCCGCGGGCCGTAGGTGTCCGTCACCCAGCCCATGACCGGCCCGCCGATGGGGGTGCCGCCCATGAAGACCATCACGAACAGGCTCATCACCCGGCCGCGCATCACCGGGTCGGAGGCGAGCTGGACGCTGGCGTTCGCCGTGACGTTGAAGGTGAGGCCCACGACTCCGATCGGGGCCATCAGCGCGGCGAAGACCCAGAACGACGGGGAGAGCACGGCGACGATCTCCAGCAGGCCGAACAGCAGCGCGGCGCCCACCATCAGCCGCATCCGGGCGTGCCCGCGCCGTGCGGCGAGCAGCGCGCCCGCCACGGAGCCCACCGCCATCAGCGAGTTGAGCAGCGCGTAGGTGCCCGCTCCGGCCGTGAAGACCTTGTCGGTGAAGGCGGTCAGCCAGATCGGGAAGTTGAAGCCGAAGGTGCCGATGAACCCGACGAGCACGATGGGCCACAGCAGTTCGGGGTGGCCGCGCACATAGCGCAGGCCCTCCCGCAGCTGGCCCTTGGTGCGGGGCGCCCGCTCGGTGGGGAGCAGCTCCGCGGTGCGCATCAGCAGCAGCGCGGCGAGCGGCGCGAGGAAGGACAGGCCGTTGAAGAGGAACGCCCAGCCGCTGCCCACGGCCGAGATCAGCACGCCGGCGAGCGCGGGCCCGGTGATCCGGGCCATCTGGAAGTTCGCGGAGTTCAGCGAGACGGCGTTGCGGATCTGGTGCGGGCCGACCATCTCGGGGACGAAGGTCTGGCGCGCCGGGTTGTCGACGACGGTCGCCATGCCGAGCACGAAGGCCAGCGCGTAGACGTGCGCCACCTGGACGTGTCCGGACAGGGTCAGCGCGGCGAGGGCGAGCCCGGTGAGGCCCATCAGGGTCTGGGTGATCAGCAGCAGCCGGCGCTTGTTGTAGCGGTCCGCGATGACGCCGCCGTACAGGCCGAACAGCAGCAGCGGCAGAAACTGGAGCGCGGTGGTGATGCCGACGGCGGTGGCGGAGCCGGTGAGGCTGAGCACCAGCCAGTCCTGGGCGATGCGCTGCATCCAGGTGCCGGTGTTGGAGACGACCTGGCCGACCGCGAAGAGGCGGTAGTTCCGGATGCGCAGCGAGCTGAACATCGAGGGTTTGACGGGGTTTTCCCGGGTGGTGTTGGCGGGGTCGTGAGTGGTGTCGGGACGGGGTGCGGGTGCGGAGTCTGCTCCGTGGCCCGTACTCACAGGGGGTTCGCCTCCTCGGCTCTGCGGTGTTGCGTTCTGCTGCTACCGATGCGCCAGCTTCTCCAGCACGGGGGCGGCGGCGCGGAGTGTCGCCCACTCGTCCTCGTCCAGCCCGGCGGCCAGCTCGGCCAGCCACGCGTTCCGCTTCTCGCGGGCCGCGGCGAGCATGGACTCGGCCTGCTCGGTCTGGGTGACCACCTTCTGGCGGCGGTCCTCGGGGTGCGCATCGAGCCGGACCAGCCCCTTGGCCTCCAGCATGGCCACGATCCGGGTCATCGAGGGCGGCTGCACATGCTCCTTGCGGGCCAGCTCGCTCGGGGTGGCGGAGCCGCAGCGGGCGAGGGTGCCGAGCACGGACATCTCCGTGGAGCTCAGCGACTCGTCGACCCGCTGGTGCTTGAGCCGCCGGGAGAGGCGCATGACCGCGGAGCGGAGCGCGTTGACGGCGGCGGTGTCCTCGGCGGCGCTCGGGGGCTGTTCCGGCATGGTAGTTAGCGTAACTCATTACTACGTCTAAAGACTACGGGTTTGCCGCACATCCCCTCACACGTACGAGTGAGAAGGCACACATTCAGACAACATCTTCGGGGGTTCACCGCGCACGGTGGTGCGTATGACCGCGCTCACCCCTGACTCAGCCGGCTCCAAGGTGCTCAGCCTGCGGATAGACGGCGCGCTGCTGGAGCGCCTCGGCGCGCACGCCGCGAAACGCGGCATGAGCGTCCAGGACTATGTGATCCGAACGCTCGTCCGCGACGACTTCGACGAACGCTTCAAGACGGCCGTGGACGAGACCGAGCGCTTCTACGGCCACTCCGTGTGACGCCCCGCCCGCTCACTTCACCCCGAGGAGCTGCTCGATCGGATCCAGGAAGAAGTAGACGAGGAAGCACAGGCCGACGGCGTTCAGCAGCCACGGCACCTCGCGCCACCGCCCCGCGGCGGTGCGCAGCACGATGAAGGCGATCACACCCAGCCCGATGCCGTTGGTGATGCTGTAGGTGAACGGCATGGACACCATCGTCAGGAAGGCCGGCACGGCGATGGTCGGGTCGTCCCACTCGATGCCGCGGATGTTGGACGACATGATCAGGAAGCCGACGACGACCAGCGCGGGCGTCGCGGCCTGCGAGGGCACCACCGTGGCCAGCGGGGTGAAGACCAGCGCGCACAGGAAGAGGCCGCCGGTCACCAGGTTGGCCAGTCCCGTCCTGGCCCCCTCGCCGACGCCCGCCGTGGACTCGACGAAGCAGGTGTTGGCCGAGCAGGAGCCGAACCCGCCGCCCGCGACGCCGATGCCGTCGACGAAGAGCAGCCGGCCCATCCGCGGCAGCTGGCCCTGCTCGTTCGTCAGCCCGGACTCCTCGCCGACGCCGATGATGGTGCCCATCGCGTCGAAGAAGCCGGACAGCAGCACGGTGAACACGAACAGGCAGCCGGTCAGCCAGCCGACCTCGTGGAAGCCGCCGAACAGGCTGACGTCGCCGATCAGCCCGAAGTCCGGGGTGCCGACGAGCGAGTCGGGCACCTTCGGGACGGCCAGCCCCCACGCCTCGTCGGGCACGGTCACCATGGTGTTGAGCAGGATCGCGACGAACGTCATCACGGCGATGCCCAGCAGGATGGCGCCCTGGAACCGGCGCACCGTCAGGATGAACATCAGGACCAGCCCGAGCACGAAGATCAGCACCGGCCAGCCCTGCAGCTGACCGCCCTGGCCGAGGCCGAGCGGCACGGTGGTGTTGGCCGAGTCCGGGTTGCGGGTCACGAAGCCCGCGTCGACCAGCCCGATCAGGCTGATGAAGAGCCCGATACCGATCGCGATGGCGCGCCGCAGCCCGTTCGGGATCGCGTCCATCACGCGCTGCCGGAGCCCGGAGGCGACCAGCACCATCAGCACGATGCCGGCGAGCACCACCATGCCCATCGCGTCCGGCCAGCTCATCTTGGGGGCGAGCTGGAGCGAGACCACCGCGTTGATCCCGAGCCCGGCGGCGAGCGCGATCGGCACATTGCCGATCACCCCCATCAGCACGGTGGTGAGCCCCGCCATCAGCGCGGTCGCCGTCACCAGCTGGCCGCCTTCCAGCTGGTTGCCGAACTTGTCGGTGCCGGCCCCGAGGATGATCGGGTTCAGCACGATGATGTACGCCATCGCAAAGAACGTGGCGAGACCGCCGCGGATCTCCCGGGTGACGGACGAGCCGCGCTCCGAGATCTGGAAGAACCGGTCCAGCGCGGAACGGGGCCCGGACGGCCCCGAGGAGGAGTACCAGTGCGACTTCCCGGACTCGGGATCGACCTGCGGGGTCGAAGCGGACATGCGTGACCTCGGTGGGGGTGCAGATGAAGCGGCGGGATCGACTTGGAGCATCTGACGAAAAAAACCAGTCACATCCAAGTAGGTTCAGTATGAACGAACAAGCCGAGTGATCGCCAACTCCGGATCGCCAGTGCCGTGGCCGGAAAGGTTTGCCGTCTCGCGTCGTCCGGTGCGGTGCCTCGCAAGGCGCCGGATCGCGGCTCGTACTGGGCGTACTCGCGTGATCCGGCAACGCCGCGAGGCGCCGTGCCGGGCGGCGCGAGGCGGTGAACCTTTCCGGCCACGGCACTAGGCTGTGTCCATGGGCCTGCTGAACAAGTGGACGGACGGCGAGCGCGAGGCGCCCGAGCCGTTGGAGGGCAATGTCGTCGCCACGGTCGTGGTGGGGACGCTGATCTGGCTGGCCCTCTTCCTGGTCCAGCTCCCGTTCTACGGGTGGTTCGACGACCACGGGCACCTGTGGTGGCTGTGGACCTGCGCGGCCGGCGCCGGGCTGGGCGGGATCGGCATCTGGTACGTACGGAAGCGGGACGCGGCCATCCGGGCCCATCGGGACAGCGGCAGCTAGGGCCCTGGCCCTCCGGAGCGCCGTGGCCGATCTCCGGCCCTGTGTGCCGGAAAGCCCGGTGGTCACAGTACGGTCAAAGAATGACGCACCGCATTCCCGCCGAGGGGGCCTCGTCCGACGTGGCCCCCTCCGATGTGGGCCCGCCCGGCGGGGCCCTGACCACCACGGCCGCCGACTCCCGAGCGAGCGGGCTCACCGGCGCGGAAGTCGCCGAGCGGACGGCGCGCGGGGAGGTCAACGACGTCCCCGTCCGCAGCAGCCGCTCCACCGCCGACATCGTCCGGACGAACGTCTTCACCCGCTTCAACGCCATCGTCGGGATCCTCTTCCTGATCATCCTGGTCGTCGGCCCGATCCAGGACGGGCTGTTCGGGTTTGTGATCATCGCCAACACCGGCATCGGCATCATCCAGGAGCTGCGCGCCAAGAAGACCCTCGACAACCTCGCGGTGATCGGCGAGGCGCGGCCCACGGTGCGCCGGGACGGCCGCTCGGCACAGCTCCCCACCGGCGAGATCGTGCTCGGCGACCTCGTCGAGCTGAGCCCGGGTGAGAAGTGCGTGGTGGACGGCGAGGTCATCGAGGCGGACAGCCTGGAGGTCGACGAGTCCCTGCTCACCGGCGAGGCCGATCCCGTCGTCAAACAGCCGGGGGACAAGATCATGTCCGGCAGCTTCGTGGTCGCGGGCAGCGGTGCGTTCACCGCGACCAAGGTCGGGCGCGAGGCGTACGCCGCACAGCTCGCCGAGGAGGCGTCCCGCTTCACCCTCGTCCACTCCGAGCTGCGCAGCGGGATCAGCCAGATCCTCAAGTACATCACCTGGATGCTGGTCCCGGCCGCCGCCGGGCTGATCGTCAGCCAGCTCGTCGTCGAGAACCACGACCCCAGCGAGGCCATCCGCCGGATGGTCGCCGGGATCGTGCCCATGGTCCCCGAGGGCCTGGTGCTGCTGACCTCCGTCGCCTTCGCGATCGGCGTCATCCGGCTGGGCCGCAAGCAGTGCCTCGTCCAGGAGCTGCCCGCCATCGAGGGCCTGGCCCGGGTGGACGTCGTCTGCCTCGACAAGACCGGCACCCTCACCGAGGGCGGCATGGACGTACGGGAGGTACGGCCGCTGGGCGGGGCCGACGAGGCGTACGTGGGCCGCGTCCTGACCGCCTTCGGCACGAGCGAGCGGCATCCCAACGCCAGCCTCCAGGCCATCGTCGACGCCTATCCGCAGCCGGCCGGCGAGCCGGGCTGGGAGGTCACCGGCACGCTCCCCTTCTCCTCGGCCCGCAAGTACAGCGGCGCCGCCTTCACCGAACCGGACGGCACCACCGGCACCTGGCTGCTGGGCGCCCCCGACGTGCTGCTCCCCACGGGCGACCGGACGCTGCAGGACGTCGACCGGCTGGACCGCGAGGGCCTGCGGGTGCTGCTGCTGGCCCAGGCCGCGCACCCGCTGGACGCACCGCGCGCCGCCGAGGGCGCGACGCCGACCGCGCTGGTCGTCCTCGAACAGCGGCTGCGCCCCGACGCCTCCGCCACCCTGGAGTACTTCGCCGAGCAGAACGTCCAGACCAAGGTGATCTCCGGCGACAACGCGGTCTCCGTCGGCGCCGTCGCCGGCAAGCTGGGCCTGCCGGGCGCCGAGTCCCCCGTCGACGCGCGCCGCCTCACCGACGACGACCCCGACGAGGTGGGGCGCAAGGTGGAGGAGGGCACGGTCTTCGGCCGCGTCACCCCGCAGCAGAAGCGGGAGATGGTCGGCGCGCTCCAGGCGCGCGGCCACAACGTCGCCATGACCGGCGACGGCGTCAACGACGTCCTCGCCCTCAAGGACGCCGACATCGGCGTCTCCATGGGCTCCGGCTCCGACGCCACCAAGGCCGTCGCGCAGATCGTGCTGCTCAACAACAGCTTCTCGACGCTGCCTTCGGTCGTCGGCGAGGGCCGCCGGGTCATCGGCAACATCGAGCGCGTCGCCAACCTCTTCCTGACCAAGACCGTCTACTCGGTGCTGCTGGCGCTCCTGGTGATCTGCTGGCAGATCCCGTACCCGTTCCTGCCCCGGCATCTGACGCTGCTGTCGGGCCTGACGATCGGCATCCCGGCGTTCTTCCTCGCCCTGGCGCCCAACCGGGAGCGGGCCAAGCCGCACTTCGTCCGGCGCGTGATGCGGTACGCCGTGCCGTCCGGCCTCATCGCGGGCACCGCCACGTTCTGCTCGTACCTGCTGGCCCGGCACCACTACACCGGCCCCGGCTCGCTGGACGCCGAGACGAGCGCGGCGACGCTCACCCTCTTCCTGATCGCCATGTGGGTGCTCGCGATCGTCGCCCGGCCCTACACCTGGTGGCGCATCGGACTGGTGCTGACGATGGCGGCGGGGTTCATGGTGGTCCTGGTGACGCCGTGGCTACAGGAGTTCTTCAAGCTGAAGCTGGTGGGGACGACGATGCCCTGGGGGGCGGTCGGGATCGCGGTGGTGGCCTCCGCTCTGCTGGAGTTGGCCTGGCGCTCGAAGTGGGTGGCCCGCAAGTTCCCCGACTAGGCCGTGTCCGGCGGATCGTGCTGAGCAGGGGCTGCCCCGGCCGGTGCCGTGCAGGCTGCGGCTTCATGGTGGCTTGCTCGCGCAGTTCCCCGCGCCCCGAAGGGGCGCGGGGAACTGCGCGAGCAACCACGACGATTGCTGACGAATGCTGCGGACTGCAACGCACCGGCCGGGGCTGCCCCCGCCCGTCAGTCGAACCAGCGGGCCGTTGACAGTTCCGCGGTGCGGGTGGGGTCCTCCAGGAGGGCCGCCGCCTCGAAGCGGCGGGACCACGCGCCCGCCGCCCACGCCAGACCCGCCGCGACCCCCTCCAGGGTCGCGGCGTGCAGCGTGCCGTCCGGGGCGAGGCGCCAGTCCAGCTCCCGGCCGTCGACGAGCAGTTCGTCGTGCTCGCGGTAGGTCGCGGGCACGCCCGGCAGCAGGGCGCGGACGGCGTCCGGGACGGCGTGCTCCGTGCCCGGCCCGGCGACCTCGCCCGGCACCGCCTCGCTCAGCCGCCGCACCTCCAGCAGCGCCGCCAGCTCGCCCGCCAGCCGGGGGCGCACCGGGAGCAGCGCGGCCCCGGCCGCCAGGGGCAGCAGGTCCGGCGCGTCCGCGACCAGCGTCCCGCGCGCTTCGGCCACCAGGGTGCCGCCCCCCTCGCGCACCGCGCGCAGCTCGTCGGGGAGGGTGACCTCGGCCGGGTCCAGGCCCGCGCCGGCCAGCAGCGAGTACAGGGCGTGCAGCTGCGCCGGGGCGACGGTCGCCGCGGGGTCCGCCAGCCGGGCCAGCAGCTCCGCCGCTCCGCCCGGCTCGTCCAGCAGCGCGGCGGCCGAGGTGCGCACGCCGAGCGCGCGCAGCACCTCCGCGTCCCGTACGCCGCCCGCGTCGGCCTCCTCGTACAGCCCGGCCAGCAGCGGATCGCCCCCGGCGGCGCGCAGCCCCGCCGGGCGGCGGCCGTCCAGCACCGGGTGGCCGCGCAGCCACCAGGCCGTGTAGGGGCGGACGGAGGCGATGGCGCCGTCCGCCGTACGGATCCGGACCGGTGCGGTCAGCGCGTCCCGCAGCGGCGGCTGGGCGAGCATGGCCAGCGCCTGGGGCCAGCGGTCGTCGTCGACCAGGTCCAGGTCGCGGACGGCCACCAGCTCGGTGGCGACGGGCGGCACGGCGCCCGGACCGTCCCCGGACTGCTCCAGCTGGTCCAGGACGTCCTCGCACCACACATCCACCGCGTCCAGCAGCCCGGCGTCGTCCGGCTCGGGGAAATCGCTCTCGCGCGGCTCCAGCTCGTCGGGGTCGAGCACCACGTCCGTGGCGCGGACGAGCGCGAAAGCGGCCTGCACGCCGACGGCGGTCAGCGGCTGCTCGCCCCAGCGCTCGGCCAGCTCAGGGTCGCAGGCGGGCAGCTCGCCCGCGCGCAGGACGCCGGCGAACGGGCTGCCCGGGTAGACGAGTTCGGCGGCGGGCGCGGGCTCGCCGTCCTCGTCGGGCAGCGCGAGGGCGCCCAGCCACGGCTCGTCGCCCGGCGCCAGGCCGGCGTCCCGGACCAGGGCGAGCACCGTCTCCGCCAGCTCCTCCGGGTCCGGCGCGGCGCCGCCCTCGTCGTCCAGGTCGTACAGCGGCGGCTCGTGGTCGAGGGACGCGGCCACCGCCGCGCGCACCTGGGGCGTGGTGAGCACGGCGCGCGGGGTCGCCGGGGTGGCGCCCAGCTTCTCCAGCAGCGGGTGCGCGGCGTCCGTGTGCGCGACCTTCAGCCCGAGCCCGGCCAGCCGCTCGGGCGGCACCCCGCCGTCGCCCGGCTGCGGCAGCAGGACGTGGCGGGGGCCGATCGCCGTGCGGGAGCCGTCCGCCAGCGGCACCGGGAGGCCCGTCAGCCGGTCCGGGTCGGTCCCGGCCAGCGCGTCGTACAGCCGCCGCCACCAGCGCGGCGGGCGCTCCACCCCGGCGAGGCGGTCGATGGCCTCGCCCAGCGGGACGCGGGCGACCTCCAGCGTGCGCAGCTCGGCGCGGCGCTCCAGCCCGGCGGGCAGCAGATGCCCGAACAGCTCGGCGAGTACGGCCACCGTGCCGGCGCCCGCGCCCTCCAGGAGCTCCGCGTCGCGCGGGCGCAGCGCGAGCGGCTCGCCGTCCCCGGCGTCCCCGGCGGCCTCGGCGGCCCGTGCGGCGCTCGCGAGGAACGGCACGTCCGGCAGCCGCTCCAGCACCCGGGCGCGCAGCTCCCCGTCCAGCTCGCCCAGGCCCAGCGGACCGGGCACCAGATCGACGGTGCCGGGCGCGACGGGGTGCCAGTCGCGCAGCAGCGCGGCGTACGTATCGGCGGCGCGGTCCAGCAGGAAGCGGCTGAGCGGGCCGGGCGCGACATGCCGCCGGGTGGGCTCCAGCGGGAACGTCGCGAGCAGCAACGCGGGGAGGCCGAGCGGTTCGTCGGTGGGGGTCGGCGCGTGCAGCACGGCCGCCGTGTCCGGCTTGACCGGCGCGCCCGACGCGTCCACGGGCACCGCCCAGGTCACCGACCACTCGGGCCGCGCCCGCTCCTCCACGGGCCGGTCGGCGAGCAGCGCGGGCTCGGCGATGCCGCGATCGGACGCGGTGCGCCAGCGGGTGTCCGCTGCGCGGTGCGTGTCCGCGATCCGGACGTACGGGCCGTCCGGGTGCCGGGTGAGGGTGCGGGTGCCGTCCGGGGTCTCGACGGCGACCTCGGTGAGGCCGGGCAGCGCGAGCAGCAGCGCGTCGTCGACGGCGTCCAGCAGGCGGCGGGCGAGCGCGCGCGCTGTACCGTCGCGGAACGGGAGCCGTACGAGGGTGTCGTACGGCTCGGGGACGGCGCTCCCTTCCCCGTCCCCGGGGACGGGGAAGGGGAAGGGGAGGCGGAGCAGGGGCACGTGCTCCTCGCGGCGGGCGAGTTCCTCGGCGAGGGCCGGGTGGCGCGCGGCGGTGTCCCGGGTGAGCGCGCGGGCCTCGTCCAGGGACCAGCGGACACCGCCGGTGGCCCGGCTGACGACCAGCGGCTCGTCCGTCACGGCGAGGACGGCGGAGAAGCCGACACCGAACCGGCCGACCGCGTGCTGGCCGGCCGGTTCGGCGTCGGCTCGCTTGGCGGAGGCGCGGAGGGTCGCCAGGGACTCGACGCCCGCGGCGTCCAGCGGCCGGCCGGTGTTGACGGCGGTCAGCGCCTCGGGGGTGAGGGTGAGCCGGAGCCGTCCGGGGACGGCGGCGCGGGCCGCGGCGTCGGAGGCGTTCTGGGCCAGCTCGACGACGAGGCGGTCCCGGTAGCCGCCGAGGGCGAGGTCCTGCTCGGCGTTGGCGTCCTCCCGGAACCGGGCGGCGGAGGCGGCCCAGCCGTCCAGTACGGCCTCGCGAAGGTGCGCGGTCCCGAATGTGTCCGTCACAGCGTCCTCTCTTGTCCAGGGCCCCCGCGTCCCTGACGGGGCACGAAAGGTGCGCCCCGGAGGGGCGCGGGGAACTGCGCGAGCGACTACGACGAACCCGCACCCTGCGACGCGCAGCGAGGGGCAGCCCGTCCTCAGGAGCCGGTCAGGCTAGCCGGTCTCTCCCGGCTGCGTCTCCGTCGTCGTGGGCCCGCCAAGGGAGAACGGGTCGGCCCGGGTCTCGTCGACCACCGGCGGAGCGGGCTGCGGCGGCCTCGGCATGACCGCGGCCTCGGAGTGCCCCCCGCAGCCGTACGCGAGCGACACCACCTGCCCGTCCGCCGGGCTGTACTCGTTCGCGCAGATGCCGAACGCCTGCCGCAGCGACCCCTCCAGCGGCACCAGGAAGCCGCAGCTCACGCAGTTCGCGGGCGCGGACTGGGCCATGGCGGTCTTCGGGCCGTGCGCCTCCTCCCAGCGGTCGGCCGCCGCGTGCAGCCCGTAGCGGGACAGCACCCGGGTCCGGCCGATGCCGATCTCGTCCGCGACGGCGGCGATGGCGCCCCGCGACGGCGGCGAAGCCACCTCCTCGGCAGCATCGGCGTCGGCGGCGGCGGTACCGGCATCGGCATCGGCACCGGCGGCGTCCGAGAGCTCCGCCTCCGGTGCGATGCCGGGCTCCAGCCGCAGGTCCTCCGCGTCCGTCGGCAGCAGGTCGCCGGGGCCGAGGTCGCCGGGGCGCAGCCGTTCGCTCCAGGGGACCCACTCCGGGGCGAGCAGCGCCTCGGGCCCCGGCAGCAGCACCGACTCGTCCACCGTGACGTGCTTGGCCCGGGACGCGCGGGCGACGGTCACGGCCCAGCGCCACCCGCGGTAGCCGGGCTCACGGCTCTCGAAGAAGTGGGTGACCACGCGCTCGGCGGCCGGATCGGCGACGGCCTCGATCCACTCGCCCACCGGCTCGGCCCCCGTGACCTCGCACAGCGCCTCCCGCGCGAGGTCGACGGCTTCGGCGCACAGCCGGTCGGGGGCGCGCCTGCTCCGGCCGCGGGCCGTAGCCGCGCTCTGCGCAGCGTCCCGCGTCGCGGCACTCACGCGGCACTCACAAGAACAGCACTCACAAGAATCGTCTCTCCTACGCCGTCGCGCCGTTGTCGGCGTGCGCTGCCCGTACGGCCACAGGGCGTGGCGCGTGGCAGAGCGGACGGAGCGGGACCCGAGGGCCGCTGCGACGTCCGCAGCCGCGCTGAAGAAGCCGTGCGGAGCGCACCGCCCACCCACGCTACCCCACGGGCTCCGGGTTGGAATCCGCAGCCGGTCCGCACGCACCGCGAACCCTTCCCCCGCGCCCCGCCGGACGGCGGCAGTGGCCCCGCGGGGGCCCGGTTCTGCGGCACACTGAAGTCCGTGGCTGCCGACATGCCCGGGAAGCTGAGCCGTGTCGCACGCGCGGTGCGAGGCTCACCTGCCGCGCTGGTGCGGCGGATCCGGCGCGCCACCCACGCGCAGGGCGCGGGCGAGTCCGGACTCGGCCGGCTGATCGAACTGCACGCCGTCAACTCGGCGGGCGACATGCTCATCACCGTCGCGCTCGCCTCCACCATCTTCTTCTCCGTCCCGACCGGCGAGGCGCGCGGCCGGGTCGCGCTCTACCTGCTGGTGACGATGGCGCCGTTCGCGCTGCTCGCCCCCGTGATCGGCCCGCTGCTGGACCGGATCCCGCACGGGCGGCGGGCCGCGATGGCGGGGGCGATGCTGGCCCGCGCGCTGCTCGCGCTGACCATGGCGGGCGCGGTGGCCACGGGCGGGCTGGAGCTGTATCCGGCGGCGCTGGGCGTGCTGGTGTCCTCGAAGGCGTACGGCGTGGTGCGGTCGGCCGTCGTACCGCGGCTGCTGCCACCCCGGATCTCCCTGGTGCGGGCCAACTCGCGGGTGACCCTCGCCGGGCTGCTGGCGACCGGAGCGGCGGCGCCGGCGGGCGCCGGGCTGCATGCGATCGGCCCGCAGTGGCCGCTGTACGGGGCCTTCACGATCTTCATCGTCGGCACCTTCCTCTGCTTCGCGCTGGACCACAAGGTGGACTCGGCGAAGGGCGAGCGCACCGCCCATCTCGCGGACCCGGCGGCGCACGGCCCACACCGGCTGGTTCACCCGTACGGACGCGGCCGGAACGGGGACGGCAACGGCAACGGCTTCCGCAAGAGGAACGGCGGCAGGGGGAACGGCGGCAGGGGGAACGGCAGCAGGAGGCTCGGCAAGCGGAACGGAAACGGGAACGGCGGGCGGGACCGGGAGGCCCGCCCCGGGCTGCGTACGGTCGGCACCTCCGTCCTCAGCGCCCTGTTCGCCAACTCCGCGCTCCGCGCCCAGTCCGGCTTCCTCACCTTCTTCCTCGCGTTCCTGCTGCGCGAGCACCCGCTCGACGGGCTGACGGCGGCGCTCTCCCTGGGCATGGCCGGGGTCGCCGCCGGCACGGGCAACGCGCTGGGCACCGCGATCGGGGCCGGGCTGCGGGCCCGCGCCCCGGAGCTGATCATCACCTGTGTGCTGTTCTGCGCCCTGGGCGCGACGGTCACCGCCGCCACGCTCTACGGCACCGTGACGGTGCTGGCCGTCGCGGCGACCGCCGGGATCGTGCAGGCCCTCGGCAAGCTCTCGCTGGACGCGCTCATCCAGCGCGACATGCCGGAGCAGTTCCGCACCTCGGCGTTCGCGCGCTCCGAGACGCTGATGCAGATGTCGTGGGTGGCGGGCGGCGCGATCGGGATCGGGCTGCCGCTGATCGGCCGGCTGGGGATGGCGGTGGCGGCGGGCGTGGTGACCGCGGGCGTGCTCGCGGCCGTACGCGGGCTGCTCGCCTCGGCCCGCCGCGGCACGCCGCACCCCCGCGTCGCCTGACCCCGGCCGCCGGATAGCCTGCCCCTATGCTGCATCCACAGTCGCGGCGGACGCGGACCCTGCGCACCGCCACCGCCCTCGGCGCCGTCTCCCTCGGCCTGCTCGCTCTCTCCGCCTGCGAGAAGCCCACCCCGCGTGCCACCGCCACGGTCGGCAGCAGCACGATCTCCACCGAGGCGTCCTGCTACCGGGACGGCAAGACCATCCCCCAGAAGGAGGCCCGCAAGTGCCTCAGCGAGAAGACGGACAAGACGATCTCCGTCGGCTCGGGGGACAAGCTGCGGATCGGCGTCGAGCCGGACATGGCCGAGAAGGGCTGGCTCGTTTTCGTCAACGGCCGCCCGCTGCTGCCGGACCCGATGAAGAAGACGTACTACTCCTTCCCCGGCGAGGTGTTCTTCCAGCAGCAGGGCGCGCAGGGCCAGATGACGACGAAGAAGTCGACGCAGATCAGCATCGTCGAGGCGGACGGCGGCGACTTCAAGGGCGTCTGGCACATCAAGCTGAAGAACGACGACGACTGATCGGCAGCGGCGACGGGACCCGGGTGAGATAGCGGTGCACAGCGTCCTGGTCGTCACCGCCGTCGACGCCGAGCGGGACGCCGTACGCGGTGCCGTACAAGGTGCCGTACGGAGCGCCCTCCCCGGCGCGGCGGACGGCGGGCCGCACGTCATCGCGGGCGGTGTCGGGCCCGCCGCCGCAGCCGCGAGCACCGCCACGGCCCTCGCCCGCGCCGGGCGCCCGTACGACCTCGTGGTCTCCGCGGGGATCGGCGGCGGGTTCCGCCCGGACGTTCCCCTCGTCGTCGCCGAGCGCATCATCGCGGCCGACCTCGGCGCGCAGACGCCGGACGGCTTCGTGCCCGTCACCGGGCTGGGCTTCGGCACCGACGTCCACGTCCCGCGCCCCGAGCTCGTCCGCGCCGTCGCCCGGACGACCGGCGCCGTACCCGGTGACGTGCTGACCGTGTCCACGGTCACCGGCACCGCCGAGCGCGCCGCCGAGCTGCGGGCGCGCCATCCGCGGGCCGCCGCCGAGGCCATGGAGGGCTTCGGCGTCGCGGAGGCCGCCGCCGCGCACGGCACCCCCGTGCTGGAGCTGCGGGCCGTCTCCAACCCGGTGGGCCCGCGGGACCGCGCGGCCTGGCGCATCCCGGAGGCGCTGACAGCTCTCGGCGACGCCTTCCGCGCACTCGTACAGACAGGAGTACCGCCATGGGCCGAGGACCTCTCGACCGCCCCCTCAGCATCGCCTACTCCCCCTGCCCGAACGACACCTTCGTCTTCGACGCCTGGGCCCACGGACGGATCCCGGACGCGCCCGCGCTCGATGTGACCTTCGCGGACATCGACGTCACCAACGGCATGGCCGAGCGCGGCGAGTACGACGTGCTGAAGGTGTCGTACGCGGTGCTCCCCTGGGTGCTCGCGGCCCCCGACGGCTACGCGCTGCTCCCCTGCGGCGGCGCCCTCGGGCGCGGCTGCGGCCCGCTGGTGCTGACCCGCGCACCCGGCGCCGACGGGCCGGAGTCGCTCAGCGGCAGGCGCGTCGCGGTGCCGAGCGAGCGGTCGACCGCGTATCTGCTCTTCCGGCTGTGGGCGGCGGAGGAGGTGCCGGGCGGGGTCGGCGAAGTGGTGGTGCTGCCGTTCCACGAGATCATGCCCGCCGTGCGGGACGGGAAGGTGGACGCCGGGCTGGTGATCCACGAGGCGCGCTTCACCTACCAGCGGTACGGGCTGCACTGCCTCGCGGACCTGGGCGAGCACTGGGAGTCCGGCACCGGGCTGCCCATTCCGCTGGGCGCGATCATCGCCAAGCGGGCGCTGGGCGAGGACACGCTGCGGGCGCTCGCCGACGCCGCCCGGACCTCCGTCCGGGCGGCGTGGCGGGACCCGGAGGCGTCCCGTCCGTATGTCCGCGCCCATGCGCAGGAGATGGACCCGGACGTCGCCGACCAGCACATCGCGCTCTACGTCAACGAGTTCACCGAGGAGCTGGGGGAGGCCGGGTACGGGGCGGTGC
>NZ_JAAKZZ010001050.1 GCF_011045075.1 Streptomyces boncukensis
GCACTCCACCCCGTCCCGCCCCGGCTCAGCGCAGCACGAGCTGCGCGATCGCGATGACTCCCACGGCCACGATCACGCCCCGCAGGGCTCCGGGGGCCAGCTTGCGTCCTATCCGGGCGCCGAGCTGGCCCCCGAGCGCTGAGCCGACGGCGATGAGGAGAACAGCCGTCCAGTCGAACGCGGCGACGAAGAGGAAGAAGAGCGCGGAGACCCCGTTCACACCCGCGGTCAGCACGTTCTTGACCGCGTTGAGACGCTGCAGGGTCTCCTGGAGCAGCAGGCCCATGGCGCCGATGTAGATGATGCCCTGGGCGGCCCCGAAGTAGCCGCCGTACACACTGGCGGCGAGGATCCCGGCCTGGAGCGCGGGACCGCCGTACGGGCGGGCCTCGGTGCCGTTGCGCCGGCGGCGGTCCTGGACGGCGCGGGAGAGGCGGGGCTGCAGTACCACGAGCACCAGGGAGATGCCGACCAGGGCCGGCACGATGGCGTCGAAGGCGCTGGAGGGGAGCGTGACCAGGAGGGCCGCGCCGACGAGCCCGCCGAGCAGGGCCGCGGCGGCGAGGCGCAGCACGCGCGGGCCCTGGCCGCGCAGCTCGGCGCGGTAGCCGATGGCGCCGCTGACCGAGCCGGGCACCAGGCCGAGCGAGTTGGAGACGTTGGCGGTGACGGGGGACATGCCCGTGGCGAGGAGCACCGGGAAGGTGATCAGGGTGCCGGAGCCGACGACGGTGTTGATGGTGCCGGCCCCGATGCCCGCGGCGAAGACGGCCAGGCACTCCCAGATGGTCACGTGCTCCCCCTCGGGCGGTCGGTGTCAGTAGCACCGATCATGCCCGAGGGGCGGGACGGGCGGAGC
>NZ_JAAKZZ010001051.1 GCF_011045075.1 Streptomyces boncukensis
TAGGACTTGTCCGGTCGATCATGTGACTGCCTCGCGTCCGGGTCGTTGATGCGGACATGGGGCGGGGTGATCTGAGTGATGCCGAGTGGGAACGGCTGCGGCCGTTCCTGCCTGTCAGTAACAGGCGTTGTGGCAGGTGGCGGGACCACCGGCAGGTGATCGACGGGATTCTGTACCGTGTGCGAACCGGTGTTCAGTGGCGTGACCTGCCCGAACGGTTCGGTCCGTGGAAGACGGTCTATGAACGCCACCGGCTGTGGTCGGCCGACGGAACCTGGGAACGTCTGCTCCGGCAGATCCAGGCAGAGGCCGACGCGGCCGGGGAGATCGACTGGGGCGTTTCGGTCGACTCCAGCATCGTGCGAGCACATCAGCACGCTGCCGGCGCGCGCACCGACCCGCCGCCGGTTCCCCCCTCAAAGGGGGACGCAGCGGCAGAACACCAGGACGAGACGCCGTGGCAGAGCCTCGTCGCCCGCCTGGTGGAGGTGGTGCAGGAGGCGAGGGCCTGGGCCGCTCGCGCGGCGGTTTCACCACCAAGCTCCACCTGAGTGCGGACGGCCGCTGCCGCCCGCTGTCCTTGATCGTCACACCCGGACAGCGGGCGGACTGCACGCAGTTCAAGCCCGTGCTGGAAAAGATCCGCGTCCCTCGCCCCGGGCCGGGACGGCCCCGGAAGAGGCCGGACAGCCTGGCCGCGGACAAGGCTTACAGCAACGGCCCGTGCCGTGAGTACCTGCGGCGCCGGGGCATCCAGCACACGATTCCCGAGAAGGCCGACAGCCAGACCGCCCGCCTGCGCAAAGGGTCAGGCGGAGGACGGCCACCCGGTTTCGACGAGGAGCGGTACAAGAA
>NZ_JAAKZZ010001052.1 GCF_011045075.1 Streptomyces boncukensis
GGTGAGGGGGGTGGGGTCGGGCTCGCCCACGGGGTCGTGCAGCACTGTCGTCTGGTACACGGCGCGGTTGCGGGTGCCGGTCTCCATCCGGACGACGAACGGCACCTTCCGGCCCGTCGAGGTGGTGGTCATGGCGAGGTCGGCGGGGTAGAGCGCGGCGTCGGCGCCGCCGGGCAGCGGGCGGAACGCGCCGCCGGTGGTGCGGTAGAAGTAGTCGACCCGGGTGCGCACCGAGCAGTCGGCGTCCAGCGGCTCGCCGAGGGTGCCGCCGAGCACCGGGAGCGTGAAGTGCTCGGTCTCGCACACGTACGGCCGCTGGTGCGGGCCGGAGAAGACGGGGCCCGCGGCGGGGTGGTTGGTCAGCCGCAGCCGCGCGGTGACGCCGGAGGACGCCCGTGCGACAACGGTGTTGGCGCGCTTCCGCAGCCCCGTGACGAGGCCGGTCAGACCGTCCGCGCCCGCGCTGAAGGCGCCGGTGACGTCCTGGCCGTTCAGGGCGATCCGCACGGAGCCGGGCGGGGTGCCTCCGGGCAGGGTGACCCGCAGCAGCGCGTCGCCGCCGCTCACCGCGTCCGGCCGGCTGGACAGCGCGGTGACGGCGAACTTCCGCTTCCCCGCGCGCGGGTGGTCCTCCGTCCAGCCGGCGCCGCCGGTGCCGCCGGAGGCCCCGGCATCGCTCCCGGCGTCGGCGGACGACACCATCAGCGCCGCTATGAGGGCGAGTACGAGCGCCAGCAGGGCGATGCCCGTGGACCGGGCTCGGGTCATGGCTGCGTCCTTCACGTCGGCGAGGGGCCACACGGAGTGGCGACCCGACAAGATAGCGCGCCGTGCCGGCGGCGCAGCCGCGGGT
>NZ_JAAKZZ010001053.1 GCF_011045075.1 Streptomyces boncukensis
GGGCCGGGTCCGGGCCCGGGCCCGGGCCCGGGGCCGGGGCCGGTCCGGGGATCGACACCGCGACCGTGCCCGACACATGGGTGCCCAGGCGGTTCCGCCCGGTGACGGACAGCTCCACCGTGCCGTCGTCCCCGGCGGCCGTCACCCGGCCGGTCAGCGTCATCGTGTCCCCCGGGTAGTTGGGTACGCCGAGCCGGATCGCCACCCGCCGCAGCCGCGCGGACGGACCGGCCCACTCGGCGACGTAGCGGCCCACGAGGCCGTTGGTCGTCAGGATGTTCATGAACATGTCCGGGGAGCCGTTCTCCCTGGCGGCCTCAGCGTCGTGGTGCACGTCCTGGAAGTCCCGCGAGGCGACGGCCCCGGCGACGACGAGCGTGCGCGTCACCGGCACCTCCAGCGGCTGCGGCCCGCCGCCCTCCGCCGGCGCCGCGGCGCGGAAGACGGGCAGCTCCAGTTCCTCGTCCACCCGCTCGAACCCCAGCTCGACCGGCATCCCGATCCGCACCTCGCCGGGCGGCACCCCGGTGATGCCGCTGACGATCCTGACGCCCTCCGCGAGCTCGACCAGGGCGACCGCGTACGGGCCGGAGCGGCCGGGGAGGGACGGATGGTGCACGACGACGTAGGAGTAGACGGTGCCCCTCCCCGACGCCTCGACGGGCGACCAGTCCGCCGCGCCGCAGGAGTTGCAGCCGGGCAGCCAGGGGAAGCGGAGGGCCGCGCAGGAGTCGCAGCGCTGGAGCAGCAGCCGGTGCCCGGCCACGCCGTCCCAGAAGCCCGCGTTGTCGCGGTTGACGACCGGGCGGGGACGGCGCCGGGCGGGCGACGGATCCGGTCGGGCCTGGGG
>NZ_JAAKZZ010001054.1 GCF_011045075.1 Streptomyces boncukensis
GCCCCCGGTGCCGCCCCCGCCCCGCTCCTACCAGGACAGTCAGGCGGAGGAGCTGGATGTTCCGGACTTCCTGAAGTGATAGGCCGGCACGAAACGGTCAGCGGCGCGCATTTCGCTTTCACCGACAGGTGGGGCGGGGTGAGCGCCGCTCCGTATGAGCAGCTCAATCTCGGCGACCGGGTCGGCGACGAGGCGGAGGCCGTGCGGAGCAACCGCGCGCTGGCGGCGGCGTCCCTCGGGCTGGACCCGGCGGACGTGGTGTGGATGCGCCAGGTGCACGGACGGGACGTCGCCGCCGTGGTGAAACCTTTCGACGGCGGGGCCGGGGAGCCCCCGGCGCTCGACGGCGTGGTGACGGCCCGGCGCGGGCTGGCGCTCGCCGTGCAGACCGCCGACTGCACGCCCGTGCTGCTCGCCGACCCGGCGGCCGGGGTGGCGGGCGCGGCGCACGCGGGGCGTCCGGGGCTGTTCACGGGAGTCGTCGGGTCGGTGGTGGAGGCGATGGCCGAGCTGGGCGCCCGCCCGGAGCGGATCGTCGCGCGCATCGGCCCGACGGTCTGCGGCGGGTGCTACGAGGTGCCCGAGGCGCTGCGCGCCGAGGTCGCGGCGGCGGTGCCGGAGGCGTACGCGACCACCCGCTGGGGCACCCCGGCGCTGGATCTGACCGCCGGGGTGCGGGCCCAGCTCGCCCGGCACTCGGTCCCCGCGCCGGAGGGGCCGGCCGTGTGCACCCGGGAGTCGGCGGACCACTTCTCCTACCGCCGGGAGGGGACCACCGGGAGGCTGGCCGGGTATGTGTGGCTCGGCGAGAACGGAACGGACGGAGCGGACGGGGAGAACGGGGAGAAC
>NZ_JAAKZZ010001055.1 GCF_011045075.1 Streptomyces boncukensis
GGGGGCGGGCGGGTGCGCGAACCGGGGTGAATGACACAGCAGGAGGCATTGTGAGCAGCGATCGGGACGAGATCCGTGTCGGGGGGACCCTGCCCGGGACCGATCGGCTCGATGCTGATGCCGATGACGAAGCCGCCTCCGAGCAGGAGGCGGAGTCGACCGGCCAGTTCACCATCGACTACACGCCTCCCGCCTGGTACACGCAGGACGCGGTCAACGCCGACCCGGGCGATGCCACCTCGGGTGACGCCGACGCGGACGACGGGGACTTTCCGCTGCGCCCCAGCACCCCGCCGCTGCCGCCCACCTGGGACGCCGGCCCGGCGGCCGACGCGGACCCGCGGGCTGACACCCCGGACGCGCCCGGCGGTTCGCCGGACGGCCCCGGCGGCCCGCCGAGCGGCAGCGTGCCCCCGATGCCGACCGCGCCCCCAGCGGGCCACGCCCCTGGGGAGAACCCCGGGTCTCCCGGTGACTCCGCGAACGGCGCCACGATGCGCTTCTCCGCCGCCGCGATGCGGCGCGAGTTGAGCGAGCGGGCCGCGGCCGAGGCGGCAGCGGAGGAGCTGGAGCGGGAAGAGAAGCCGGGCGAGGAGGGAGACGGGACGGCACCGTCCGCGCCCGGCGATGTCCGCGCTCGGGAGGCCGGTGCGGGCGATACGAGTGACGCAGGTGATACGGGCGGGGCTGACGGCGTCGCTCCGAGCCCGGCGTCGGCTGCCGAGCCCGGGCCCGAACCTTGGCCGGATTCGGCGTCCGCGTCGGGCGCCGCAGCTGTGGACGACGCCGACTCCGGTGCCCGTGCGGTGGCCACGGAGGGCGGCACCGCCGCCGGGGCAG
>NZ_JAAKZZ010001056.1 GCF_011045075.1 Streptomyces boncukensis
GCGTCGTCCCGCCCAGCGGGTCGACCACCGTCACCGGGTTGCCGAACCCGTCCCGGCGGTACGCCGTCGTCGCGCCCAGCGGGTCGGTGATCTCCAGCGGGAGGCCCGCCCTGTCGCAGCGCACCCTCGTCGTCGCGCCCAGCGCGTCCGTGACCGACATCAGGCCGCCGTTCGCCGCATACGTGCAGCGCGTCGTCCCGCCCGCCGGGTCCGTTTCCTGGGTGCGGTTGCCCCGCTCGTCGTACGTGAACCGCCAGCACCCGCCGTCCGGGGCCGTGACGGTCTCCACCTGGCCCTCGGCGTCGTACGTCGCGCTCGTCTGCGTGCCGTCCGGGCGGGTCAGGCGCACGACGTGGCCCCGCGCGTCCCGCTCCCAGCGTGTGGTGCGGCCCAGCGCGTCCGTGTGGGACAGGAGGCGGTGGTACGGGTCCCGCTCCGTGTGGGTGACCGCGCCCAGGGGGTCGACCACTCGCTCGATCTGCCAGCTGGGGTTCACCTCGTAGCGGGTGACGTGGCCCAGGGAGTTGGTGACGACGGTGGCACGGCGGGCCGTGTCCGGGTCCGGGGGCTCGAAGGCGAAGTGCGCCTGCATGTGGCCCGCCTCGCCGGACTGCCACACGCAGCGGTCCTCGTCGTCGTACGCGTACGCGTAGTGCGAGCCGTTGGTGTCCGTCCAGGAGGTGATGCGGCCGCGCTCGTCGTAGCCGAAGTGGAGTGGCGTGCCGGTGGAGTTGACCACCTCCGTCAGGTTGCCGTGGGTGTCGTAGGCGTAGCGGATGAGCTGCTGGTCGCCTCCGTCGGGCGCCGCGCCCGCCAGGTGCAGGGCCGTCACGCGGCC
>NZ_JAAKZZ010001057.1 GCF_011045075.1 Streptomyces boncukensis
CCGGGCGGGCGGGACCGGGCCCAGCAGCGCCGCGACGCGCCGCGGCACCGGCCCCGCCGCCAGGGCGGGGAGGAGGGGCGAGGGCACGGCCGCGCTGTCCGCGACGAGGGCCGCCCGCCCCACCGCGCGGGCCGCGAGCCGCCGGTCGCCGACGCGGCTCGCGGCGTCCTCGTCGGCCCAGCGCTCGGCGCTGTACGCCACGGCCCCGCGCAGCGGGCGCAGCAGCGGGTTGGCGACGGCGGCCAGCCGGGCGGCGAGCAGATAGCGGTGGTGGTGCCCGGCGAGGTGGGCCCGCTCGTGCGCGAGCAGCACGGCGCGCTCCTCCTCGGTCAGCGCCGCGAGCATCCCGGTGGAGACCACCACCCGGCCCGGCCGCCGGGCGTCAGCCGGCAGCGCATACGCGTACGGCGCGGCGTCGGGCAGCACGGCGGGGTCCTGCGGCGGCAGCCCGTCCAGGGCGCGGTGGGCGCGGGTACGGACGCGGCGGAAGCGGCGCAGATCGGCCGCTGCGGCGCCGAGGACGGCGGTGAGCGCGGCTATGGCCGTGGTGCCGGTGTAGTCCGGGTAGGGGACCACGGCACGCACCTCGGGGTCGGCCCAGGCGTCCGGCAGCGGGTTCCCCGGGAGCTGCGCGGTGCCGACGACCATGAGCAGCGCCAGACACAGCGTGCTGCACAGCGCGAACGCGCAACCCAGCGCGGTCAGCAGACGGGTGGCGCCGCGCGGGTGCAGATGCTGTTCGGCCAGCCGCACGATGGGCAGCGCGGTCAGCGGCAGGACGAGCGGGAGGAAGACGAAGACACCCATCAGCGCTCCCGGCCCTGTCTCTTATACA
>NZ_JAAKZZ010001058.1 GCF_011045075.1 Streptomyces boncukensis
GATTCCTGGCTCAGGAAGCCCCGCAGGTCAGCGACCAGCAAGGTCTTACTCCCTCAACACCAGCCGGGTTGGAACCAGCCCGGTTGTGCAGAGCAAGGCTCTGGGTGCGCTGTCCTGGTTCTCGATCAGCGCGCATACGGAGCTTGGTTCTCGCACCGCACGGCGATCAGCCTACCCGATCGTGTGGGCGGTCTTTCGCCTTGGCGGCGAAACCCCGTTCCTTGCCCTGCTCCGCAGGGGTTCGATTCCTCCCCGGCCCGAAGGCCGGGGCATCCTCGAAGGAGACCCAGTGAACGCCCGCGCCGCAGCGCCCGGAGTCGGCCCGGGTCCGGACGCGCTGACCGTGGTGCGCGCCGGGGCGCTCACCACCGTCCAGGACCTCGGCCGGGCCGGGTACGCGCACCTCGGCGTGCCCCGCTCGGGCGCCCTCGACGAGGCCGCGCACCGGCTCGCCAACCGGCTGCTCGGCAACCCCGACTCCGCCGCCACGCTGGAGACCACCGTCACCGGCTGCGCGGTGCGCGCCGAGGGGGACGTCACCGCCGTGGTCACCGGCGCCCCCTGCCCGGTGACCGTGGGCGGGCGCCCCGCGCCCTGGGGGCTGCCCGTACGGGTGCCGGCGGGCGCGGTGCTGGAGGCGGGGGCCGCGGAGTACGGGGTGCGCGGCTACGTCGGCTTCGCGGGCGGCCTCGCCGCCGAACCGGTGCTCGGCAGCCGGGCCACCGATCTGCTCTCCGGCCTCGGCCCGGCGCCGCTGCGCGACGGCGACACCCTGCCGCTCGGCGATCCGGCGCCCCCGCGCGGTGCGGCGTATGCGGCTCGGGGGGCCGGGAC
>NZ_JAAKZZ010001059.1 GCF_011045075.1 Streptomyces boncukensis
CACCCCGCCCGCGCACGTCTTCACCCCGCCCGGTGAGCAGCCGCTGGAGACGGCGCTGGCCGAGACCCACGCGCTGCTGGAGCGGCACGGCTACCTCATCGTCGTGCACCCCGCCACGCTGCCGCGCCCGTATGTGCACCGCCTCCACACCCTCCGCTCGCTGCTCGACGGCCACCGCATCGCGCTGCTGCCGGTGGCGCTGCCGCCGCTGGCCACCGGGGTGCTGGTGCGGCAGCTCCGGCAGCTCTCCCTGTGCGACTTCACGCCCGGGGTGCTCGGCGCCGCCACCCGGCTGCTGACCCACTATCTGTACGCGGGCGCCGTGCTCGGCTCCGTCGCCAAGCTGGACCGGGTGCCCGTCTCGCTGGCCGCGCACACCCGCTCCTGGCTGCCGGGCACCCAGTACGCGGTGCTCGCGGCGCCCCAGCCGCAGCTCGTGCGGATCGGCGGCGCCGAGCCGGACGGGCGCGGCGCCACGCTCACCGGGCCGCAGTTCGCCACCCGGCTCGCGGTGGCCCGCGGCCAGCTCTCCTCGGACTGGGCCAGTACGGTGCTGGCGCGCACGTGGCGGGTCGGCGACGTGTGCGAGGAGCCGCTGCCGGGGGACTCGGCCCGGTGGTGGGGGACCGGGAAGCTCGTCGAGTTCGTCGCGGCGCTGGCCGATGTGTCGGTGCTCTACCAGCTGGTGTCCTCGGTGCGGCGGGACGAGTGCCGCTGGTGCGGGCTCGAACTCATCGGCGACCGCTGCGCGTTCTGCGCGGCCCCGGCCCAGCCGCCGACCGCCCCGTCCGCGTCGCCCGCTTCATCCACCCCGACCACCCCGTCCGCCCCGTC
>NZ_JAAKZZ010000105.1 GCF_011045075.1 Streptomyces boncukensis
CCACCCCTGTCCTCGCCCCGGCCCGCGGCTCCCAGTCCGCTGAGCAGCACCTGCCCATCGGCCGTACGTGCGAACCGCAGGGTGATCCCGGGCCCTCCCCAGTGGTCGGGCATGGCGCCAACGGTCATCTCCCCAGCTCCCCTCAACGCGTCCCAGCACAGTCCCGGGCGCCACGCTCGCACCGCCGTGGCCTGGGGAGAAGCCCATCCGGGCGGTACGAAACTTTTCGCGGGCGCCGGCCGGCCGACGGCATCAAGTCCTAGCCCGACGTGACCCCCGCGGGTGTGGTGTCGGACTCCGAGGTGTCCGGGGCCGGAGCCGGGGCCGGGAGGGTGACCGTCACGGTGAGGCCCGCGTCGCGCGCCGTGCGCACCCGCACCGTGCCGCCCTGGGCCTCCACGCCCGCGTGCACCACCGACATGCCCAGCCCGCTCCCCCCGTTCGGGGCGCCGTCGGCGCGGAAGAAGCGGTCGAAGACGCGGGCCGCGTCCTCGGGGCGCATACCGGGCCCCTCGTCCCGTACCCGCAGCACACACACGTGCGTGTCCGCGTCATGGGGGTCGGGGCCGGCCGACACCTCGACCCGGACCGGTGCGCTGACGGGTGTGTGCACCCGTACGTTGGCGACGAGGTTGCCCACCACCTGGCGGAGCAGCGGTTCGTCCGCCAGCGCCAGGGCCGGCCCTTCGGTGCGTACGAACCGCACCTCGCGCTCCGGCTGCTGCGCCGAGAGGTCCGCCAGCGCGTCCTCGGCCAGCCGTGCGACGTCCACGGGCGCGGGGCGCAGCTCGGGGCGCTGGTCGAGGCGGGCCAGCGCGAGCAGTTCGTCGACGAGGCGGGACATCCGCTCCGTCTCGGCGGTCATCCTGTGCAGCACCCGGGTGCGCTCCCCCGCGTCGGCGAGCATCCCGCGCTCGTAGAGCTGGAGATAGCCGCGGATCGCCGCCAGCGGGGTGCGCAGCTCGTGCGAGGCGTCCGCGACGAAGCGCCGCAGGTGCGCTGCGGCGTGCTCGCGGGCCAGGAAGGCGGACTCCACCTGGTGCAGCATCGAGTTCAGCGCCAGCCGCAGCCGCTCGACCTCCAGCGCGGCGCGGCGCCTGCCGCCGCGCGCCGCCACCCGGCGCGACAGGTCGAGGCCCCGGTGCCCCTTCCCCGCGGGCCCCGCGCCGTCGGAGTGCGGGGAGTGCCGGGTGTCGCGGGCGTGCTGCTCGCAGCCCTCCGCGATGGCCGAGGCCGTCTCCACCATGTCCTCCATCGGCCGCAGCCCGCGCCGGGCGCCGAAGAACATCCCGGTGCCCAGCAGCGCCATCAGCCCGACCCCGGCCACGAGCTCGAGCCGGACGACGTTGCCCATGATCTCCCCGGTGGCGCTCACCTCCGTCGCCATCAGCACCAGCTGCCCGTCGGCGAGCCGGATGGCGGTCGCGCGGTACGGGGTGTCGCCGTTGAGCTCCACATCGGTGGGGTTGGCTTCCTTCGACAGCTTCACCGGGTTCCCGACGGCGGCGGCCAGGCCGCGCTCCTCCGGCGTCGGCGGGTAGCCCAGGAAGCCCTTCGGCTTGCCCGCGTCGGTCACCGGCACGAAGACCCTGTCGTTGGTGTCGGTGGCCTTGGCGACGTTCGGGTCGAGCGCCTCCCGGAGCCCGGCTATGTCCAGGAACGTGGTGAGGTCCTTCAGCGTCAGATCGACTTCGTAGATCTGCTCCCGGGAGGACTTCAGATCGTCGTCGACCGTGTCGATGAGGTAGTGCCGCACACCCGCCAGGCTGATGGTGGTGGCGACCACGATGCCCAGGGCCAGCATCGCGATGCCGCTGATCGTCACCTTCGCACGCAGCGACCCGGCGTGCTGGGCGCCGGTCATGACGCCCCCGGCGCCGGCCCGCCGGGGGCCGGCCGGCCCCCGGCCCCTCCGCGCTCGAATCCGTCGGCGCCGACCGGCGGCCGCAGTCCGTACCCCACCCCTCTGCGGGTGCGGATCAGCGGCGGGCCCAGCGGGTCCAGCTTCCGGCGCAGATAGCTCACATACGTCTCGACCACCGTCGACTCCACGGGGTGCTCGTACCGCCACACCTGCCTGAGGAGCTGCTCCTTGGGCACGATCCGGTCCCCGTTGCGCACCAGGTGCCGCAGCAGCGCGAACTCGGTGGGCGTCAGATCCGCGCTGCGCCCGCCGCGCCGCACCGTGTACGTCGCCTCGTCCAGCTCCAGGTCCCCGTAGCGGATCACCGGCGGGCGCGCCGGGGCGCCCGGACCGTCCTCGTGCGCAGGCGCGTCGCGCCCGCCCGAGCTCTCGGCCGAGGTGGTGCGGCGCAGCACGGCACGCAGCCGGGCGACCACCTCGTCGACGTTGAACGGCTTGGTGATGTAGTCGTCACCGCCCAGCGTGAGCCCCTGGATGACCTCGGACGGCGCGTCTCTGGCTGTGAGGAAGACCACCGCCAGATCGCCCCGTTCGGCGCGCAGCACCCGGCACACCTGCCGTCCGTCGCCGTCCGGCAGCGCGATGTCGAGCAGCACGGCGTCCGGCCGCGCCTCGCGCGCCGCCGTGACGGCTGCCTGCGCTCCGGAGGCGGTGACCACCTCGAACCCGTGGAAGCGCAGTGTGATCGCCAGTACGTCAGCGATGCTCGGTTCGTCCTCGACGATCAGAACGGTGGCCGTGGTGGAGGTCATCCCCCCAGTATCGGACCAGATTTGCGGGTTCTCGCAGCGAAGCATGGGAGGTTCTTGAGAACCCTCCCCTCGCGCGCGCGACGCGGGCGCGGGCACCCGACCCTGGTCGAGTACGGGGATCACGGACGGCAGGGCGGTACCGGTCGACGAGGGTCGGCGAGGATCGACGACGATCCACGGCGATCGACAACGGGCAGCGGCGGAGCGTCCCGGGGCCACCCGCACCACTCCGTACGGGCCCGCCCGGACGGCGGGCACGCAAGGAGGGGAAACGGTATGGCGGCGCTGGCACGGTGGTGCCTGGGACACCGGTGGGCCGTGGTGCTGCTGTGGCTCGTCGCCCTGCTCGGCACGGGCGTCGCGAGCACCGCGGCGGGCACCTCGTACGCCAGCAACTTCACCCTCCCCGGCACCGAGTCCACCCGCGCCCACGACCGGATGCGGGACGCCTTCCCGGAGTTGTCCGGGGACACCGACACCGTCGTGTGGGAGACCAGCGGGCGGGGCGGCAGCGTACGCGACCCCCGGGTGCGCGCGCGGATGTCCGACGCGCTCGCCGACATCGCGGACATGCCCGGCGTCGGCAGCGTCGCCAGCCCCTACACCCGCCGCGGCGGCGGCACGCAGATCAGCGACGACGACACCATCGCCTACGCCCAGGTGACCTACACCCAGCAGGTCTTCGAGCTGGACCAGGACGACATCCGGCGCGTCGTCGACCGCGCCCGGCAGGCCCGCGAGGGCTGGCTGCAGGTCGAGGTCGGCGGTCCGGCCGTCGAGTTGAGCGAGGAGCCGCCCGCCGGGCTCCCCGAGGGCGCAGCCCTGCTCGCCGCGGCCCTCGTGCTGCTGCTGGCGTTCGGCTCGCTGTTCACGATGCTGCTGCCGCTGCTCAGCGCCGTCTTCGCGGTCGGCACCGGGCTGTTCACCCTCGGCCTGCTCAGCCACGCCCTGGACGTACCCGAGGTGGCGACGCTGCTCGCCTCGCTGATCGGGCTCGGCGTCGGCGTCGACTACGCGCTGCTCGTCGTCGCGCGGCACCGCGAGGGCCTCCGGGAGGGGCTGACCCCACACGGGGCGGCCGTCCGCGCCATGGGCACCTCGGGGCGGGCCGTGCTGTTCGCGGGCGGCACGGTCTGCGTGGCGCTGCTCGCCCTGCTCGTGCTGGGCGTGGACTTCCTCGACGGCATCGCGCTGGCCACCACGCTGACCACACTGCTGAGCGTGCTCGCCGCCGCGACCCTGCTGCCCGCGCTGCTCGGCCTGCTGGGCCCGCGGACGCTGAGCCGGCGCGAGCGGGCCCGGCTCGCGGCGGCGCGGGGCCCGGCAGCGGAGCCGGAACCGGACCCGGAGCCAGGCCCGGAGCCGGGCCCGGGGGCCGTGGCCGCCGCGCGGCCGGGGCCCGCCGAGCGCTGGGCGTCGGTACTGGAGGCGCGCCCGACGGCGCTGGGCCTGCTGGCGCTCGTCGTGCTCACGGTGCTCGCCTTCCCCGCAGCTTCCCTCCGGCTCGGCGCCCACGACCAGGGCAACCTCCCCGAGAACCGGACCGCGCGCCGCGCCTACGACCTGCTCGTGGAGGGCTTCGGGCCCGGCTTCAACGGCCCGCTGACGCTGGTCGCGGACGTCAGCGGAGGCGAGCGGGAGCGCACGGCGCTGGCCGGCCTGGCCGAGCGGCTCCCCCAGCAGCGCGGCGTGGCCCGCGTCGAGCCCGTCCCGCTGCCCCGGGACTCCGACACGGCCGTGGTGCAGGTCTTCCCCGAGACCTCCCCGCAGTCGGCCGACACCGACGACCTCATCAGCACCCTGCGGGACGAGACCGTTCCGCAGGCGGAGCGCGGCACGGACCTGCGGGTGGACATCGGGGGCGCCACGGCCACCCAGAAGGACTTCGCCGCGGCCATCGGCGGCAAGATGCCGGTGTTCATCGCGGTGATCTTCGGGCTGGGCGCGCTGCTGCTGCTGATCGCCTTCCGCAGCCTGGTCGTCCCGCTCACGGCAGTGGTGATGAACCTGGTCGCGGCGGCCGCCTCGCTCGGGGTGCTCGTCGCGGTCTTCCAGTGGGGCTGGGGGGTGGAGCTGCTGGGCATCGGCAAGGAGGGGCCGATCATCTCCTTCCTGCCGGTCATCCTGCTGCCGCTGCTGTTCGGGCTGTCGATGGACTACCAGGTCTTCCTCATCAGCCGGATCCACGAGGAGTGGACGCGCACCCGGGACAACGCGCGCGCGGTGCGCACCGGGCTCGCCGACACCGGCCGCGTCATCACCTGCGCGGCACTGATCATGATCTGCGTCTTCGCGTCCTTCCTGCTCAGCGGGGAGCCCGGCCCCGTGATGGCCGGGATCGGCCTGGCGGGCGCCGTGGCGCTGGACGCGTTCCTGCTGCGGACGCTGCTGGTGCCCGCGCTGATGTTCCTCCTCGGCCGCGCCAACTGGTGGCTGCCGGAGCGGCTCGGACGGCGCCTGCCCCGGCTGCCGTGGCCGGCGGCGGATCCGGCGGGCCGGCCCCGGCGGGCGGCCCCGGGCGGCCCCGCGGCTTCCGGCGGTCCCGTGACCGCCGGAAGCTCCGGGCCCCCCGGGGGCCCCGCCGACCCCGGGGGCCCCGCGGGCCCGCGCGACGCCCCGAAGCCGGGACCCGCGGAGGAGGCCGCCCCGGCCGCGCGGGTGCGGGGCACGGTGCGGGACGGGTCCGGCGGCCCGCTCGCCGAGGCCACGCTCACGCTGCTCGCGGTCAACGGCACCCGGATCAGCCGGACCCGCACCACGGCGGACGGCGAGTACACGCTGCCCGTGACGGGCAGCGGCGCCTATATCGTCGTCGCCACCTCGCCGGCGCTCGGCGCGACCAGCCGGAGCGTGCTCGTCTCCGACGAGGATGTCGAGCTGGATCTGAGCGTCGAGAGCATCGAGCTCTCTCCGAGCCGCCCGGAGGACGGCTGACCCGTGCTTCGTCCTGCGGGCTGCGACGCGCGGTCAGGCCCCTCCCCGGCGGCTGGGCAGGGGCAGCCCCTGTCTGTGCGTCGCAGCCCGCGGGTGCGTCCTGGCCGGTCGCGCAGTTCCCCGCGCCCCTTGCGGGGCGCGCCCTGGCGCCCCGCAAGGGGCGCTTCAGGGGCGCGGGGAACTGCGCGAGCAACCACAACCCACCCGCGGGCTGCGACGCACCGGCAGGGGCAGCCCCTGCCCAGCACAATCCGCCGGACACGGCCTAGCTCTTACAAGAGGTGCGCGAGTGACGCGTATGTCTCGGCTGCCAGCGTCCCCCCGAAGGTCACCCGCGCCGCGCCCGCGGCGCCCAGCGCCGCGGGCGTCGGCTCGCGGCCCGCCCGCGACAGCCCGTTCACCGGGACGCCGAGCTCCGCGGCGAGCACCCGGACGTCGGCCGGCGGAGCCCCCAGCGGGTAGACGCCGTCCGCGCCCGCCGCCACATAGCGGCGCCCCCGCTCCAGCGCGTCGGCCAGGGGGTCCGGTGCGCCCCGCAGATAGCTGTCGACCCGGGCGTTCAGGAAGAACGGCACGGACGGCTCCGCCGCGCGCACCTCGGCCAGCCACTCCGCCTGCCGGCCCGCGGGCAGCAGCCGCCCGTCCGCGCCGGTGTCCTCCAGGTTGCAGCCCACGGCGCCGGTCTCCAGCAGCCGCGCCACCAGCTCGGCGGGCGGGAGCCCGTAGCCCCGCTCGATGTCGGCGGTGACCGGGATGTCCACCGCGCGGACGATCCGCGCGACGGCGGCGAACATCTCGCCGGGCGGGCACGAGCCGTCCGCGTACCCCAGGGACTGCGAGACGCCCGCGCTCGGCGTCGCCAGCCCGGGGAAGCCGGCCTCCTCGAAGACATGGGCACTCGCCGCGTCCCAGGCGCCCGGCAGGACGAGCGGATCGCCCGCCGGGCGGCCGGTGTGCAGCGCGCGGAAGCCGCGTGCCCGCGCCGCGAGGCCCTCGGCCGTCACGCCCGGCCCTTCGCCATGCTCATCGGCACGGCGCGCTGGGTGACCTGGAAGCGGTTCCATGCGTTGATGGCGACGATCATGGCGATGAGGTGGGCCAGCTCACCCTCGTCGAAGTGCTGCGCGGCCCGCGCGTAGACCGCGTCGGAGACGCCGTGGCCGTCCGAGAGGCGGGTCATCGCCTCGGTCAGCGCGAGCGCCGCCTGCTCGCGCTCGGTGAACAGGCCGTCCACCTCGTCCCAGGCGGCGATCAGGTCGAGGCGCTGCTGGGTCTCGCCCAGCTTGCGCGCGTCGGCGTAGTGCATGTCCAGGCAGAAGGCGCAGCGGTTGATCTGCGAGGCGCGGATCTTCACCAGTTCGGCGACGGTCTGGTCGAAGTTCTTCGCAGCGGCGGACTGGAAGGCGACCATGCCCTCGTAGACGCCTGCGGCGTGCTTGAAGACCTGGACCCGGGAAGTGTCGTGCTGTGTGGTCATACCAGTGAGCCTAGGACCCGGTTGAGCCGTGGACAGGGTCCATTTCCGACCCGGAATCGTGGGTCAATTCGCGGTGCCGGCCTCCGCGGGGGCGCGCTTCGCGCGCACCTCGTCCAGGTACGCGTCCAGCGCGTCCCGGTTGCGGGACAGACACGCGATGCGCCGCGTCATCCGGTCCCGCTCGTCCTCCAGCGTGGCCAGCATCTCCGGCGTCGCTTCGGAGAAGTGGATGACGCGCGGCTGGTCCAGGCAGGGCAGGATCTGCCGGATGATCCGGGTGGGCAGCCCGGCGTCCAGCAGGCCGCGGATCTGCAGGACGCGGTCCACGTACCGCTCGTCGTAGTCGCGGTAGCCGTTGGGGGCGCGGTCGGCCGCGATCAGCTGCTGTTCCTCGTAGTAGCGCAGCAGACGGCGGGAGGTCCCCGTGCGCTCCGAGAGCTCGCCTATCCTCATGACCCTCATTCTTCCGGGCGGCCCCTCCCCTGGGATCCCCTCGGATCTCCTCGGATCCCCTCGGATTTCACTGAGGAGGGGCTGCCCCGTGCTGTTCCGTGTCGCGCAGTTCCCCGCGCCCCGGCCTCCTCCCGTGAGGGTCAGGTCGCCAGGACCGTGCGGAGCTGGTCCAGGCCCCAGTCCAGGTCCTCGCGTGAGACCACCAGCGGGGGCGCGATACGGATCGTCGAGCCGTGGGTGTCCTTGACGAGCACCCCGCGCGCCATCAGCTTCTCCGAGATGTCGCGGCCCGAGCCGCGCGACGGGTGGATGTCGACCCCGGCCCACAGCCCGCGCCCGCGCACCTCGGTCACCGCTCCCCCGCCCACCAGGCCGGCCAGCTCGCGGTGCAGATGGGCGCCGAGCTCCTTGGCGCGCCGCTGGTACTCGCCCTCGCGCAGCATCGCGACCACCTCCAGGCCCACCGCGCAGGCCAGCGGATTGCCGCCGAAGGTCGAGCCGTGCTCGCCGGGGCGGTGGACGCCCAGCACCTCCCGCGAGGAGACCACGGCCGAGACCGGCACCACGCCGCCGCCCAGCGCCTTGCCCAGCAGATAGACGTCCGGCCGCACCCCTTCGTCCTCGCAGGCGAAGGTGGCGCCGGTACGGCCCAGGCCGGACTGGATCTCGTCCGCGACGAAGAGCACGTTCCGCTCCCGGGTCAGCTCCCGCACGCCCGCCAGATAGCCCGCGGGCGGCACCAGGACGCCCGCCTCGCCCTGGATCGGCTCCAGCAGCACGGCCACCGTGTGCTCGTCGACCGCCGACTGAAGCGCCGCCAGGTCGCCGTAGGGGACGACCTCGAAGCCGGGGGTGAACGGGCCGTGGTCGGCGCGCGCCTCCTCGTCGGTGGAGAAGGAGACGATGGTCGTCGTACGGCCGTGGAAGTTGCCGGACGCGACGATGATCTTCGCCTGGCCGTCCGGCACCCCCTTGACCCGGTAGCCCCACTTGCGGGCGGTCTTCACGGCCGTCTCCACCGCCTCGGCGCCCGTGTTCATGGGCAGCACCATCTCCATGCCGCACAGCTCGGCGAGCTGCTCGCAGAAGGCGGCGAAGCGGTCGTGGTGGAAGGCGCGGGAGGTCAGGGTCACCCGGTCGAGCTGCGCGCGGGCCGCCTCGATCAGCCGGGGGTGCTGGTGTCCGAAGTTGAGCGCCGAGTAGCCGGCGAGCATGTCGAGGTAGCGGCGGCCCTCGACGTCGGTCATCCAGGCCCCTTCGGCGGAGGCGACGACGACGGGCAGCGGGTGGTAGTTGTGCGCGCTGTGGGCGTCCGCGGCGGCGATCAACCGCTCTGACATGGACATAACGGGGTCTCCGTTTCTCTCCGTACCGCACCGGTGGCTGATCCGGTGGCTCTTTCTATCGCACTTCACCGCCGCGTAAACGGGGTGCCGGGGCACGCCGCGCACCTGAGAGAATGGCGGGCATGGCCAATGACAACCGACCCCGCGTCTTCTCCGGAATCCAGCCCACCGCCGGCTCCTTCCACCTGGGCAACTACCTCGGCGCCGTGCGCCAGTGGGTGGCCCTCCAGGAGACCCATGACGCCTTCTACTCGGTTGTCGACCTGCACTCCATCACCATCGCCAAGGATCCGGCCGAGCTGCGGGCCAACACCCGGCTCGCCGCGGCCCAGTTGCTGGCCGCCGGGGTCGACCCGGACCGGGCCACGCTGTTCGTGCAGAGCCATGTGGCGGAGCACACCCAGATGAGCTGGGTCGTCGAGTGCCTGACCGGCTTCGGTGAAGCGTCCCGGATGACGCAGTTCAAGGACAAGTCGGCCAAGCAGGGCAACGACGGCACCAGCGTCGGCCTGTTCACCTACCCCGCGCTGATGGTGGCCGACATCCTGCTCTACCACACGAACGAGGTACCCGTCGGCGAGGACCAGCGCCAGCACCTGGAGCTGACCCGGAACATCGCGGAGCGCTTCAACGCCCGCTACGGCGAGCTGTTCCCCGTCCCCGAGCCGCACATCCTCAAGGAGACCGGCAAGATCTACGACCTCCAGGACCCGACGGTCAAGATGAGCAAGTCGGCGTCCACCCCCAAGGGCATCGTCGAGCTGCTCGACGAGCCCAAGGCCGTCGCGAAGAAGATCAAGAGCGCCGTCACCGACACCGACACGGTGATCCGCTACGCGCCCGAGGAGAAGCCCGGCGTCAGCAACCTGCTCACCGTCTACTCCACCCTCACCGGCGCCGGAATCCCGGAACTGGAGGAGAAGTACGCCGGCAAGGGCTACGGTGCGCTCAAGACCGACCTCGCCGAGGTCGTCACGGAGTGGGTGACACCGTTCCGCGAGCGGACGCAGGAGTATCTGGGCGATCCGGAGACGCTGGACGGCATCCTCGCCAAGGGCGCCGAGAAGGCGCGCTCCGTGGCCGCCGAGACCCTGGCCACGGTGTACGACAAGGTGGGCTTCCTGCCCGCCAAGCGCTGACGCGGGCGCGGAGGGAGAAGAGATGGGCGCTGCCGGTTCCGGGACGGTCACGCTCGGCGTCTCGCTCGCGGTGCCGGAGCCGTACGGCAGCCTGCTGCAGCGGCGGCGCGCGGGCTTCGGCGACCACGCGGCCCACGGCATCCCCACCCACATCACGCTGCTGCCGCCCACCGAGGTGGCGGCGGCGGCACGCGCCGCGATCGAGGCGCATCTGGCGCGGGTGGCGCTCGCGGGCCGCCCCTTCCCGGTGCGGCTGTCCGGCACCGGCACCTTCCGTCCGCTCTCCCCCGTGGTCTTCGTCCAGGTGGTGGAGGGCGGGACCGGGTGCGCCCGGCTCCAGGAGCGGATCCGGATGGCGGACGGGCCGCTCTTCCGCGAGCTGCCGTTCCCGTACCACCCGCATGTGACGGTGGCGCACGGCATCGCCGAGGAGGCGATGGACGCGGCGTACGCCGAGCTGGCGGACTTCTCGGCGTCCTGGACGGCGTCCGGGTTCGCGCTCTACGAGCAGGGCGGGGACGGGGTCTGGCGGCTCCAGCGCGAGTTCGCCTTCGGCGGTGACGCGGTGTGCGAGCGGGTCCCCTCCCAGGGCTGCGTCCGCCCTGCGGGCGCTGCTCCGGCTGCGAGCTGAGCCGTAGCGTCCGGGGAGGGACTGTCAAGGGACTGTCCCTACCGGGATCCGGGGCGTGAGGGACGCAGAATGGGGTCAATGGAAAAGCTCGCCCAGCTGCCCCTCGTCGGCCCCCTCTTCCAGTGGCTGTTCCGGACCCGCGTGTGGAAGGTCTATCTCTATCTGGACGCGCGGAAGTGGTCGCGGCTGGCCGCGGCGATCACCTTCACCAGCTTCCTCGCCCTCTTCCCCACCCTCGCCGTGGCCGCCGCCATCGGCGCCGCGCTGCTCTCCCGGAAGCAGATGCAGGAGGCCCAGGACACCCTCGCCGAGCAGGTCCCCGGCATCTCCGACCAGCTCGACCTGCAGGACCTGGTCGACCACGCGGGCACGGTCGGCCTGATCGCGGGGGCGCTGCTGCTGCTCACCGGCGTCAACTGGGTGGGGACACTGCGCGAGAGCCTGCGCTCCCTGTGGGACCTGGAGGAGGCGCCGGGCAACTTCCTCACCCGCAAGGGCATCGACCTCGGCGTGCTGGGCGGCCTCGGAGTCGTCGGGCTGGTCTCGTTCGGCGGCTCGGCGTTCGCGCTCACCGCGGTGACCTGGGCCGCCGAACAGCTCCAGCTGGCCGAGGGCGGCGTCGGTACGGTGCTGCTGCGCATCGCCGCGTACGCGGCGGCCGTCGCCGCCAGCTTCGGGCTGCTGTGGTACGCGCTGACCCTGCTGCCCGGCGTCAGGCCGCCGCGCCGGGCCACGGCCGCCGCCGCGCTCCAGGGGGCCCTCGGGTTCGAGCTGCTGAAGCTGCTGCTCGGCGGCTACCTCAAGGGCGTCGCGGCCAAGAGCGTCTACGGCGCGTTCGGGGTGCCCATCGCGCTGCTGCTGTGGATCAGCTTCATGGCCAAGCTGCTGCTGTACTGCGTCGCCTGGACGGCGACGGCGGACCCCGAGGACCCCGAGGACACCACCGAGGACCCCGGGGACGGCGCGGAGGACTCGTCCGTCACGGCGCCCGGCGCGGCCAGCGGCGGTGCACCAGGTACGCCACCCCGCCCAGCACCATGAGGACCCCGCCCGCGATGCCCAGCGCGACGCCGACGCCGCCGGAGCCCCCGTCCTGCTCCGCCGCGGCGCGCGCCGACTTCGACTGCGCCGTGCCACCCGCCTGGCCGCCGCCCGCGCCGGAGGCGCCCGGCTTCACCAGGCGGCCCACCGGGGTGACCTTGCCGTCCGCCGCGAAGCCCCAGTCGAGCAGCTTCGCCGTCTCCTTGTAGACCTCCAGCCCGGTGCCCTGGTCCGGGTGCATCACGGTGACCAGCAGGACGCGGTCGCCGCGCTGGGCGACCCCGGTGAAGGTGTTGCCCGCGTTCGTCGTGCTGCCGTTCTTGACCCCCGCGATGCCCGGGTACGGCTTGATGCCCACATCGCCGGTCAGCAGCCGGTTGGTGCTCTGGATGCCGAAGCTGCCGCGCTTCTTCTTGCCGGTCTTCTTGTCCTTCTTCGTCTCGCCCGGGAACTGGGCCGTGGCGGTGGCGGCGTACTTGCGGAAGTCCGCGTTCTGCAGGCCCGAGCGGGCGAACAGGGTCAGGTCGTAGGCGGAGGAGACCTGGCCGGGGTGGTCGTAGCCGTCCGGGCTGACGGCCCGGGTGTCCCTCGCGTTCAGCTCGCGGGCCTTGGCGTTCATCTGCCGGACGGTCTTGTCCACGCCGCCGTTCATCGCGCACAGCACATGCACCGCGTCGTTGCCGGAGCGCAGGAAGACGCCGTTCCACAGGTCGTGCACGGAGTACGTCTCCTCCTCCTTGATGCCGACCAGGCTGCTGCCCTCGCCCATGCCCTGCAGGTCCTCGGGCTGCACCCGGTACTTTCGGTCCTTGGGGAACTTGGGCAGCACCGTGTCCGCGAACAGCATCTTCAGGGTGCTGGCCGGGGCCAGCTTCCAGTGCGCGTTGTGGGAGGCCAGGATCTCGCCGGACTCGGCGTCCGAGACCACCCACGAGCGCGCCGACAGCTTCTTCGGCAGCGCCGGGGCCCCGGCCTTCGGCCGGACCTGGGTGCCGGGCTGGCCGAGCCGCGCGCCGCCCACGGTGGACATCCGGGCGGGGGGCCGGGGTGCCTTGGCCTTGCCCTGCGGCGTGTCGTCCGCGTGCGCGGCGGGGGCGGCCACCAGCGGGAGGGTGAGCGCGGTCGCCGCTATCACCGTCGCGGAGAGAGCGCTTGTCGCACGGATGCGGCCGAACCAGGCTGAATAATGCGATGAAATGGGCACCCTGTGAACGTACAGGTCGACGACCGGGAGCGGGACGCCGAGGGCCCGCTCCTGTGGGCCGGTTGGCCCCTCCGGACGGCTGGATCGAGGGGGCAGCCATACTGAGAGTCATGCACGACGTGTCCACCCGGTCCGGAGCAGGGCTCACCCTGAGCAAGCCGGTCTCCCTCTTCCTCCTGGCCTTCGGGGTGTGGTCCTGGTTTGTCTGGATCACGTTTGTCAAGAACCTGTGGAAGGACAGCAGCGGGCTTGCGTTCGACGATGCGGGTGACCCCACCGGCTACTTTTGGGTCCATCTGCTGCTCGCCATCGCATCCTTCCTGCTCGGTACGGCAATCGGGGTGATCGGACTGCGGGGTCTGCGCGCCCTGCGACAGCGGTAGTACACCGGCGGACAACGGGGAGGGACGGCCCGCGATGGTAGCGGTATTCGTGCTCGCGGGGCTGGCGGCCGTGGCCCTGCTGGGCGGCGTGCACTGGTATGTGTGGCGCCGGCTGGTGCGGGACGTGTCCGCGCCGCACAGCCTCTGGCGGCGTGTCGGAACGGTGCTGGCCGTCGCGCTGCCGCTGGTCAGCGTGGCGAACATGGTCGCCGCGCGGGCCGGAGCGCCGTTCGCCGTCGAGCGGGTGCTGGCCTGGCCGGGCTATATGTGGCTGGCCCTGCTGCTGTATCTGGTGCTCGCGCTGCTGGCGGGCGAGGTGGTACGGCTGGCCGTGCGGCGCGTGGCCGCCGCGCGGCGCCGCGGCCCGCTCCCGGCGGGAGACCAGGGGACCGTGCGGCTCCCGGACCGGAAGGACAGTGCGGGGACCGCGGGCGGTACGGGGAACGCGGGCAGTGCGGGGAGCGAGGAGAGCCGCCGGGTCTTCCTCGCCCGCAGCCTCGCCGTGGGGGCCGGCGCCGCCTCCGTGGCCACGGTCGGCGCGGGCGCGTACAGCGTGCTGAACGGGCCGACGCTGAAGCGGCTCACCCTGCCGCTGCCGAAGCTGGGGCGGGCCGCGCACGGCTATCGGATAGCGGTGGTCAGCGACATCCATCTGGGCCCCACGCTGGGCCGGGCGCACACCCGGCGCATCGTGAACACGATCAACGGCACCCAGCCGGACCTCGTCGCCATCGTCGGCGACCTGGTGGACGGCTCGGTCGCCGACCTCGGGCCCGCCGCCGAGCCGCTGCGCCACCTGCGCTCGCGGCACGGCTCGTTCTTCGTCACCGGCAACCACGAGTACATCGGGGACGCCGGCGAATGGATCGACCACCTGCGCGAGCTGGGCGTCCACCCGCTGGAGAACGCCCGCCGCGAGCTGCCCGGCTTCGACCTGGCCGGGGTCAACGACCTGGCGGGCGAGGACGAGGGCCAGGGCCCCGACTTCCGCAAGGCCCTCGGCGACCGCGACCCGGCCCGCGCCGCCGTGCTGCTGGCCCACCAGCCGGTCCAGATCCACGAGGCGGTCGACTGGAACGTCGGGCTCCAGCTGTCCGGGCACACCCACGGCGGCCAGATGTGGCCGATGAACCTGCTGGCGGGGCTGGCGAACCCCACGGTGGCCGGGCTGGAGCGGTACGGCGACACCCAGCTCTATGTGACCCGCGGCGCGGGGGCGTGGGGCCCGCCGGTACGGGTGGGAGCGGAGTCCGACATCACGCTGGTCAAGCTGGAGTCCCCGGCGGTGTGAGAGCCCCGCAGGGGCGCGGTCCGAGAGGGCTACGTGCGGGGCACCGGGGCCACCGTCAGGAGCGCCGAGAGCACGAGCACCGCGCCGAGCACGGCGAGCTCGGCAGCGGTGGGCCGCAGGACCTCGCCGTACGTCGCCGAGCGGCTCCGCACCAGCACCCGCCGGGCGAGGAGGGCGCACACCGCAACGGCGCCCACCAGCACCAGCTTGGCGATCAGCGTCCGCCCGTACGCGGACGAGAGCGCCTGGTCCAGCGGGAGCCTGCGCAGCGTGCTGAAGGTGCCGGTGACGCAGATCGCCGCGAAGAGCCAGAACGCCCGGCGGGCGTAGGCGGCCAGGAGGGCGCGCGCGGCGCCGGGCTCGCCGTGCCAGGCGCGCATGGTGCGCAGGACCTGGATGAGGCCGCCCGTCCACAGCACCGTGGCGGAGAGGTGGACGAGGGTGAGGGCCATGCCGAGCAGCGGCGTGTTCGCCTCCGGGTGGGCCCGGACGGCCTCCGCCGCCACCACGCCCGCCAGCGGCACGCACGCCCACACCGGGCGGCCCAGGAACAGGCAGAGGGCCGAGAAGAGGAAGCCGTTCGCCTCCAGGAAGGCGATCCGGCCGTCCCGGGTGCCGTAGATCTCGCTCAGCTCCGGCAGCCCGGCCGTCAGCGAGCCGTCCCCGGCCGCCGCCATGGAGGCCAGGCCCAGGGCCGCGGCCATCCCGGCCACGGCCGCGCAGGTGCCCCAGGGGCGCGGGGAGCGGTCCCCGGCGCCGCCGGGGAGGGTGCGGGCGACGTCCCTGGCGAGCCGGTCCCCCGCCACCTCGCCGATCTGCACGCAGAGCGCGGCGAAGAGGACCGAGCGCAGCAGCGACAGCGAGCCGCCCCCGGGTATGTGGAGGTCGTGGGTGCTGTCGGTGGTGACGTCCGTGCCCTTGAGGGCGACCACGACGAGCGCGGACACCCAGCCGGCACAGCCCGCCACCAGCAGTGCGGGCAGCGGCCTGCGGCCCCGGGCCGACCGCTGCGGGGTGGCCCGGTGCCGACCCCGGCTATGGGGGGCAGGAGGGACGGGAGGCGACGCATCGGGCTGGTTCACGGGCCAATTCTGCCCGGTGGGGCTCTCGCACGTGGCGGGCAGCTCCGGTCAGGGTGTGCAGCGCCTGCTCCAGCGGACCGCGCCGGCGCTGCCGGGCGGGCGGCTGGGGCTGGTGGGGCTGCCGCGGTAACCCGACGGAACCGGCGCATCATCCGCACCCGGCGGCGAGGCAGCAAGGGGCAGCCCCTGCCCAGCCGCACCGCCGGGCGGTCAGTCGTCCTTCTTCAGGCCCCAGAGCCAGACCTTCCAGGTGCCGGGGTTCTCGTCGATCCACTTGCGCGCCGCGGCCTTGGGCGAGAGCCCGTCCTTGGAGATCATCCGTGCGACCTTGTTCTGGTCGCTCTCGCTCCACTGGAAGTTCTTGAGGAACTTCGCGGCGTTGCCGCCGTTCTCGCTGAAGTCCTTGTTGAGGAACTTCTGCAGCTGGGCCTGCGGGTAACCGCACTCGACGGTGTCCGCGTCCTCGTCGCAGCCCTCGTAGTGCGCGGGCAGCGGTACTTCCTTGAGATCGGCTTCCTCGGCCAGCCAGTGCGGGCGCCACCAATAGGTGAGGAAGGGCTCGCGCTTCGCGGTCCGGCGCTGGATCTCCTTGATCTGCTTGCTTTCCGAACCCGCGTACACGGGCTGGTAGTTGAGGCCGAGATTCTTCACCAGCGCTTCATCGTGGGTGAGGAAATCCCGGGATCCTTCGAGGAGTTGGCCCTTGGTTCCACTCTTTTCCGTGCGGAAGAGCGCGGCGTACTTGTTGAGCTTATTCCAGCCGGTGAGATCGGGGTGTTTGTCGATGACGTAGTCGGGGACGTACCAGCCGATCTTGCCGGTGACGCCGTTGTCGCCCGCGGGGACCACGGTGTCCTTCTTGGCGACGTACCGCTGCTCCAGGTCGGGGTGGCCCCAGTCCTCCAGGATGGCGTCGGACTTGCCCTTGCCCACCGAGTGCCAGGCGTCCTTCTCCTCCATGCGGCGGACCGTGACGTCGTACCCGAGCTCGCGCTCCAGCAGATGGCGGGCGACGGCCACGTTCGCCTGACCGCCGGCCCAGGTGGGCTCGGTGAGAACGACGGGTCCGGATGCCGCCTCGGATTCCGAGGAGCAGGCGGTGAGGGTGAGCGGGGCCAGGACGGCGAGCCCGAGCGCTGCGGCCCGGCTCGGAGTGATGACAGACATAGGTACGCGTCGTTCCAGGTGAATAGGGCGCCAAAGGCGTGATCACCAAGATCATAACTGCCCCCGGAAAGCCGAAGCTTTCCGGGGGCGGTTATGGAATTTAACGCCCGGTGAACTCACCTGGCGCAGGGGAACGATCGCTGCGGGTTACTTGACCCACTTCTCCCAGGTGGACTTGTTCTCCTTGACCCACTTCTCGGCCGCGGCATCCGGCTTCATCTTGTCGACCTTCATGTAGGTGACGACCTTGTCCTGGTCGGCGGTCGTCCACTTCATCTTCTTCAGGAACTTCGCGGCGTCGCTTCCGCCGTCCGCGAATTCCTTGTTCAGGAACTTCTTGAGATCCAGCGTCGGGTAGCCGCACTTGGCCTTCGAGACGGGCTCGTTGCAGCCGTCGGTGAACTTGGGCAGCTTGACCTCGGTCAGGTCCAGCTCGTTCTGGAGCAGCTGCGGGGTCCACCAGTAGGTGACGAACGGCTTCTTCTGCTTGTAGAGCCGCTTGATCTCGGCCTGCTGCGCGTCCTCCGTGCCGGAGGGCACATGGGTGAAGTTGAGGTTGAGGTTCTTGATGATGCCGGTGTCGTGCTGCGAGTAGCCCGGCGCGGCGCCCATGAACTGGCCCTTGCCCTTGGACTCGGTGGTCTTGAAGTCCTTCCAGAGCTTGTTGAGGCCCTCCCAGGTCTTCACCTCGGGGTGCTGCTTGGCGTAGTACGTGGGCACGTACCAGCCGATGTGGCCCTGGACGCCGATGGTGCCGGCGCCGACGACGGTCTTCTTGTCGTCGACGTAGCGCTTGACCTCCTTGGGGTTGCCGTCCCAGTCCTCCAGGATGGCCTGCACATCGTTGTCGTTGGCCGCCTGGAACGCCTTGGCCTCGTCCATCTGCTGGACCTTGACCTTGACGTCCAGCTCGTCCTCCAGGAGCTTCTTGGCGACCGCGACGTTCGCCTCGGCACCCGCCCACGCGGGCTGGGCGATGGTGACCTCCTTGCCGTCCCCGGAGCCCTTGTCGGTGTCGGCCGCGCAGGCGCTGATGGTGAGCATGGCGGTCACACCGGTGACGGCCGCGGCGGTATGGAGAATGCGCTTCTTCATGGGGTGGTTCTCTGCTTTCTGGGATACGGGGAGGGATGGAGAAGGGT
>NZ_JAAKZZ010001060.1 GCF_011045075.1 Streptomyces boncukensis
CCCCCGCCCCGGGCGCCCGGCTGCGCTGCGCCGTCCTGGACGACTTCCAGGACGCGGCCACCCGGTTCGCCGACTGGAGCCCGGTCGCGGACCGGGTCGAGGTCACGGCGTTCCGCGACCACCTCGCCACGGAGGACGAACTGGCCGCGCGGCTGGCCGACTTCGACATCGTCGTCACCCTGCGCGAACGCGTCCCCTTCCGCGCCGCCCTCCTGGAGCGCCTCCCGCGCCTGAAGCTGCTCGTCGCCTCGGGCATGCGCAACTCCGCGATCGACTTCGCGGCGGCGGAGCGCCGGGGGATCACCGTGTGCGGCACGGCCAGCTCCTCGGCGCCGCCGGTCGAGCTGACCTGGGCGCTCCTGCTGGGCCTGGCGCGCGGCCTGGTCCAGGAGCACACGGCGCTCCGCGCGGGCGGGCCCTGGCAGTCGACGGTCGGCGCCGACCTGTACGGCCGCCGCCTGGGGGTCCTGGGGCTGGGCCGGATCGGCACCCGGGTCGCGGCGATAGCCCGCGCGTTCGGCATGGAGGTGTCGGCCTGGAGCCGGAACCTGACCCCGGAGCGGGCCGGGGCAGCGGACGTGCGGCTGGCCGGCTCCCTCGAAGAGCTCCTGGAGACCAGCGACTTCCTCACGGTCCATCTGAAGCTGAGCGACCGCACGCGCGGCCTTCTGGGCGCGCCGGAGCTGGCGCGGATGAAGCCCACGGCCTACCTCGTCAACACCTCGCGGGCCGCGATCGTCGACCAGGACGCGCTGCTGGGCGCCCTGCGCGGGGAGCGGCTCGCGGGTGCCGCTGTGGACGTCCACGACGCCGAGCCCCTCCCCGC
>NZ_JAAKZZ010001061.1 GCF_011045075.1 Streptomyces boncukensis
ACCCGCGGAGTCGAGTGGGTCTGCGGCGTCGGGCGGGTCGGCAGGACCCGCCGGGTCCGCCGGGTCGAGTGGGGCTGCGAGGTTGGGCGGGTCGGGAGGACCTGCCAGGTCCGCGGGGCCGAGCGGGCCCGCCAGGTCTGCGGGATCCACGGAGTCGAGTGGGTCTGCGGCGTCGGGCGGGTCGGCAGGATCCGCCGGATCCGCCGGGTCCTCGGGGTCTAGTGGGCCTGCGGCGTCGGGCGGGTCGGGAGGACCTGTCGGGTCCGCCGGATCTGCGGGGCCCGCCGAGTCGAGTGGGTCTGCGGCATCGGGCGGGCCTGTGGGGTCTGCGGGGTCGAGTGGGTCTGCAGAGGCGGGCCGAGGAGTCCGGCGTACCGCCGCCCCTTCGGGCTCCGGCCCCGGCACCGGCGGCCCGGTACAGCGCGCAAGCGCCACGGCGCCCGCCGTACCGGTCGTGCAGCCCCGGCGCCGCACGACCGGCAGGGCGGCCGGGCGGGCCAGCCGGGCGTCGACGTCGACGTCGGCTCCTGTGCCCGGCAGTGCTTCCGGCCCGGGGAGGGCGGCGGCCGCCCCGAGGCTGCCCGGTACGTCTCCGGGACCTGTTCCGTCCCGCGCCCCGTCGGCCTCATCGGCTCCGGTCCCCGCGCGCCGGCCGCGCACGGTGAGTGCGCCCGACGGCCGGGGCGGCGCGCGTACAACGGATCCGCCCGCCGCGCCGGTCCAGCGGGCCGCCGCAGAGTCGTCACCAGCGGCGTCTTCCCCCGAATCGGCACCGACGGTTCCCGGGGACCGGCCCGGCGCCCCCCGCCAGGACCGGGC
>NZ_JAAKZZ010001062.1 GCF_011045075.1 Streptomyces boncukensis
CGGTGGACGTCGGCTGGTCACTGGCCACCACACGCGCCGCCCTGGAACACCGCGCAGTCCTGACCGGGGACACGACGATCACCTCCGGCGTTACCACCGAGGGGCGCCTGGCGGTGCTCTTCACCGGCCAGGGCGCACAGCGCCCCGGCATGGGCCTGGGACTGTATGAACAGTTCCCGGCCTTCGCCGAAGCCTTCGACGCGGTCTGCGCCCGCCTGGATGTCCGACTGGAGCGCCCGCTGCGCGAAGTCCTGGCCGACGGCACCGGGCTGGAGGACACCCTGTGGGCGCAGACCGCCCTGTTCGCCCTCGAAGTCGCCCTGTTCCGCCTCGTCGAGTCCTGGGGCATCACCCCGGACGTGCTGCTGGGCCACTCCCTCGGCGAGATCACCGCAGCCCACGTATCCGGCATCCTCGACCTGGACGACGCCTGCACCCTGGTGGCCGAACGCGGCCGCCTCATGCAGGCACTCCCCACCGGCGGCGGCATGCTCGCCGTCCAGGCCACCGAAGCCGACGTCGCCGACTCCGGACTGGACATCGCGGCGGTGAACGGTCCGGAGTCTGTGGTGCTGTCCGGGGACCTGGAGGCGATCAACCGTTACGCGGCCGAGTGTGCAGCGCGTGGATGGCGTGTGAATGCTCTGGCGGTCTCGCATGCGTTCCACTCAGCCCTGATGGAGCCGATGCTGGAGGAGTTCGCGGCTGTCCTGTCCGGGTTGACGTTCAGCCCGGCGCGGATTCCGGTGGTGTCGAATCTGACGGGTGCGGTGGCCGAGCCGGGGGTGATGCAGGAGCCGG
>NZ_JAAKZZ010001063.1 GCF_011045075.1 Streptomyces boncukensis
GTGCGTGCGGCGGTGGCGAGGTGGGCTGGGGTGGTGTGGGTGTCGAGGTCGAGGAGGGAGATGCGGCCGGGGTGTTCGTTGGCGGCGGTGTGGGCGAGTCCGTGGACGGCGGCTGCGGCCAGGTCATGGGTGTCCTGGTCGGTGGAGGCACTGACCGCGTGTCGGGTGAGCAGGAGCAGACGGGTGTCGGCCAGCCGCTCGTCGCCCAGACAGCGCTGCAGGACATCCAGCATCCGCCGGAGTGCGCCGGTCGCGTCGGTGTCGTCCGCGTACGGAAGGGCCAGTACGTCGGGGGCGGGCCCGCCCGCGTCCAGCGCGGCGCCGAGGTCGTCGGCGTCGGCGTGGCCCTCGGCCTTGATGCCTGCGGCGGACAGCGCCTCGGTCAGCCCGAGGGAGTCGGTGCCCAGTACGGCCCACCGCCCGGCGGTGCCGGAGGATTCGGCGTGGTGGACCGGCTGCCAGACCGGGTGGTGGACGCCTCGGCCGTGCGCGGAGCCGACGGCGGTGAGTTGGCCGGTGGGGAGGGGGCGCAGGGTGATGGTGTCGATGGAGATGACGGGGTGGCCGTCGGGGTCGGTGGCGGTGAGGGTGGCGCTGTCGTCGCCGGTGTGGGTCAGTTGGACGCGCAGGGAGGTGGCGCCTGTGGCGTGCAGGGTGACGCCGCTGAAGGCGAAGGGCAGCCGCAGCTGTCCCGTCTCGGCGGAGCCCGCGCCCGCGCTGTCCACCAGGGCGAGGTGGAGGGCGGCGTCGAGGAGGGCGGGGTGGATGCCGTATCCGGTGGTGT
>NZ_JAAKZZ010001064.1 GCF_011045075.1 Streptomyces boncukensis
CGGGTTGCGGGTCCGTGACGGGGACGATGAGGGAGCGGGCCCGGTCGGACGCGGTGCCGGGCAGCGGGATGTTGGGATCGGTGTCCTCCATGTCCGCGGCCTCGGAGCCGGTTTCGGACGCGGGTCCGGACGCGGGTCCGGAGGCGGGTCCGGCAGCGGGTGCGGACGGCGCCGCCCCGGGCTGCGGGGGGTGCCGCTGGGGCAGCCCCGCGGAGGTGTTCGGCAGCCCCACGGTGGGCGCCGACGGCCCGGCGACGCCGGGCCCCTGGGCGGTGGCGGGCTCTGCGGCCGTCGCGGCGGCCGGCGCCGCGGCGGGGGCAGGTCCGGGACCGGCCGTGCCGGGGGCGAGCGGCGGCAGCGGCTGCGGCTGCGGCTGCGCTACCTGCCGGGTCCGGTACGGCGGCTGCTCCGGGCCGGAGTCGCCGGGCCGGGAGAACGCGTTCCAGCCGGGCGGCGCCTCGGAGGCCGAGCGGGCGCCCGAGCGGGTGCCGGAGCGGGCGCCTGCCTGGTCCCAGCTGAGGACGGCGCCGCAGGCGTCGCAGAACGACTGCCCCGGTTCCGCGCGGGTGCCGCACTCGGCGCAGTGCTGCGTGGTCATCTCTCCGAGGTCCTTTCGGCGGCGGTCACGGTGACGGTGTACGGCATGTGCGCGGGGCGGGCGGCGGCCACCAGGGCCTCCAGCCGGTGGGTGTCCGCCGGGGTGGGGTCGGGCAGCCGG
>NZ_JAAKZZ010001065.1 GCF_011045075.1 Streptomyces boncukensis
GCCACGCTCCCCTCCCCCGGGGCCGAGGTCGATCACCCAGTCGGCACCCGCCGCCACGGACATGTCATGCTCGACGACAACGACTGTGTGCCCGGCGTCGACCAGTGCGTGCAGCTCGCGCATCAGGACGTCGGCGTCGGCCGGGTGCAGTCCCGTGGTGGGCTCGTCGAGCAGGTACAGGGTGTGCCCCCGGCGTACGCGCTGCAGCTCGGTGGCGAGCTTGATGCGCTGCGCCTCCCCGCCGGAGAGCTCGGTCGCGGGCTGGCCCAGCCGCAGGTACCCGAGGCCCACGCGGCGCAGCGCACCGAGTCCGCGGGCCGCCGCGGGAACGTCGGAGAGGAAGCCGGCGGCGGCGTCGACGGTCATCGCGAGGACGTCGGCGACGGTGGCGCCCCGGTGGGTGATCTGGAGGGTCTCGGGGTTGTAGCGGGCGCCCTGGCAGTCGGTGCAGGGCGCGTAGGTGCCGGGCAGGAAGAGCAGCTCGACGGCGATATAGCCCTCGCCCTGGCAGGTGGGGCAGCGCCCGCTGGTGACGTTGAAGGAGAACCGTCCGGCGTTGTAGCCGCGCGCCCGCGCCTCGTCGGTGGACGCGAACACCTTCCGTACGGCGTCGAACAGCCCGGTGTATGTGGCGAGGTTGGAGCGGGGCGTACGGCCGATGGGCTTCTGGTCGACGCGGACGAGCCGGTCGACGGCGTCCAGCCCCTTGGCAGCGGCGACGTCCGGTGCGGGCGCCCCCGCGGGGCCTGCCGCGATGGCACGGGCGTCGTCGGCCCGGTGC
>NZ_JAAKZZ010001066.1 GCF_011045075.1 Streptomyces boncukensis
CCCTGGAGGTGGCTGCATGACCGCCACCACCCCCATCGCAGGCCAGGACCCGGACACTCTGGCCGACGCGCTGCGAGTAGCCGCAGACCCCGGCTTCGATCGCTGGCAAGAGCAGATTCGCCGCACCGGTGGCTGCGCCGACCCCATCCGTCTTACCGGCGCCACCAAGACGGTGGATCGGGCCACGGGCACGGTGCTGCATGCCTACTTCACCGACCATGAGCCGGGTGGCGTGCTGCGGATTGCCTGCGGCAACCGCCGTGCCTCGCGCTGCCCCTCGTGCGCCTGGACCTACGCTGGCGACACCTACCACCTCATCCGCGCCGGACTCACCGGCGACCGGACCAAGGGCACCCCGCCCACCGTGCGCGACCACCCCCGCGTCTTCGCCACCCTCACCGCACCCACCTTCGGCCCGGTCCACAACCGCCCCGGCACCCGGCCCTGTCGCTGCGGTGTCCGGCACCCGGAAGATGATCCGCTGCTGGGCACCCCGCTGGACCCGGACCGGTACGACTACGCCGGGGCCGTGCTGTGGAACAACCACGCCCCCGACCTGTGGCGCTACTTCACCATCTACCTCCGCCGTGAGATCGCCCGCCGCGCCGGACTCACCCAGCAAGTCGCCCGTGCAACTTCCCGCGTCTCCTTCGGCAAGGTCGCCGAATACCAAAAGCGCGGCGCCGTCCACTTCCACACCGTGATCCGCTTCGACGGACCCGACGGCCCCCACTCCCCGCCCCCGCACTGGGCTACCTTGCCTGTCTCTTATAA
>NZ_JAAKZZ010001067.1 GCF_011045075.1 Streptomyces boncukensis
GCGTCACGATCTTCACACGGTGAACCTAGCAAGGAGCACTGACAACAGGCTCGGATCCGTGCTGCCGTGCACGTCAGAGCATTCCAGAGGAGCGATTCCTCCTGGGCGTGAACGCCCGGGGTTCCTCGCTAGATCATGCTGGGCGACTACATTCAGGGCTCGTTCACCTCAATCGGCGGCTGCGTCGCGCCCCGGAAGGCCACCGGCTGACGGGGCGGCTGACAGCGGGTGGCGCTACTTCGGCGCCGCCACCAGCCGCACCGCGAGCCCCGCGAAGACGGTTCCGCTGAAGATGTTGAGCCCTCGGGCCACCCGCCGGCTGCGCCGCAGCACCGTCGCCAGCCGCCCCGAGAGCAGCCCGATCGTCGCGTCGACCGACAGCCCGACCACGACGAGCGTGGCCCCGAGAACGGCCAGCTGCCCGCTCACATGCCCCAGCTCCGGATTCACGAACTGCGGCAGGAACGCGACGGTGAACAGGATCACCTTCGGGTTGAGCAGATTCGTGATCGTCCCCTGCCAGAAGGCGCGTCGCCGGGATCCGGGCGACGACGGACCGGCGCCGGCCGCCCCCTCGCCCAGTCCCTCCCGGTCGCGGAACGCCTTCACGGCGAGGTAGAGCAGATAGGCGGCCCCCACCCAGCGGAGGGCGTAGTAGAGCACCGGCAGGTTCGCGAACAGCGCCGAGAGCCCCAGCATGGCCGCGGTGGCGTGCACGGCGATCCCCAGAGCGATGCCGAGCGAGGCCACCAGCCCCG
>NZ_JAAKZZ010001068.1 GCF_011045075.1 Streptomyces boncukensis
CCCTCTCGCTCCCCCTGACTCCACTTCTAGTTAGGGTAGCCTTACCTAACCTTGCCCGCGTCAGGGAGGACACCCCCCATGAGCAGCAGGTCACACCTGCTCAACGACAGGACAGCGGAGCGCTACCGGTACACGCTCACCGACGGCGTCCAGCGCGTGGCCGACCGGCTCGCCCGCACCGACCGGCCGTTCACCGGCGTCACGCCCGCCGAACTGGCCCCCGCCGTCCAGGCCGTCGACCTGGAGCGGCCGCTCGCCCATCCCGCCGCAGCCCTCGACGAGCTGGAGCGCGTCCACCTCCGCGACGCCGTCTACTTCCACCACCCCCGCTATCTGCTGCAGGGCGCCACGCTGTGCGACGTCGAGCGGGAGTTCATGGGCCTGCACGAGGGACGCCCGGCCTTCCTGATGGAGCGCTACGACCCCGTGCACATCGAGCTGGCCGGGCTCTACCCGCACCAGCCAGGCGACGTGGGCATGCACTTCCTCTGCGCCCCGACCGGCACCCCGCTGCGCGGCTTCTCCCTCGCGGTGCTCACCACGGTGCTGCAGATGCTGTTCACCGACCCCGCCGTCCGGCGCGTCGTCGTCGAACCCGACGTACGGAACACCGCCGTACACGCCCTCAACGACGCCGTCGGCTTCCGCGCCGAGACCACCCTCACCAAGCCGGAGAAGGAAGCGCTGCTCAGCTTCTGCACCCGCGAGCAGTTCCAGGCCACCACAGGAGCGACCCCCGCATGACCACGCCCC
>NZ_JAAKZZ010001069.1 GCF_011045075.1 Streptomyces boncukensis
AGCCGGGGTTGATGCAGCAGCCCGGGTACTGGCTGGACCAGATCCGCCGGACCGTCCGCTTCGCCGACGGCGTCACCGCCCTGCAAACCATGGGCGTGACCGCCTGCCTGGAACTGGGCCCGGACGGCGTGCTGTCCGGCATGGCCCAGGAAACCGCCCCCGACACGGTCTTCGCACCGGTACTCCGCAAGGACCGGGACGAGACCGACACCGCCCTGACCGCGATCAGCCGCCTGTGGACGGTGGGCGCCGGCGTCGACTGGGCGAAGGTGTTCGCCGACTGGGGCGGCCGGGCGGTCGACCTGCCCACCTACGCCTTCCAGCGTGACCGGTTCTGGCCGGAACCCTGGGTGAGCCCGACCGTGGGTGACGGGGCCGACTCGGCCTTCTGGAACGCGGTCGAGCGTGAGGACCTGGAGGAACTGGCCGGTCTGGAATCCGCACTGCCCGCACTCACCGCGTGGCGCAGACGTCACCGGGAACGCTCCACCCTGGACTCCTGGCGCTACCAGGTCACCTGGAAGCCGCTGACCGATCTGCCTCCGGCTCCCCTGTCCGGCACCTGGGCGGTCATCGGACAGGAGGAGACGGACGTGTCCGCGGCGCTGGCCGCGGCCGGTGCGAGGGTGGTGAACATTCCGGCCGAGGAGGCCGCACAACTGCCCGACATCGCGGGGGTGGTGCTACTCGCGTCCGGCTGGGCGGACACGCTGGCCGCGGTGCAGGCACTGGGTGAGGTCCCGGCACCGCTG
>NZ_JAAKZZ010000106.1 GCF_011045075.1 Streptomyces boncukensis
CCGCCACCCGGCCCGCGTACCTCGGCACCTACGGCGGCGGGATCATCTCGTGCACATACGACACGGAGACGGGAGACCTGACCGAGATCGGGGGCTTCCGCTGGATCACCAATCCGACCTTCCTCGCCCCCTCGCCCTCGGGAGAGGTCCTGTACGCGCTGGACAACGCCACGTCGACGGGCCAGGTGCGGGCCTTCGCGCGGGGCGCGGGCGGGGCGCTGACCGAGCTGGGATCGGCGCAGTCCACCGGCGGCCTCAACGTCACCCACCTGTCGGTCCACCCCTCGGGCCGCCATCTGCTGAGCGCGAACTACGGCGCCGGAAGCGTCGCCGTGCACCCCGTCCGGGACGACGGGAGCCTCGGTGCGCGCACGGCGCTGGTCCAGCACCACGGTTCGGGCCCGGACCCCGACCGTCAGGAGGGGCCGCACGCCCACCAGATGCTCACCGACCCGGAGGGCCGCTACGTCTTCGCCGTCGACCTGGGCACCGACACGGTCTACACCTACCGGCTGGACGCGGACAGCGGCGCGCTCGACCCCGTGGCGGAGGAGACGTCGGAACCGGGCGCGGGCCCCCGGCACATGGTCTTCCACCCGACCGCCCCGTACGCGTACGTGGCGAACGAGCTGGACAGCACGGTCAGCGTCTGCGCCTACGACCGGGAGAGCGGGAGGCTGACCCGCGGGGAGAGCCTGCCGACCGTGCCCCGCGACCCCGGCACCCGCAACTACCCGGCCGAGGTGACGATCTCGGAGGACGGGCGGTTCGTCTACCTCTCCAACCGGGGAGAGGACAGCGTGGCCCGGTTCGCCGTGGGGGACGGCGGCGGCTCGCTGCGCCTGCTGGACACGGTGCCCTGCGGGGGCTCCTGGCCCCGGCACATCAGCCTGTCTCCGTCCGGCGGGCTGCTGTTCTCGGCGAACCAGTACGGGAGGACGGTCGGCGTCTTCACGGTGCACCCGGACACCGGCGCCCTCACGCCGTCCGGCACCCCGCACCCCACGATCTCCCTGGGCTGCGTCCTGCCGATGTGAGGTCCGCACACCCAGCCGGGCTCACCTGGCCCTCGGCCCGACGATCCGTCAGACGTGCCCGCGTCGTCGGAGGAACCACACCCCGCCGGCGTCCAGCGCGTAGAGCCCTGACGTGCCCATGGGTCTGTGTGCCCAGCGGTGCGCCCACGTCCCCAGGACGTCGTCGTGGTTCGCGTAGCTGGACAGCGGGGTCCGGTGTGGGGGCCAGGGCGCGGGCCACTGCCGTGCGGTGCCCCGGAATGCATCGAGCCGGTCCCAGGGGAAGCCTGCGGCGAGTGCGGACAGCGCGGCCGCCCGGTCGAGAGCCTCGCCGAGGGCCAGCCCGGTGCTGCTCCTCGCGGCGGTGACCAGTTGGTCACCGGAGACCGTCCAGGGGAAGCGCACGTCCCACGCCGCCTCGCGCAGAGCGGGGACGGACAGCATCAGGGCGGCGTATCGCGGGTCGTCCGTGTGGTCCAGGCCCTCAGGCCGCTTCTCCTTCCGCATGTCCGGACCGTCGCACTCCCAGGCGTGGAACGAGGACAGATAGGGCAGGGCGTAGGGCAGCGTGACGGCGCATACCGTCAGGTATTCCGTGGCGTACCTCAGCGCCTGCTGAGGGCCCCCGCTCCGTCGCCTCAGCTCGTGCATGTCCCGCTCGTTGACGACCTCCAGGTCGAACAGCGTGACGGGATAGCCGTTGCGGGTCATATGGAGGACGCCCTCGGCGGTGAGGTCGCTCGTGTGCCGGGCGCGGGCCTCGTGCCGGGGATCGGAGAGCCTCGGAACGTGCTGTTCCATACGGCCGAAACGGGCGGCGAGCTCCTGTGACTGCTCCTCGTATTCCATACCCTCGGCCTCGGCCCGAGCCTCCCGCTCGTCGAGCACCCTGTCGTGCCACCGCTCGTCTTCGACACGTGCGCGCGCTGCCTTACGGACCTGACGTTCCGCGTAGACCTGTCCCGAGACGATCAGGGCGACGACCCACAGACCGATGGCGACGACGGTGGCGATCCCGCCCATGAGCACGGGCCCGAGGAAGAGGGTCGCCACTATGAGCGCGGCGACGATCTGGTTGTACGGGGTGCGCTTCAAGGGGTGGGGGCGGCGGGAAACCCGGCTCATGTACGAGACCTCTCTGGAGCGGCGGCCGGTACGGTCGGTCCGTCCCGGGACGATCAGCTGGTGGAAGCCTCCGGCCCGGCCGCGGCGCAGTCGACTCGATTCGGTCTGGGCCGAAGGCGGGGCAGCGCATAAGGATGGGCCGATGGCGACCGTTCGCGTGCATCTCACGGCGCGGGACCTGGCGCGCACCCGTATCGCGCGCGGCCCGTCACTGGCCGTGGAACTGCGCCTCGCGGCGGCGACGGCGCAGCTTCCCGGCCAGCTGCGTCCCGGGGAGTTCGACGACTGGCAGCGCTCGGTCTCCGAGCGGCTGGCGCCCGAGACGCGCACCGTCCTGAGCCTGCTGTCCGCCGCCCGGCCCTGCCCGCCCTTTGTCGTCCCGGGGGCGGTGCGGTCTGCCGGGGAACTGCGGGAGGAGGTGCTCCGCACCCCGCGGCGCAGAGTGCGCGAGGAACTGTCCGGCATCGCGGAGTACGGTCATGTGCTGCCCCGGTGGACGTCCGCACTCGGCGACGATCCGCGCGCCCTCGCATGGCTCGCCGGGACGCTGGAGGAGGTGTACACCCAGGCGCTGGAACCGCACTGGCCCCGGATACAGGCCGTTGCCGCGGCCGACCGGGCCGACCGGGCGGCGCGGATGGCCGACGAGGGGGTGGAGAGTCTGCTGGCCGGGCTGAACCCGGGCCGCGTCAGCTGGCGTCCGCCCGTACTGGAGCTCGCCTTCCCCTGCGTCCGGGAGCAGGTGGACATCCGGCTGCGCGGGCAGGGGCTGCTGCTGGTGCCGTCGCTCTTCGCCGCCGCGGTCGGCGCGATAGACGCACGCGAAGAGGCGTTCACTGTCGTGTACCCGGTGCGCTACGCCCCCTCCTGCTGCCCGCTGTCGGCTCCGGCGGGGCCCGTCCCGCTGGGCCCCTTCCCGGAGGCGGCCGCTCTCCTCGGCCGTACGCGCGCGGCCGTGCTGGCCGCCACCGCCCACTATCCCGGCTCCACGACGACCGAACTCGCCCGCCGTGCGGGGATCGCGCCGGCCAGTGCGAGCGCGCACACGGCCGTGCTCCGCTCCGGCGGGCTCGTCTCCACCGTCCGGGACTACCGGGGCGCCCACCACTCGCCCACCGCGGAAGGGCTCAGGCTCCTGGGGCCGCGCATTCCGGGCACAGGCCCCGGTAGGTGATCTCCGCGTGGGAGAGAGCGAAGCCGAACCTCTCGCCGGCGGGGAGGTCGGCCAGCGGATCGCCGACGGGGTGGACGTCCCGGATCGCACCGCACCGCGAGCAGAGCAGGTGCTGGTGGGAGCGGTGGGCGTTCGGGTCGTAGCGCCTGGCGCGCCCGTCCGTGGCGACCTCCAGCACCTCGCCCAGCGCGACGAGGTCGCCGAGGGTGTTGTAGACGGTCGTGCGGGAGATCTCCGGGAGCCGCGCGGTGGCGCGCGCGTGCACCTCGTCAGCGGTCAGGTGCATGTGCTCGCCGTCGAGCACCTCGGCGACGATCCGCCGTTGGACCGTCATGCGCCAGCCGCGCTCCCGAAGTCGTTCCACCAGGTCACTCATGGTCACCAGCCTCAAAGCGCGTCATCCGACGCATGAATGGGTGCAGTTCTGGTCATCGTATTGACTTGGACTGTGTCCATCGTAGGATCACTTCAGGCGGCAGCCAAGACACAGGACGACCAAGGCACAGGACGACCGGAGCACTTGGCAGGCGGGAAGGACTCCTATGGCTGAGAACACCGATGCGAACGTCACGGACGCGACCGCGGAGGGCGCGGGCGGCTGCCCGGTCGCGCACGGGCGCGCCCCGCATCCGACCCAGGGCGGCGGCAACCGCCAGTGGTGGCCGGAGCGGCTCAATCTGAAGATCCTGGCCAAGAACCCCGCCGTGGCCAACCCCCACGGCGAGGAGTTCGACTACGCCGCGGCGTTCGACACCCTCGACCTCGCGGCCGTGAAGCAGGACATCGCCGAGGTGCTGACCACCTCGCAGGACTGGTGGCCCGCCGACTTCGGGCACTACGGCCCGCTGATGATCCGGATGGCCTGGCACAGCGCGGGCACCTACCGCATCAGCGACGGCCGCGGCGGCGCCGGGGCCGGCCAGCAGCGCTTCGCGCCGCTGAACAGCTGGCCGGACAACATCAGCCTGGACAAGGCCCGCAGACTTCTGTGGCCGGTGAAGAAGAAGTACGGCCGCAGCCTGTCGTGGGCCGACCTGATGATCCTCACCGGGAACGTCGCGCTGGAGTCGATGGGGCTGGAGACGTTCGGCTTCGGCGGCGGCCGGGAGGACGTCTGGGAGTCCGAGGAGGACGTCTACTGGGGCCCCGAGACCATCTGGCTCGACGACCAGCGCTACACCGGCGACCGCGAGCTGGAAGAGCCCCTCGGCGCCGTCCAGATGGGCCTCATCTACGTCAACCCGGAGGGCCCGAACGGCAACCCGGACCCGGTCGCGGCGGCCCGCGACATCCGGGAGACGTTCCGCCGGATGGCGATGAACGACGAGGAGACCGTCGCCCTGATCGCGGGCGGCCACACCTTCGGCAAGACCCACGGCGCGGCCCCCGACTCCCACCTCGGCGCCGACCCCGAGGGCGCCCCGATGGAGCAGCAGGGCCTGGGCTGGAAGAACGCCCACGGCACCGGCAAGGGCGCGGACGCCATCACCTCGGGCCTTGAGGTCACCTGGACCTCCACGCCCACCCGGTGGAGCAACAACTTCTTCTGGAACCTCTTCGGCTTCGAGTGGGAGCTGACCGAGAGCCCGGCCGGCGCGAAGCAGTGGAAGCCGAAGCACGGCGCGGGCGAGGGCACGGTGCCGCACGCGCACGACGCGTCCAAGAGGATCGCCCCTTCGATGCTCACCACGGACCTGGCGCTGCGCTACGACCCGGTCTACGAGCCGATCGCCCGCCGCTTCTACGAGCACCCGGAGGAGTTCGCCGACGCCTTCGCGCGGGCGTGGTACAAGCTGACCCACCGCGACATGGGCCCCAAGTCGCAGTTCCTCGGCCCGGAGGTCCCCCAGGAGACCCTGCTGTGGCAGGACCCGCTGCCCGCGCCCGAGGGCGCGGCCCTCGACGCCGCGGACGTCACGGCGCTGAAGGCCAAGCTCCTCGACTCCGGCCTGACCGTCCCGCAGCTCGTCGGCACCGCGTGGGCGTCGGCCTCGACCTTCCGGGGCAGCGACAAGCGCGGCGGCGCCAACGGCGCGCGCATCCGGCTGGAGCCGCAGCGCGGATGGGAGGTCAACAACCCGGACCAGCTCGCGACGGTCCTGAGCACCCTGGAGAGCGTCCAGCGCGAGTTCAACTCCGGCGCCAAGCAGGTCTCCCTGGCCGACCTGATCGTGCTCGGCGGCTGCGCGGCCGTCGAGAAGGCCGCCAAGGACGCGGGCGTCGACGTCGAGGTGCCGTTCACCCCGGGCCGGGTCGACGCGACCGACGAGCACACCGACGCCGAGTCCTTCGCCGCGCTGGAGCCCACCGCCGACGGGTTCCGCAACTACGTGGGCAAGGGCGTCCGGCTGCCCGTCGAGTACCTGCTGATAGACCGGGCGAACCTGCTCACGCTGAGCGCCCCCGAGCTGACGGTCCTCGTCGGCGGCCTGCGCGTGCTCGGCGCGAACCACGACGGGTCGAAGCACGGCGTCCTCACCGACACCCCGGGCAAGCTGACCAACGACTTCTTCGCCAACCTGCTCGACATGGGCACGGAGTGGAAGTCGACGTCCGAGGCGCAGGACGAGTTCGAGGGCCGGGACACCGCCACGGGCGAGGTCCGGTGGACCGGCACCCGCGCCGACCTCGTCTTCGGCGCGAACTCCGAGCTGCGCGCGGTCGCGGAGGTCTACGCGAGCGACGACGCGCGGGAGAAGTTCGTGCGGGACTTCGTCGCGGCGTGGGACAAGGTGATGAACCTCGACCGCTTCGACGTCGCCTGACGACGGATCGGCAGGGTACGCCCGAGGGCTCCCCGGACTCCCCGCGCTCCCCCGGAGCGCGGGGACTCCGGTGAAAAGTGTAGATTACATTCATGTCGTACTCCGTATCGCTGGTCCGGCGGCAGCCGTTCCGGTTCGGCTGTGAGGTGCTGCGCGGCGTCGCCCAGGTGGACATGATGGCGAACGCCCGCTGCGGCGCGGTGTTCGCCGTGGCACTGTTCGCCGCCGGCTGGCAGTACGGCCTGTACGGGCTGGCGGGCGCCGCCGTGGGAACACTGGTCGCCTACGCCCTCGGCGTCGACCGGGAGCGGGTCGGCGCCGGGCTCGAAGGGTTCAACGGGTGCCTGGTGGCCGTCGCCTTCGCGGTGTTCCTCGGCCCGGGGCACCTGGCGACATGGATACTGGCCCTCGGTGGCGCCGTCGTCGCGGCCGTCGTCACCGGGGCGCTGGTCACCCTGCTGAAGCCGTGGTCGCTGCCGACGTTCACGCTGCCGTTCTGTCTGACGGCCAGCGCCATGACCGTCGCGGCGCCCGGCTTTCAGCGGGTGTGGCACGAGGGCTCCGCGCTCTCCGCGCTGCCGCGCACCGCGCACGGGGACCCGTCGCTCGGCTGGAGCGACACCGGGCACGCGCTCTTCTCCAACGTCGGGCAGATCTTCCTGATGCCCCAGTGGTACGTGGGGCTGATCTTCCTGGTGGGGATCTTCCTCGCCGACCGGCACGCCGGACTCACCGCCTGCGTGGGCAGCGTCGTCGGCACCGGCACCGCCTGGGCGCTCGGCGCACCGGCAGCGGACGTGCGGGAGGGGCTGCTCGGCTACAACGCCGTGCTCGTCGCCATCGCGCTGGGCAGCGTGTTCCTGGCGCGCGGCGTGTGGAGCCTGCTGTACGCCGTGCTCGGGGCCGCCGCCTCCACGGTGCTGACGGTCGCCGCGACCTCGTTCTTCGCCCCCTTCGGCGGGCACACCCTCACCTGGCCGTACATCCTGACCACGCTGGTCTTCCTGGTCGCCGTACCGTCCTTCCCCCGCCTCCAGAGCCGGGCCGGACTCTAGTGCCGTGACCGGCGTCGCCTGCTGGGTCCGACCTGCCCCGCGCTGTTTCGCCGCAGGCTGCGGCTGTGTGCGTGGTTGCGCGCGCAGTTCCCCGCGCCCCTGCGGGGCGCATCCTGGCGCCCCGCAGGGGCGCTTCAGGGGCGCGGGGAACTGCGCGACCAGCCACAACCCAGCCGCAGCCTGCGATGCACCTACAGGGGCAGCCCCTTCCCAGCAGGAGCCGCCGGACGGCGGCTACGCGGCGCGCCCGGCTTCCGGGGCGCGGGACGAGTCCGGGGCCAGGGCCTGGGCGACCACCGTGTCCAGCTCCCAGACGGAGTCGGCGTACCGCAGCCCGGAGTCCGGGAGCGGCGCGGAGTCCCGCACCCCGGCGCAGCCCGTGCCATGCACCAGCACCTCCGGGGTGCCGGGCCCGAGCAACCCCCGGTCCACCGCGCACAGCACCCCGGTCAGGGCCATCGGCAGCGCCCACTCGCGCACCTCGTCCGGCGCGGCGGGCAGCCGGATCCCGGCCGCGCCCAGCAGCGCCCGCACGGTGGTGTAGCGGTCCAGGCACTCCTGCGCCGACACCACGCAGCCGCCCCCGCCGCCCGCCCGGACCACGGCGCTCAGCTCGGACGCCGTGTCCGGGACCCGGGTGAAGAACGTCGGGTCGAGCACCTCGTCCGGGCTGCGCGCGGCGCCGGGGAAGCGCGGATCGGCCTCCTGGCGGTGGAGGCGGCGCTCCGGGTCGTACGCGTAGCGCGGCATGGGCGCGCGCGAGCACGAGCCGAACAGCGCGTGCAGCACCAGGTCGGGGGTGTTGAGGTGCTGCACCAGCAGATAGCGGGGCGGCGGGTGCCCTCCGGGCAGCCGCAGCGTGCCGTCGTGGTGGCCGAGCAGCCCGGCGCCGCTGTCCACGGCCTGCGCGTGCACCCGCCCGTACGGTCCGGGCTCCGGCAGCTCGTCCCGCTCCAGCAGCGCCCGCGCCGCGCCCGCCGCACGGTCCCCGGTCCGCCCGGAGACGAGCCACAGCGCGCCCCCGTAGGTCGCGCGCAGCTCCCGCGCGTACTGCTCGCGGTACGCGCGGGCCAGCCCGGCCACCCCGCCCGGGTCCGAGCCGTGGTACACCACCACCGGATTGCGGCGGCCGAGCGGCGGCTCGCACAGCGGCGAGCGGCGCAGCTTGTACCGGGAGCGCGCCGGGACCAGGCACACCGCGCGCAGCCGGTCGGGTGCCGCCAGCCCGTACCGGTGGGCGCGGAGCACGGCGTCGCGCAGCGCGGTGGCGCCGTTGCCGGAGGAGGGGGCGAGCAGGGTGACGGGCTGACCGGTCGCCCGGACGCGGGCCGCGGCGTGCGCCACGGTCACCAGCGCCCCGGCGCTCTTCACGCTCGGCGCTTCCGGGTTGCGGGCCAGGTCCAGCAGGCGCAGCCGGGTGCCGCGGTAGTCCGGCAGCTCGTGTACGGCGATCGCGGCGGCGGACAGACAGCCCGCCAGCCGGTCGTCCAGCGGCGGCAGCCCGCCCCCGGGGAACGTCTCGCGCACGGTGTCCCAGTAGCGGACCAGCGCCCCTTCGACGAGCCCCATGGCCGCCTCCAGTTTCCGCCGCTCATGAGCGGTACCGTCGCCTCCACGGTACTCGCATCGGGGCCGCGAACGTGCCCCGAAGGGGCGCGGGGAACCGCGCGAGCGGCCACAGACCACCCGCGGACCGCGACGCGCAGCAAGGGGCAGGGCCTGTCCGGCAGCATGCGGCCCGGGCACCTACGACGCGTCGTCGGCGAAGCGCAGCGGGAGGCCGCCGGTGGCGATCGGCCCCCAGCGGCGCGGGGTCACCCGGAGCAGCGACTTGCCCCGCTCCCGCATCGCCGCGCGGTACTCGTCCCAGTCCGGGTGCTCCCCGGAGATCACCCGGTAGTACTCGACCAGCGGCTCGACCGACTCCGGCGCGTCGATCACCTCGGCGTCGCCGTCGAGCTGCGCCCAGGGGCCGTTCCACTCGTCGGACAGCACCAGCACGCTCACCCGCGGGTCGCGGCGCGCGTTGCGGACCTTGGCGCGTTCCGGGCACGTGGACATCACCACCCGGCCCGCCTCGTCCACGCCGCAGGTCAGCGGCGACGCCTGCGGTGTCCCGTCCGCGCGCCGGGTCAGCAGCACGGCGCGGTGCCGCGGCCGGACGAAGTCCAGCAGCTCCTCGATACCGACGCGGGTGTTCGTGGCGATGGAAGGACTCATGCGGCCGAAGCTACGGCATGGAGTGCGCTCCAACGGAAGGCTGCGCCGTGCCCGTCCGCTACGTATCGCACTCCAGCACGCTCTGGCACAGCCCGCACCGCGCCCGCACCCGCCCGCGCACCGGAACCCGGATCCGCTGGTGGCAGGTCGGACAGGAGAACGAGACCCGCAGCGGGGAGTTGTGCTCGAACGCGTAGAGCCCGTTGCCCAGCGGCGGGGAGCCGGGGGACAGGTGCGCCTGCGCGTACCGCCGGTCCTTCGCGTACCGGTGCCGGCCCGCCCAGCCGGAGCGCGCCAGCGGGGGCCGCTCCTCGTCCCGCGCCGCCAGCGCGCCGCCGCGCACATACGCGTCGTACGCCTGCGGGCTGGTGAACCAGATCGCCGGGTCCTCGCCGAACACCCGCGCCCGCTTGGCCAGCACGTAGCCGAACTCCTCCGGTGTCAGATAGCCCAGCTTCTGCGACGACAGCTCGTCCTGCCGGAAGGCGTCCAGCAGCAGCCAGCCGGCGCCCAGGTACGCCGTCGCGGTGTCGGTGAGGATCTCGTTGTCCCGGGTGCCGGGGAAGGCCAGGTCGAGGCGGTGCAGATAGACGTGCATCACCTCGTGCGCCAGGGCCGCGCCGATGTCCCGGCGGTGTGTCTTGAAACGGTCGTTCAGCTCGACGAAGTACTCCGGCCCGGCGGTGAGCTCGACATGCGCCGCGTACTCCATCTCCCGGAAGCTGACGATCACCCGCGCCTCCGGCAGCCGCAGATGCCGCACCATGACCTGCGCGATGCGCTGGACGCCGAGGTAGAGGTCGTCGTGGTCGGAGAAGGCGACGTCACCGGGGGCGACGCTGGCGTCGAAGGTCCGGACGGTGTCCCAGGACAGCCGCCGGTAGAGCGCCGTGACGGCGGACCGGACGGTCTCCAGGTGCGGGAACCCGTGCTCGACGGGATCCCTGATGCGTCCTGACACTGGCCTCACCCCCATCACGGCCACTCTACGACCGTTCCCGCGGACTGAGCATGAGGTGCGTGTGTGTGCCCGGCAGGACGCCCCGCTCCGTGACCGGGCCGGGCCGGCCCCCTTACGCTGCTCCCCTCGGAGCAGGGCAGGGCGTGGACCGAGGGGAGCGGCGCTGCGGTGGGCGGGCACGGATACCAGTCCTGGATGCGGTACTTCACCCCCGGGCCCGTCCACCACCGGCTCGGCCTCGTCTGCCTCGGGGTCGGCATGCAGCACGGCGTGCTGCCCGCCGTCGGGCCCCGCACCCTGGACCACCACGTCGCCGTCGTCGTCAGCGCCGGGCGCGGCTGGTGCCGGGACGCCGAAGGGCAGCGGCACGACGTGGTCGCCCCGGCCCTGCTGTGGATCACCCCCGGCGTCCCGCACCACTTCGGGGCCGACCCGGCGGAGGGCTGGGACGAGGCGTTCGTCGACTTCACCGGGTCCGCTGTCGCGGCGTACACCGAACTCGGCTGCATCGAGCCGGGCCGCCCCGTCGTGCCGCTCACCGACGCGGGCCCGGCGCGGGACGCCGTCGCCCGCATCGCCCGCGCCGCGCGGCAGGGCAACCCGCTGCTGGAGATCGAGGCGGCCGCCGCCGTGCACGAGCTGCTCGTCGCGCTGCGCCGGGTCCGCGCCGACACCACCACCGGCGGCGCCCCCGTCCTGGAGGCGCTGGCCCGCGAGGCGTTCCTGCCGCTGTCGGTCGCCGAGCACGCCGCGCGGCACGGCATGACGGCGGCGGAGCTGCGCGCCGCGGTACGGCGCGGCGCCGGGTGCAGCCCCAAGGACTACCTCCTCGGCATCCGGCTGGGCCACGCCAAGGAGCTGCTCGCCGGGACCGATCTTCCGGTCTCCGCCGTGGCCCGCCGCGTCGGGTACGCCGACCCCGCGTACTTCTCCCGGCTGTTCACCCGCCGCGTCGGGGTGCCGCCCGTGCGGTTCCGGGAGCGGCAGGGGCGGGCCGTGCCCGGCGGCTGGAGCGACACCGTTCCCGACCCGGACCACCCGCCCACCATCGTCAGTACGACCACCCGTACGTAGCCGGGCAGCCATGAGCGCCCCGCCAGGGGCGCGGTGAACTGCGCGACCAGCCACAACACACCCGCACCCTGCGACGCAACAGCAAGGGGCAGCCCCGACCCAGCACGAACCCGCCGGGCGCGGCCTAGGCGCCGAGGGCGGCGCGGCAGCGTTCGGCGATCCGGTCCACATCGGCCCGCTCGCCCGCGCCCAGCGGAGCGCCGACCGAACGCCGGGCCGCGTCCGCGTCCTCCAGCAGCCCGGCCGCGTACGTGTACGCGCCCCGCAGCGACCAGGCCCCGGCCAGCCCCTCCCACGCCAGCGCGACCCCGCGCGGGTCGCCGACCCTCCGGGCGGCCTCCAGCCCCTCCTCGTGCAGCGCCAGCGCGCCCTCCGCGTCTCCCCGCAGCTCGGCGACGAAGCCCAGCTCGGCGAGGAGCAGCGCGGTACCGGGCTCGAAGTCCACCCGCCGGTGCCACTCCAGCATCCGCCGCAGATACGACTCGGCCGCCGCCAGGTCGCCCGCGCGCCGCGCGGTGAGCCCCAGCCCGATCTCGGCGTGCGCCACACCCGCCGCGTGCCCCTGGCGTTCGGCCAGCCGCCGGGCCCTCTCGTGCAGCTCGGCGGCCCGCTCGTAGCCGCCGGTGAGCATCTCGACCCGGCCCAGGCCCGTCAGCCACTCCGCGACCTCGGTCCACAGCTGAAGGTCCTCGGCGCAGGCCAGCCCCTCCCGGGTCAGCCGCCAGGCACCCGCGTAGTCCCCGGAGACCTCGGCGAGCGCGGCCACCGGGCCGAGGGCCAGCAACTGGCCCCACTGGTCGCCCCGCTCCCGGAACAGCTCGCCGCCGCGCAGCCCGTCCCGCCGGGCGGCACCGAGATCGCCGCGCAGCAGCGCCTGGGCGGCGCGCAGCGCGAGCGCCACCGCCTCGCACCAGCCGTCGCCCACCGCGCGCGCCAGCTCCAGCGCGTGCCCGGCCCACTCCTCGCCGGCGGTCTGCGCCCCGGACGACCACAGCGCGACGGCCAGATACGCCGCGCCCCTGGCCCGGGTCTCCGGGGCCGCCACCCCGTCCGTGAGCGGCCGGCCGCCGTCGGTGCCGCCCCCTGCGGCGCTCTCCGCGAGGGCGCTCTCCGCGAGGGCGGTGTCCGCGAGGGGCGTGCCCGTCAGGAGGGCCGCTCCCGCCTGGTGGGCGCGGGCGAGCGCGCGCAGCTCGCCGGGCGCCTCGCCCGGGACCGCCAGCGCCGCGTCCAGGGAGCGCCGGGCCTCGGCCGCCCTGCCCCGCAGCAGCCAGTACCAGCTCAGCGCGTTGACCAGCCGCAGCGCACGCGCGGCCGCTCCGCACGCCACCGAACGCTCCAGCGCGGCCCGCAGGTTCGCCGTCTCCGCGTCCAGCGCCGCCAGCAGGCGCCGCTGGTCCGGACCGTGCAGCGCGGAGGCGGCGCGCTCGGCGAACGCCGCGTAGGCGCGCGCGTGCCGGTCCCGTACCCGGTCGGCCTCGCCCGCCTCCGCGAGCCGCTCCAGCGCGTACGCGGCGATGGTCTCCAGCAGCCGGTAGCGGCGCTCCCCGTCCGGGGCGCCCGCCGCCGGCACCACCAGCGAGCGGTCCACCAGCCGCGCCACCAGGCCGGGAACGTCCGCGGCCGGCACGTCCCCGTCCGCGCAGACCTCCTCCGCCACGCGCAGCGTGCAGCCCTCCGCGTGGACGGCGAGCCTGCGCAGCACGGCGCGCTCGGGGCCGTCCAGGGTCTCCCAGCTCCAGTCGATCGCGGCCCGCAGGGTGCGCTGCCGCGCGGGCGCGCCGCGCCGCCCGCCGCCCGGCTCCCCCAGCAGCCGGAACCGGTCGTCCAGCCGCGCCGCCACCTCCCGTACGCCGAGCGCCCGCACCCGGGTCGCCGCCAGCTCCAGGGCCAGCGGGATCCCGTCCAGACGGCGGCAGACCGCCAGCGCGGCCTCCCGCGCCCCCTCCTCCCGCGCGCCGCCCGCGCGGGAGGTGAACAGCCGCAGCGCGTCCTCCTCGGCCAGCGGCTCCACCGGCCGCACCACCTCGCCCGCCAGGGCCAGCGGCTCACGGCTGGTGGCCAGCACCCGCAGCCCCGGCGCGGCCCGCAGCAGGTCCGCGACCAGCTCGGCCACCTCGTCCACCAGGTGCTCGCAGTTGTCGAGGACGAGCAGCAGCCGTCTGTCGCGCAGGACGTCCGCGAGCCGTTCGCGGGGCGGCTGCGGGGTGTCCGCGCGGACGCCGAGCACGGTCAGCACGCTCTCGGCGAGCGCGTCCCGCGCCGGGGGGCCGCCGTGCGCCGCGAGCTCCACCAGCCACACGCCGTCCCGGAACGCCGCACCGTCCCCGTCCCCGTCGGCGTCCCCGTCGGCGTCCGCGTCCGTGGTCCCGTCCGTGGCCGGCCGCGCCAGCCCCTCGGCCGTCGCCACCGCCAGCCGCGTCTTGCCGACGCCGCCCGGCCCGGTGAGCGTCACCAGCCGCGCGGTGCCGAGCAGGCCGCCTACGGCACGGACGTCGCCGTCCCGGCCGATCAGCTCGGTGTGCGGCGCGGGCAGGTTGGACAGCGGGCGCGCGGGGGGCGCGGGCGCGGGCCGGGGCGCCGGATCCAGCTCGGGCGACTGCTTCAGCACCGCCCGGTGCAGCTCCGCCAGCTCCGGCCCCGGATCCAGCCCCAGCTCCTCAGCGAGCAGCGTCCGTACCCGCTCGTACTCGTCCAGCGCCTCGCTCTGCCGCCCCGCGCGGTACAGCGCCAGCATCCGCGCGGCCCGCAGCCGCTCCCGCAGCGGATGCCGCTCCACGAGGTCCGCCAGCTCGTCCGCGAGCACCGCGTGCTCGCCCAGCTCCAGCCGCGCCCCGGCCCACTCCTCCAGCGCCCCGAGCCGCTCCTCCTCCAGCCGCGCCGCGGCGGCCCGGACGAACTCCTCGTCGGCGAAGTCCGCGTACGCGGGCCCCCGCCACAGCGCCAGCGCCTCCCCGAGCAGCCCGGCCCGCAGCGCCGCGTCGCCCGCCGCGCGGGCCCGCGCGCACAGCTCCCGGAACCGCCCGGCGTCCACGGCGTCCCGCGCGACATGCAGCAGATAGCCCGGCGCCCGGTGCACCACGTACTCCCGGCCCAGAGCGCGGCGCAGCTGGGAGACCTTGGTCTGCAGGCTGTTGACCGGGTCGCGGGGCAGCCGCTCGCCCCACAGCCCGGCCACCAGGCGGTCGGCGGACACCGGGTGCCCCTCGCCCAGCAGCAGCTGCGCCAGCAGCGCGCGGACCTTCGCCTCGGGGACCGGCACGGGCTCCCCGTCCGCTCCCCAGACCTCCAGCGGACCGAGCACCCCGAAACGCATACCGGCCACACTACTGCGCGGCGTCAGCGGACCGTGCGTCCGTCCTCAGCGCCCCGTGCGCGGCCCCGGGCACGCTGCGGCCATGACTGAGAACACCGAGACCAAGACCACGGCCGACACCGAGCAGAGCGCACCGACCCCCGTCTCCGTCCTGGGCCTCGGGCCCATGGGGCGGGCCCTCGCCGCGGCCTTCCTGGCCGCCGGGCACCCCACGACCGTCTGGAACCGCACCCCGGGCAAGGCCGCGCCGCTCGCCGAGCGCGGCGCCGCCGTCGCGGAGACCGCGGCGGCGGCCGCGGCGGCGAGCCCGCTGGTCGTCGCCTGCGTCATGGACCACGAGGCGCTGCACTCCGTCATCCGGCCCGCCGCCGAAGCGCTGCGCGGCACCACCCTGGTGAACCTCACCTCGAACTCCGCCGGGGACGCCCGCGAGACGGCGTCCTGGGCGGCCGCGCACGGCATCGACTACCTGGACGGCGCCATCCTGACGCCCACCCCCTCCATCGGCGGCCCGGAAGCCGTCTACCTCTACAGCGGCCCCGAGGCCCTCTACGAGCGGCACGGCGCGGCGCTCGCGGCGCTCGGCGGCACCGCCACCCACCTGGGCGCCGACCCGGGCAGGGCGGCCGCCTACGACGCGGCGCTGCTGGACTTCTTCTGGACCGCCGTGAGCGGCTATGTCCACGCGCTGGCCCTCGCCCGCACGGAGGGCGTCGACCCCTCCGAGCTGGCGCCGTTCGCGACGGGCATCGTCTCCGTGGTGGCCGAGGTCGCCGAGGAGCTCGCCCAGGAGACCGAGAGCGGGCGGCACTCCGGCGAGGAGGCCAACCTCCGCTCCGCCCTCGCGGGCATCGACCACATCCTGGGCACCGCCGAGGGCAGCGGCCTGGACAACTCCGTGCTGGCCGCCGTACGGGCCCTCGCGGCGCGCGCCGTCGCCGACGGGCACGGCGAGGACGGCATCAGCCGCCTGGTGGAGACGCTGGCCAGGCCGTCGTCATAGGGTTGGCGTCCCGAACTACCGACCCAGGGACACACCATATGGCAGCGACCCGAGGCGAGCCCGAGACGACCGAGGCCGTACACGAGGAACTGGGCGCGTTGCGTGACAGCATCGACAACATCGACGCGGCCGTGGTGCATATGCTCGCCGAGCGGTTCAAATGCACCCAGCGGGTGGGGCGGTTGAAGGCGGAGCACCAGCTGCCGCCGGCCGACCCCGCCCGCGAGGCCCGCCAGATCGCCCGCCTCCGCGAACTGGCCCAGGACGCCAAGCTGGATCCCGCCTTCGCGGAGAAGCTGCTCAACTTCATCATCGCCGAGGTGATCAGGCACCACGAGAAGATCGCCAACTCCACCCGGAGCTCAGCGGGCGTTCCCCCGGGCTCCGGGGACCCGGCCTGACGGCGCGCGGGGGTGTTCCAGCCAGGCGCGGCCGACGGCGGCGGCCCCGCGCAACCGGGGCCGCCCGGCTCCCGGACCCGGGGCTCCTGGACACCCGGTACCGGGTCCGTCCGGAGGCGGCTCCCCGCCCGGCACCGGGGGCGGAACCGCGCGCGGACCGGAGCGCGGTCGCACCGGCGGCGGGAGGGCGGCGGGCTGCGCCGCGGACGTCGGCGAGTGTCCCGCAACGGACTGAGGTTCCCGGCGCCCGTGCCTGCGGCGCCCGTACGGCAATCGCCCCGGCCGGCACCCCGGCACCCCGGCAGCCGCTGCCGACCTGGCCGTCCGTCCTACGGCGGGCGCCGCCGACCGGCTGCACAAGCGCCTGGGATATACCGGTGTGGCCGATTCCTCCGCTGTCCGGTCCTGGGCGCGGCTCCTAGGCTCCCCGGTGACCGCGCACCCGCGCCGCCCCCACCAGGGCTCCCTCGGAGGGAGCGGTGCTCCTCCTCGACACAGGAGAGCGCAACTATGGTCAGAACCAGACGAGCCGCGGTTCTCTTCTCCACCGTCACCCTGCTCGGCGCCGGACTGACGGTCCCCGCCGTCGCGGCCTCGGCACCGGCCGCCCCGGAGCGCGAGCCCGCTGCTCGTGGGCGAGGTCCGCGAACGTCAACTATGTGTGGAACCGGGGGCAGTCGTCCCGCTTCACCGGCGTCGCGTACTACAAGAAGACGAGCTACCGGGACCAGGTCGGCTGCACCCGGCAGGGGAAGCGCGGCTATCTCCAGGGCACGTACAAGGTCGCCTCCCATCGGTGGATCACCTCCAGCTGCGGTTAGCCCGGCTCCGCAGGGGCGGGGCGGGCGGGGCGGCGGGAGCCGCCCCGCCCGTCAGCCGCAGAACGCCTCGTCCAGCAGGGCGTCGACGGAGTCGTCGGTGTCGGCGCGGAAGTCGGGGGTGAGCGCGACGCTGACCTGGCGGCGCCGGTCCTGGGTGGTGTACGACCAGGACTGGTACGCCAGGGCGTCGCCGTCGTTGCCGTACACCCGGACCCCGCACGAGGTGTCCCACCAGGCCAGCCCCAGGCCGTACGGCTTGCCGCCCGCGATGCCCGGGGTCCGCATCTCGCGGAGCAGGCCCTCCGGCAGCAGGCGCCCGCTGAGCAGCGCGGCGAAGAAGCGGTTGAGGTCCCGGGCGGTGGATATGAGCTCGCCGCCCGCGCCGAACACCGAGGGGTTCATCTCCGTGTAGTCGACGAGGCGGGTCGTGCCGTGGCGCCGGACCGGCACATAGCCGTGCGGGTGCGGTCCGTGGAGGTGCGGGGAGGTTCCCGGCATCTCGGTTCCGCCCAGATGCAGCGGTTTGACGATCCGGCGCTCGATCTCGTCGCCGTACGGCCGGCCGGTCGCCTTCTCGACGATCCGGCCGAGCAGGAGGTAGCCGGTGTTGGAGTACGCGAACTCCGAGCCCGGCGGCTCGAACGACGGCGGGTGGGCCACCGCGCGCCGGACCAGTTCGGACGGGCGCCATGTCCGCCACCGGTTGTCCAGGAACTCCGGCGACGGGGGCAGCGGCAGCGTGGGCTTGTAGTCGTACAACCCGCTGGTGTGGTTGAGCAGATAACGTACCGTGATGCGCCGGCCGTCCGGGACGGCTCCGGGCAGCCACCGCCCGACCGGGTCGTCCAGCCGCAGCCGGCCCTCGTCGACGAGCTGGAGCACGGTGGTGGCGAGGAACGTCTTGGTGATGCTGCCCGCCCGGAACCGGCCCTCGGCCGGGAC
>NZ_JAAKZZ010001070.1 GCF_011045075.1 Streptomyces boncukensis
CGGCACGGGCCACCGCCGACGGCGGAATCAGCATCCGCCTCGACGCCTCCACACTGCCGCCCGGCCCGCTCGACTTCCTCGCCCGCCTGCGCCGCGACCCGAAAGAGCGCCACCTGCGCATCCCCCTGGACCGCGCGGCCACCGAACCCGCCCCGCGCCACGTCCACCTCACCCTGGACCCGGACGAACACACCCTGCCCGAGGGCCGCTGGGACTGCTACATCCTCCCCCGGAACAGCACCGGAAAGCAGATACGCCTCCGCTGCGCCCTGGCCGAACAGGCCCTCAGCGTCGGCCGCACCCCCCTGGACACCGACACCACCGTGACCGCCTGGCTCCCCTACCGCACCGCCCACGGCAATCTCGCGCTGCGCACCTGGCAGCGCCCCGCCCACGCGGAAGTCGCCACCATCGAGGTCGGCGCCGACGGGGCGACCGTCACCGCCCGGCTCCTCACCGCCGGCACGCCCCCCTCCCTGCACGGCGCCACCGTGGTCGCCGTCTCCCGCCAGGGCGGGGCCCATGACTTCAGCCTCCCGGTCACACCGCTCCACCGAGCGACGGAACGATTCTCCTTCGCCCTGCCCTACGCCCCGGCCCTCGCACGCCGGGAGAGCACACACGACCTGTGGGACCTGCGGCTGCGCCTGGGCGACACACACCCGCCGATTCCCATCGGCCGCATCGGCGGCGACATCGTCGACCGGAAGAAGACCGATGTCCTCCCCGCCGTCCTCC
>NZ_JAAKZZ010001071.1 GCF_011045075.1 Streptomyces boncukensis
CCCCCAGCCCCGTCCATGTCAAAGACGGCAAGGCCGAGGCGCCGACGCCGCGCGAGATGACCGCCGACGACATCCGCACCGCCGTCGCCGACCACGTCGACGCCGCCCGCAACGCGCTGCGCGCGGGCTTCGACTACGTGGAGATCCACGCCGCGAACAGCTATCTCACCCATCAGTTCCTCGCCGACAACACCAACCTCCGTACGGACGGATACGGGCGGGACCGGACGCGGTTCGCCGTCGAACTGGTCACCGCCGTGGCGGACGCCATCGGCCCGGAGCGCCTCGGGCTGCGGCTCTCCCCCGGCAACCCGCAGTTCGGCATGGCCGAGCGGGACCCGGCGCCCGTCTACCGCAGGCTGCTCGCCGCGCTCGACCCGCTGGGCCTGGCTTATCTCCACCTCACCGACAACGACGACTACCCCGCGCTCGCCGATCTCCGGCCCCGCTGGCGGGGCACGCTCATCGCCAACGTCGGCGAGAACCACGAGCCCACCACCGGGCAGCAGGGCGAGCGGGTCCTCGCGGGGGGCCTGGCGGATCTCGTCTCGTACGGCCGCGCGTTCCTCACCCACCCCGACCTCCCCGCGCGTATCGCCGCGGGCGACCCGCTCGCCACCCCGCTCGACGAAGCCCGCCTCTACACCCACGGCCCCGAGGGCTACACCGACTACCCCGCCCTCGACGGCGGGCGCACCCGCACGCCCGCCGCGTCCGCGACCCGGTGAC
>NZ_JAAKZZ010001072.1 GCF_011045075.1 Streptomyces boncukensis
CCCGTGGCCTCCCACCGCGGCGACATGGTGGACTTCCCGATCGGCCCCGAGCTGCTGGCCGGGGTCGAGCGGATCGCCCGCGAGCGGGACGTGACGGTCCCGATGGTGCTCCAGGCGGCCCTGGTGGTCGCGCTCCAGCACCTGGGCGCGGGCGACGACATCGCCCTCGGCTCCACCATCGCGGGCCGCACCGACGACGACCTCGCGGACCTGGTCGGCTTCTTCGTCAACACCTGGGTGCTGCGCGCCGACCTGTCCGGCAGCCCCTCGTTCACCCGGCTGCTGGGCCAGGTGCAGGACAAGGCCCTGGCCGCGTACGACAATCAGGACGCCCCGTTCGAGCGCCTGGTGGAGGCGCTCAACCCCGAGCGCTCCACCGCCTACCACCCGCTGTTCCAGACGATGTTCACCTGGGACGACGACGCCTGGATCGACCTGGACATCCCCGGCCTCACCGGCCGGCTGGAGGTGCTGTCCACCCCGACGGCGAAGTTCGACCTGGAGTTCAACTACTTCTCGGACCCCGGCGGGGCGGGGCTGCGGTGCTATCTGGAGTACGCCACCGACCTGTTCGACCGCAAGACGGCCGAGGACATCACCGACCGCTATGTGCGGGTGATCCGCGAGCTGGTGGCCGACCCCGAGAAGCCGGTCGGCCTCGTGGACGTCCTGGGCGAGGGTGAGCGGGAGTTGGTGCTGGGGGAGTTCGGTGG
>NZ_JAAKZZ010001073.1 GCF_011045075.1 Streptomyces boncukensis
CGCCGGGCCGGGGGGCGGCCGGGAGGGCGCGCGGGCGTCCGCCGGCTGGATCGGCGGCGCCCTGGCCGTGGTGAGCGCGGGGCTGGGCCTCGCCTCGCTCACGGGCACCTCGCTCAGCGAGATGCTCCGCGAGCGCAAGCAGCTCATCGGGCAGATCGAGAGCAGCGCCCAGAGCAGCCAGGGCTCCGGCAGCGAGGCGGTGGACGCCGCCTACGGCGCCCCCTGGCACGCCGCGGCGGCCATCAACGGCGTCGTCGCCGCGCTGGCCGTGGCCCTCGGCGCCGTGCTGCTGGCCCTGACCGCCCGCAGCGCGGACACCCGCACCTGGGTGAAGGCGGTGGCCGCGGGCGGTGTCGTCCTGGGCGTCCTCGGCCTGCTCGTCGCGGGCGGGATGTACTTCGACCTCTTCGCCGACCAGCCCAGCTACACCCCGCAGCAGACGCCGGGACAGTAGGACGCGCGGCGCTCACACCGCCCCGCACGGGTGTGAGCCCGCTGTGAGCGGGGCCTGCGATCGTCCTGGACATGGCATACGCGTTCCAGGCGGCAGGTCTGGTGCACAGCTTCGGGGGAGCGACGGCGCAGTTCGGTCCGGTACGGGGGTTCACGGAGCCGAACGAAGCCGGCGGGACCGGTGTCGCCCGCGTATGTGCCACCACCCTGCCTCGGTCCGACGGGGGACGGGCCGAGGCGGGGCGGGGTCGGGGTCGTGC
>NZ_JAAKZZ010001074.1 GCF_011045075.1 Streptomyces boncukensis
GCCCGCCGAGGCCCCGCCGGTGCCCCAGGCGGCGGGCCAGGAGGTTCCCCAGCAGCCGCCCCCGCCGTCCGAGCAGCCGTACGATCCCGGTGGCTACGGGCAGCCGCCCGCGCAGCCGTACGCCCCGTACGGCACGCACGGAACCTATGAGCCGTACGAACCGTACGAGCCCTACGGCCCCTACGCGCCGCACGAACCGTACGAGTCCTACGAGCCTTACGAGCAGCAGCCGTACGTCCCGCAGCAGCAGGCGTACGACGGCTGGCAGGACCAGCAGCAACCAGACCCGTACGGCTACGGGCAGGGCGGCTACGGCGGCTACCACGGTCAGGACAGCACGACGTACGGCGGCGACGGGAGCCAGCAGTGAACCGCACCCTCCTCGGCTTCCTGGGAGTCGTCGTCGCACTCGCCGCCGTCACGGGCGCCGCCACGGTCGCGGCTCCCGGCGACGACGGCGCACAGCGCACGGCGTCGCCCGCGGTCGCCCGCAAGCCGGTCGAGCGCTCCACCCTGGTGTGCCCGCGGCCGGCCGACTCGGACGTCGCCGAGACGACGTACACCGCCTTCACGCCCAAGGGCGCCTCCGGCAGGAAGGGCAGCGCGGAACTGCGCCCCGCCGAGACCGCCGACCCCGACAGCACAGGCGGCGGCAAGGACGGGAAGGACGACAAGGACGGGAAGTCCGGGAAGGGTGGGGACCAGGAC
>NZ_JAAKZZ010001075.1 GCF_011045075.1 Streptomyces boncukensis
CCCCCACCACCACCCGACCCGTCCTCGTCTTCCCCGGACAAGGCGCCCAATGGGTCGGCATGGCCACCGAACTCATGCACGCCGAACCCGTCTTCGCCCACCGCATGCACGAGTGCGCCGAAGCCCTCAGCCACTTCGTCGACTGGAACCTCACCGACGTCCTCCAGGACGCCGAAGCCCTCGAACACGTCGACATCGTCCAACCCGCCCTGTGGGCCGTCATGGTCTCCCTCGCCGACCTATGGCGCCACTACGGCGTCCAGCCCGCCGCCGTCATCGGCCACTCCCAAGGCGAAATCGCCGCCGCCGTCGTCGCCGGAGCACTCACCCTCAACGACGGCGCCCGCGTCGTCGCCCTGCGCAGCCACGCCATCCGCACCCTCGCCGGAGCAGGCGGCATGGCCTCCATCCCCCTCCCCCGCACCCACGTCGACACCCTCATCGCCCCCTACAACGGCCGCCTGTCCATCGCCACCGTCAACGGCCCCGCCGTCACCGTCATCTCCGGCGACACCCAAGCCATCCAGGACATCGTCGACCACACCGACGGCGCCAAACGCATCAACGTCGACTACGCCTCCCACTCCGCCCACGTCGAAACCATCGAAAACGACCTACGCGAACTCCTCGCCCCCATCACCCCCCACACCGGCACCATCCCCTTCTACTCC
>NZ_JAAKZZ010001076.1 GCF_011045075.1 Streptomyces boncukensis
GGCGGGGGCGGCGGCTTCGGCGGCGCCGCCGGAATCGGCCGCCTGTTCAACGAGATCAACGGCGGCCAGATCTCCTGGCTGATCCCCTTCGCGGCGATCGCGCTGGTCGCGGCGCTGGTGCTGCGCAGACGCCGTCCGCGCACCGACATCCAGCGCGCGGCCCTGCTGCTGTGGGGCGGCTGGTTCGTCCTGCACTACCTGGTCTTCTCCCTCTCCGAGGGCACCTTCCACCCGTACTACGTGACCGCCATGGCCCCCGGTATCGCGGCGCTGTGCGGCGCGGGCGGCGTCGCCCTGCACCGCGCGTTCCGGCGCGATGCGCGCTGGGCCTGGGTGCTGCCCGCGGCCCTCGCGGTGACGGCCGTCTGGGCGATCGTGCTGCTGGGCCGTGCGGACGGCTGGAACCCCTGGCTCCGCCCGGCCATCGGCGCGGTCACCGCGCTGTCGGTCGCGGGGCTGCTGGTCTCCCGCTTCGGCAGCCTCCGCTCGGCCGTGAACCGGCGCCGGATGACGACGGTGGCGGCGCTCGCCGCCGTGGTCGCGATGCTGGCGGGCCCGAGCGCGTACGCCGTCTCCACGGCCGCCTCGTCCGAGAAGGGCGGGATGAACGGCACCAACCCGACGGCCGGCCCCTCGACGGCGCGCGGCACGGGCCTCCCGGGCGGGGGC
>NZ_JAAKZZ010001077.1 GCF_011045075.1 Streptomyces boncukensis
GCCCGTGGCACGGCCCGCCAAGGCGCCCCGGCGCCGGGACTCCCGGCAGGTCTCCGACGTCTTCGCGGCGTATGCGCAGGGCATCAGCCGCAGCACACACCACAGTTCACGCCGGGGCCCGAACGGCTCCGAGAACGGGGGCGGCTCCGCGGAGGCCGCACGTCCGGGTTCCGCCGCCTCCGCCGCACCTCCTGACGACGACACGCAACGGAGCACTCGATGACCACCCCCTCCCCCAGCTCACTGGGCTGGCTGCTCAGCGACTTCGCCGGACGCGTTCCCGAGGTCACCAAGGTGCTGGCCGTCTCCGTCGACGGGCTGGCGCTGGCCTTCACGGGCATGGACCAGGACGACGCTGACCGGCTGGCGGCCATCTCCTCCGGGTTCGTCAATCTGCTGTCCGGCGCCGCGCAGCTGATGGAGACCGACCCGGTGGAGCACAGCCTGACCGCGATGGAGGGCGGCTATCTGTTCTCCATGGCGGTCTCCAGCGGCGCCTCCCTGGTCGTGGTCACCACGCGGGACGCGGACATCGGCGAGGTCAGCTACATGATGGCGGAACTGATCAATCAGGTCGGCGACGCGCTGTCGCCCCAGGTGCGCGGGGACGGCACTCCGCAGCCCGCCACCTCCTGAGCCCGAGCCGCCGCCCGGCACCCGCCCCCCGG
>NZ_JAAKZZ010001078.1 GCF_011045075.1 Streptomyces boncukensis
CCCCCGGAACCGCCCCCGGCCCCGGCGAAGGGCCGTACGCTGCTTCGCCGTGGAGGCACTGTGGACCAGCGTGGTGGCGGTGGCCGGAACGCTGCTGGGGAGCGTCGTCACGCACGTCTTCCAGCGCTCGGCGGCGCGGCGCAGCGAGCGGTTCGCCCGGTCCGAGGCGCTCCGCCAGGAGCGCATCGCCACGTACAGCGCGTGCGCCGCCGCGCTGGAGGAGTACCGGCGGGGGCAGACCGAGCGCTGGTACCGGAAGCGGGAGGACGCGGACGGGGCGGCGTTCCACGCCGCGCGGGACGAGGCGCACCGGCTGCGCACGGCGGCCCGGCAGGTGCTGTACCGGGTGACGCTGCTCACCGACGACCGCACGGTCACGCTCGCCGCCGAGCGGGCCTACGACCGGATCCGGGACCTCTCGACGCCGGAGGACCCGGCCCTGTGGCGGGCGCGGGACACCGAGGCGAAGCAAGCGATCGAGGCGTTCGTCTCCTGTGCCTCGCCGCTGGTGCGGTGAAATTCGCTCGACAGGACCGTGCCGCTTGTCGACCATGTCGGCCATGGTCGACACCTCGCTCTACGCGGCCTTCATCGTCGCCGCCTACGGGCTGTCCCTCACGCCGGGGCCCGACATGATGTTCATTCTCGCGATGGGCGGGAAG
>NZ_JAAKZZ010001079.1 GCF_011045075.1 Streptomyces boncukensis
ATTGAATAAGAGACAGCGTCCGCTCCCTCCCCCGGGGCCGGTCCGGACGCCGCTCCCGCTTCTGCTCCCGCTGCCGCAGGCCAGCAGGATCCCTCCCTGGGCGCGGCCCAGGTGCGGCAGATGTGGCCGCAGATCCTGGAGGCCGTCAAGAACCGCCGCCGGTTCACCTGGATTCTGCTCAGTCAGAACGCGCAGGTCGTCGGCTTCGACGGCACCACGCTGCAGATCGGGTTCTCCAACGCGGGCGCGCGTGACAGCTTCGCGAACGGCGGCAGTGACGAGGTGCTGCGCCAGGCGCTCGGTGACGCCCTCGGCGTGCAGTGGAAGGTCGAGGCGATCGTCGATCCCTCGGGGGGCGGAGGCTCCGCCGTACGGACACCGCAGCAGGCGCCCCCGTATGGAGGGTCGCCCGGAGCGTCGGACGGACCGTCCGGGCCACCGGGAGCGTCCGCTCCGCCCGGTCCATCCCGTCCGTCCGGTGGCGGTCCGGGTGCCGTCGGGGCCGGCTCTCCGCCCCAGGGCGGCGGCGTCCGCGAGAGCGTGGCGGCCCCCGCGCCGCCGACCGGGTCCGCGGCGGGGCAGCCCGCCGCCCCGGCTCCGGCTCCGGCCCCAGCTGCGGATTCGGCTCCGGCCTCGACCCGGGCCCCGGCCCCGGACC
>NZ_JAAKZZ010000107.1 GCF_011045075.1 Streptomyces boncukensis
GGACGGCGGGGCCGGGACCGGGGATGGTCCCCGAGCCACAGAGCGCGAGGACGAAATCGCTGCGCCCCCGAAAGAACAGCAGGTCGGCGGCTTGGGGACCGGTCTCCAAGCCCCGGTCAGCTCCGGTCAGCAGTCCCCGGGCTCCGGTCACCACAACGCAGGACGGGCTCCGGGGACCGGTCCCCACAGTCCCCGCGAACCGGAGGGATGTGGTGGCGGTACCGCCACCACTGGGGGACCGACTGACCGCGGGGTCGAGGGTGCCGAGCTGCTGTCCGAGTTGCGGGCGGCGATCGGCAAGTACGTGGTGCTCCCCAGCGAGGAGGCGCTGACCGCGGTCACTTTGTGGGTGGCGGCCACGCACATCCAGACCGTGCTGCAGCACGCGCCCCGCCTGGCGATCACGAGCCCGACCAAGGGGTGCGGCAAGTCACGTGTCCTGGACGTGCTCCACGAGACTGTCTACAAGCCGATGATGACGGTGAACATGTCCACCGCCGTGCTCTTCCGCTCCATCGGGCAGGACCCGCACACGCTGCTGGTGGACGAGGCCGACACCATCTTCGGCCCCAACGCCAGGGGTGAGAATGAGGAGCTGCGCGGCCTGCTCAACGCCGGGCACCAGCGCAACCGCCCCGCCTGGCGCATCGTCGGGCCGGAGCACAAGCCCACCCCCTTCCCCACCTTCGCCATGGCCGCCATCGCCGGGATCGGCGACCTGCCGGACACGATCATGGACCGGGCGGTCGTGCTGCGCATGCAGAAGCGCAAGCCCGGCGAGAAGGTCGCCCCGTTCCGCTCGCGCTACGCGGTGCCCGAACTCAACGCGCTGCGTGACCGGCTGGCCGCCTGGCTGGGACCGCTGCGTAGCAAGGCCGCCACGATGGTGCCGAGCATGCCGGTGGAGGACAGGGCGGCGGACACCTGGGAGCCACTGGTCATCATCGCCGACCTGGCCGGCGGCCACTGGCCCGCGAGCGCGCGGACGGCCTGCGTGACGATGACGCGGCACGAGGCCGTCCAGGACGTGCAGACCAGCCTGAAGACGCGGCTGCTGCGCGACATCCACCGCATCTTCGCCCAGGCCGACAATCCCGAGGCTCTGGCCACCCACGACTTGGTCGCGGCCCTGCTCCAGGATGCCGACGGCCCGTGGGCGGAGTACGGCACGAAGGGGCTGAACGCCTACCACCTGGGCAACCTGCTGCGGGACTTCGGCATCGGCTCGGCCAACTACCGCTTCGAGGGCGGCAAGCAGGCCAAGGCGTATCAGCGCAACCGGTTCCTGGATGCCTGGGCTCGCCACTGCCCCGACCTCGCCCAGCCGTACATCGCGTCCGAACGCGCACCGCAGGCTCCGCCCGTGCGCCCGGCCCACGGGCTGCCGCCCGCCGCCCCGACGGCATCGCTGCCCGTTGGCCCGCCCGACGGCCCCGCCGAGCCCAAGCGGACCCGCTGACCCCACCGGGGCCGTAGTCCGTAGCTGTGCGTCGCGTCCGTCCCCGCGCAGGTCAGCGCGGGGACGGACACTCTCGCCGGGACGGACTTCTCCGTACCTGGGCTCGTGTCCGTACCTGTGCTGACCAGGCATGCGACGCATGCGACGGACGTGACACCACCCCACCCCCATGCCACTGGAGCACACCATGCACACTGACAACGACACCAGCCCCGCCTCCTCGCGCCGCCGGGGATGGTTCACCCTTACCCGACGAACAGCAGCAAGCTGGAGCGGTCGACACTCCTTCGGGGGTTCGTCCGCAGATGCCTCCGCCCCGGGGGTGGCGGAGGAGGCCGGGCGCCGGGGGACGCCCGAGCAGGACAAACCGACAGACGAGCACTACGACCTCCCGTCCGAGCCCGCGCCACTTCCCGCCGAGCCTTCTGCCGAGTCCCTGTCGCTCCGCGGCACTGACGAGCCCCCGCTGCCCGCACCTCTGTACCGCAAGCGCGTCGCAGAGAGGCGGACTGTGGTCAAGAGCGTCCGCTTCACCCCGACCGCCCACCGCGTCATCGAGCACGCCGCGGCCGCGCGCGGCAGCACGTTCGCCGGATTCATCGGGGACGCAGCTCTCGCCCTCGCGCTCGGCAAGCATGAACTGAACGGCAGCCCCGAAGACGACCCGATCCGCCCGTTGACCGAGACCATCGAACGGCATCGAACCGAGCTGCGTCGCATCGGCATCAATCTGAACCAGATCACCCGCGCCCTCAACACCGGAGCCATACCCGACCACGCGGAAGCCGTACTGACGCTCATCGAGCAGGCCGTCGAACGCGACTACCTGCTCCTCGACCACTTCCTCGCCGACGACACGGAAACGGGGGACTGATGGTCCCCGACATCTCCGCCGGCTCCGACACTCGCGGACTGATCGCCTACCTCTACGGCCCCGGGCGGCGCGACGAGCACACCGATCCCCACATCGTGGCAGCCTGGGACCTGGCGGGCGCCCCCGACCCCGGCCGTGACCCGGCGGCCACCTTCACCCGCCTCGCCCGACGCCTCGACCACCACGTCGACCTGCGCGCCCGTGAGCTGGGCGGAAGGAAGCCGCCGAAGCACGTGTGGCACTGCCCGGTGCGCACTGCCCCGGGCGACCGCCACCTCACCGACACGGAGTGGGCCGAAGTGGCCCGTCGCATCGTGGCCGCCACCGGCATCACACCGGACGGGGATGAGCAGGCGTGCCGGTGGATCGCGGTGCGCCACGCCGACGACCACATCCACATCCTCGCCACAACGGTCCGAGCAGACGGACGCCGCCCTCGGACCCACCGTGACGGCCGGCGCGCCCAGGCCGAGTGCCGCAAGATCGAGACGGAGTTCGGGCTGCGCCGACTCGCCTCCGGCGACCGGACCGCACCGCGCACCCCCACCGGCGCCGAGCGCGCCAAGGCCCGGCGCCAGGGCCAGCCGGTCACCGCACGCCAGTGGCTGCGCGAGCAGGCGTACGCGGTCGCCGCGGCCGTACGCACAGTGGACGACTACCTCACCGTGCTGCGCTCCCTCGGCATCCAGGTCAGGACGCGGATCGGCCCCGATACGGGCGAGGCGATCGGCTACAGCCTGGCCGCCCCCGGCGACACCAACGCGAACGGAGAGCCGGTCTGGTACGGCGGTTCCAAGCTCGCCCCCGACCTGTCCCTCAACCGCCTCCGCGAACGCCTCGCCGCCCAGCAAGCCGCCGACCACCCGCACCGAGTGGCGGATCCCACCGATGTGTGGCGCCACACCGCCACCGCCCTGCACGCAGCCACAACGGCTGTGGACTCAGCCAACGACGCTGCTGCCCAAGGCCACCTGAACGCCTTCGGCGACGCCCTGCACAATCTCGCCCGCGCCACAACAGGACCGCCACGGTCGGAACTCCGCCACGCGGCAGTCGCGTTCAACCGCGCCCGCCGCTCAGCCATCCGAGCAGACCACGAGGCAGCCGCCGCGCTTCACGCGGCAGCCAAGGATCTCGCGTACGCCTCCCACGAGCCGGGCGGACTCGCCATCGCCGTGATCTTCGCAGCCCTTCACCTCGCCCGCGCCACAGCCCACTGGCACCGGCAACGCGGTCACCAGCAACAGGCTGCCGCAGCCGAGCAGACCCTCCGCCACCTCCAAGACGGCTACCAGCAAGCTGCCAAGCCGGTCCTGTCGGAACTCGCCCGTCGAGCCCCCTCCCCCGCAACCGCCCGCCGCTTCGAGCAGCAGCTTCGCGCGGCCCTCCCCGACCACGCCGAGCGTGTCCTCGCCGACCCCACCTGGCCCGCCCTGACGACCACCCTCGCCCGCGCCGAGAGCGCGGGCCACAACCCCCGCCACCTCCTGGCCAAGGTCGCCGCCAGCCGCGAACTCGACACCGCCCAGCGCCCCGCCGAGGTCCTCAATTGGCGCATCACCGCCCAGCCGAACAAGCGTGCGCAGGCAGCCCGCACGCGAAGCACTCATCACCCCACGACTCGCGCATGGGCCCCGTCACACTCTGCGACTGCAACCGTGAACACAGGGATCGAAGAACGGAGGCGCCGTCGATAGCGAAGGAGCCGCCGCTGGCCCCATCTAGGGGCCTCCGCGTGCGCTTCCGGCGGCCGAGACTCCGCTTGGAGTGGCGGGTCCAAGCGTTGGTGGAACAGGCAACCGCTCGGCCCACGCACGTACCTCGGCCAGGTGTTCAGCCCGCAATCCGACGTGCGAGGCGGGCTGTACGAGGAGGGTCGCCGGGCCGCGAGCGGTGCGTTCCGCGGCCCATTCGTGATCGAGGCCGGTGAAGTCGTCGTCGATCCAGGCGGCGGGGGCGTCGCCGAGCCACGCGTCGATGTGGTCGCGTTTCCACAGGTAGCCGTTGGGGTGGCTAGTGGTGATCTGCGGGCGTGGAAGATCCACGTACGAGAGCGTCGGGAGTCCGAGGAGGGGGCCTATCAAGGTGGCGGCGTCCTGGCGCCAGCTCGTGCACCAGATGGGGGTGACCAGGCCGGTGCGGATCACGTCCATGAGTAGCGGGCCGTGGGCGGCGTTGAGCCAGATCGTCACCGGGTCGTCCGGGTCCCGATGGGAGGGGACGACTTCGTGGTGGACGTGACTGGCTGGGCCGGTCCCTGTGTCCTCGGGGAACGGTATGAGGACGCCGTCGATGTCGAGGAGCAGATAGGGCACGCGCATCGGTTCCTCCGTGGGAGAGCCGGGGCTGGTATCAGAGCTTGCGTGCGGTGATCAGCAGGGTGGTGGGCCAGCGGTTCTGGCGGGCGTCGTGGAACTCCTGGGCCGAGGCGAGCCAGAGACCCGCCCGGTTGAGGTGCTTCTCCCAGCAGTCTGCGTCGAAGTCCCAGCGGACGAGTGGCAGACGGCTGCGATCAGGCAGGACGACGGAGTCGCGACGGGGCCGGTCGTCGGCGGAAGGGCGCCTGCCGGCGCGCAAGGGGTGAGGCACCGAGAAGACGAGCAGGCAGCCCGGTTTGAGGCAGTGCGTGATGGCAGGGAGCAGGAGTTCGGGAGCGACGAGGCCGACGGCGCCGAAGACGGAGTAGATCGCGTCGAAGGGCTCATCGGATGCCTGGAGGTAATGCAGGGCATGACCGGCGACGAAGGTGAGGTTGGCGAGGCGTCCGTAGTGGGATCGGGCCCGGCGGACCTGGAGGCCGACCAGGTCGACGCCGGTGACCCGGGCGCCGTGGCGGGCGGCCAGGCAGGCGGCGTAGTGTCCGGGGCCGCAGCCGAGTTCCAGCACCCGCTTGCGGCGCAGGTCGGGGCCGAGGATCTCGGCGCCGGGCCCGCTACCTGGCCGTGTGGTCCACTCCATGCGTGCCGGTACGGGCAGCGGTTCGGCGGGGCCGGCCGCGGTGCGCTGGAGGGCGTGGGCGTACCACGGGGTGGTCTGGGCGAGCATCTACGCCTCCAGGAGTTGGAGGGCATCGGTGAGGTGGCGGCGTACGACCTTGATGTACGCCGGGTCCGAGACCGGGTCGTTGATCCAGCGGATGGCCTGCTCCATGAACCACTCCACGGCCCACACCCGGTGCCAGCCCAGCGCCCACTTCTCGGCCGCGAGCCCGCCCCGCTCGGCGAGGGCGTCGGGTGTGCCACCTTCCGTCACGTACGACTCCAGGAAGGCGCGCAGGCGTACGGGGTCGGCGGCGTCGAGGGTGCCGTGCCAGCTCGCGAGGTCGAGCAGGCCGGGGCCGGTGAAGGCACGAGCGAAGTCCAGCAGGCGCCAGCCGTGCTGGCCGATGTGGAGGCTGGTGGGGTGGAACTCGGAGTGCACCCACCCGAAGGGCGCCATGGTCGCACCGGCTGAGCGGGTGTCGGCGGCCTGGGCGATCCGTTCGAGGGCGTCCCCGATGTCGTCTGCGTCCTGCCACCGCTCCTCCTTGCGCAGCTGACCGAGGTGGTCGAGCGCGCGGTGCGGCAAGGCGCGCAGCCCTTGCTGATCGAGGAGGGGAAGAGACGCTGCGCTGCGGGTGCCGTGCAGGACCACGGCTGCCGTGGCACCGTCGAGGTCCTCGGCGTCGCGGATGGGGGAGCCGAGATCTTCCAGCAGCATCCCCAGCCAGCCGTCCTGTACGGCGGAGGCGAGGACCTGCGGGACGGGGATGCCGAGATTGTGGGCCAGTCGCAGCGCCTGGTCCTCGCAGTCGAACGGTTTCTTGGCGTACTTGAAGATTGCCGTGGTCCCGTCGGGGAAGGTGAGGCGTTCGACGCCGGACATGGACCACACCCGCATCTCCTCACGGGCAGGGTTCGGACGGCCGGAGATGGTGAGCAGGCTGTCGAGGAGTTCGGCGTTGAGTTTCGTGTCCATCAGAGGGCTCCAGTTGCGGTGGAAGGTGTCCGGGGCGGGCGGGGGCGGCAGCCCGCCCCGGACACCTGGTCGGGTTACGTGGGATCGCTCACGCGGCGGGCGTAGACCTGCTTGATCCATCCGGCTTTGAAGGCCGCGAGGTCGTCGCGGAAGGCGGCCATCGAGGCACCGTAGGGCGCCACGACGCCGCCGGACTGGTCCGGCACGGACTGGCAGCCGTGCACGAGCCGTCCGCCGAGGGCGGCGTGGGCCTTGATGGACTCGATGCGGCGGTGCTCGTTGAACCAGCCGCCGTGGTAGACCTCGTCCAGCATTCCGCCGGTCTCATCGTCCAGGTCGAAGACGACGGAGGTGGCGGCCGGGAAGAACCAGCACGGGCCGACGTTGGAGATATGGCCATCCAGTTCGACCTTGTTCAGCGCCATCAGCGTCGCCGCCTCGCGCAGCATCCGCAGATGGTCGGAGGTGATCTGCGGAAGGCCGAGGCCGGCGAGGTGCTCGTCGCGGAAGAGGTACGCGTACACCTCATACGCGGTGCGCAGCACCCGGGCCGCGTCGGATGTGGACTCGGCGTGGTTCTTGATGAAGTCGAGCGCGAGCTGCTCGACGGCGCTCTCGGTGGTCTCCTCTACGGCCAGCAGGTGGGCCTTGACCAGCTCCCAGTCGGCGACGAGCCACGTGCTGGACTCGAAGCGGAAGAAGTAGTCGGCGGGATCGATGGTGAGGCGCCGGCCGTCGACCTGGATGCCGGGCAGTCGGCACCAGCGCTCGTCTAACGCTTCGGGCAGTTCGACCGTGATGGCCGTGGTGTCGATGATGGTCACCGTGTCTCCGTCTCTGTCCGGGCATACGAATGCCCGAACTCGGTGTCGCTGGAGGATTCTTCGGGAAGCCGCCCGGATCGGCGGGGGAGCCTGGAGCGTGTTGAGCAGTTCCGGGCGGCTGTACTTCAGTGAACCTGTCGTCACGCACAGTGGGTACGGTGAGAGGCAGTTCAAGCCGTATACGCGGTTTACAGCCCCCGGAACGGAGGCCAACGTGGCAGCGCGGAAGGAACCCAACTGGCGCCTGCGCGAGACCATCGATGCGGTCGGCTGCACGTACGAGGCGTTAGCGAAAGACGTACGGCGCGTCGCTGCCGAGAACGGCGAGATCCTTCAGACGAACAAGTCGGCCGTCTCCCACTGGGTGGGCGGTGCCCGTCAGCCCACCGGCCGAACCAGCGGCTACCTCGCCGAGGCGCTCTCTCGCCGCGCCGGGCGCATCATCACCCAGGCCGAGATCGGCCTGCGCGCGCCCGGTAGCGAACGGACAGACGAGCACGACCCAGTTCTGACGGTCACGGACCTGGGCCGCGCCGATGTCGAGCGCCGCCGCTTCCTCGCGCTGGCCGCCTTCACGACCGCTGGCGTTGCCATGCCGCTCGCCTACGACCACGAGACCACGACGCGCATGCTGCGTGCCCGCACGGGCACGGCCGCGATCGGCCTGGAAGAGGTGGAGGTCGTACGCCAGATCACCGCCACCTTCAGCGCAGCCGATGAACGCCTCGGCGGCGGACACGGCCTGACCACCGTCACCGCCTACCTCGCAGACACCGCCGCACCCATGCTCCGTGGACGGTTCCCCTCCGAGCCGCTGCGCCGAGCAGCCTTCGCCGCCGTGGCCGAACTCGCCTACCTCGCCGGATGGAAGCATCACGACCTCGGCCAGGAGGGCGCCGCGCAGCGCTACTACCAGGTCGGCTATCAGCTCGCCTGCGAAGCCGACCCCCATGGCCACGCCGCCTGGATGATGCGCGCCCTCGCCCACCAGGCACTCAGCCTCAAGCAGCCGCACCACTGTGTCGACCTGGCCGAAGCCGCTCTATCCCAGGGAGTCGGCCACATCGACGGCCAGACCGAAGCCCTGCTCCACATCACCCACGCCCGCGCCTACGCCGCTGTCGGCGAGAAGCCCGCCGCCGCCCGCGCCCTGCTGGCCGCCGAAGACGCCCTGCTCCGCGACGACGCGCCCCAGCCCAGCTACTCCCGCGTCAGCGGACCAGCACCCGGCACGGTCGCCAGCCACACCGCCCGCACCCTCACCGACCTGGCCGATCACGTTGGCACCGAACAACAGCACCGGGATGCCCTGACCCGCTGGGACCCGGAGAAGTACAAGCGGGTTCACGCACTCACCTACGCCGACCTCGGCGACAGCCTGGCTGCCCAGGCCCGCGCTGACGAGGCAGTCGCTGCCTGGTCGCAGGCTCTGACGCTTATGGAGGGCATGACCTCTGACCGAACCCGCAAGGCGATCACGTCGATGAGGTCGCCCCTTGCCATCTACCAGCGGCGCAAAGTACCCGGTGCCGCCGAACTCGCCCGCCATGCGCGCGAAGCACTGGCATAGCATCGCCACCAACCTGGCCGACGAAGGGACGCGACGTGGCTCAGCCGAACACAGAAGACCAGCCCAAAGCCCTCAAGCCCGCCCTCGAATCCATGACTCTGCTGGTCGCCGCCGTCATCGTCCACGATAAGGCCACCAACCGCGTCGTGCTCCTGCAACGCAGCGAGAACGCCAAGTTCGCCCGGGGCATGTGGGACCTCCCCGTCGGTAAAAGCGACCCAGGCGAGCCCATCACGGAAACGGCAGTCCGAGAGCTGTACGAAGAGACGGGCCTCACCGTGAAGCCCGAGTCCCTGAAGGTCGCCCACATCATCCACGGTGCCTGGGGCGTCGAGGCACCAAACGGGTTCCTCACCGTCGTCTTCGCCGCCCACGAGTGGACCGGCGAGCCCGAGAATCGCGAGCCGCGGAAGCATGCACAGGTCTGCTGGGTCGACGCCGAAGCGATCCCCGATGAGTTCGTAGACACCACCGCCAGCGCCCTCCACCGCTACCTTACCGACGGACCCCAGGTATCGCTGGACGGCTGGCAGTAGACACCCCGGCCCTCGCGTCGCAGCCTACCTGGGCAGCCCCCTGGTGATCGCATAGGCGCTGGCTGTACGAGAATGGCCGGGCAGCCTCTGGACCATCTCGCGCGGGCGTCGTGGTTGCACGAGGCGATGCCTCAGGCAAGGGCAGAGATGGCCGCGAGCGTCGACGCGAGCAAAGAGACCAGCCCCGGAACCCCTCCGCACTTCTGCTGGACCTTCTCCAGCAACCCCTTGGCCACAGCCCGCTCCTCAGGACTTTCCAGCCGTTGTTCAGCCACCATGTCCAGGAAGCCGACACACACGTCGTAGTCGTCAACCTGGTCTCGATCCCGATCGATTCCTTGCCGGACGCGGACCAGAAGCTCGGCAATACCCTGTAAGTCGTCCTTGTCGAGACCGGAGTTGTCCTGGCTCTGAGTCGAATAAAAGGCTCCCGGCTGATTCTGCACGTTCTTCATCGAACCGCTGTTCTGGATACCCGAGTTGGTGCTTTCAGGTTGCCGCTTACGACCGAACATCACGTTCCTCCTACAGCCGCCTGCCGGGAGCCCACCGCACCCGGCTGGTTCTGGACATTGCTCATCTCACCGGTGTTAATGACACCATTGTTGAGTACGACCGTCATCTGCTCGCGGTACGCACCGGTGTCCACGTTGTGCTCCTCAAGAAAGCCCTCTACAGCAGAAAGCACCCGACCCTGCATCATCTCGATATATCGACGCGCGTCGTCGTACTGGAGCATATCGTCCATATACCGGGTTGAATAGATCTCTCGCAGACTGACAGGCCCCTTACCTGGATCTCCCGCAGGATTTCGTTCGCTCTCCTTGCCCCGTTTGAAAAGCCGGGCCACGAACCAGGCCGTGTCTACGACAGCGAGATACGCCATGCGACGTCTCCACTTCCAGCCTCTGCTCATCGCTGTCCTCTCGGCCGCTCGTATCTCGGGGTGGAGAGGATTTACTACATGAGGCCGGACGACAACCCGTAGGTAGTGGTTCTCATAAGAGAAGCCCACGAATACTGAGGCAATCAACTCATCGTCCCAGGACGTCGTCCGTGCGCACAGGAAACGGCGGGCGACCGTCGGGGCGTGTTGCGCACCTGCAGCGAGTGCCCCTTCCCGAGCCAGGGTGACCAGGCCCGCCCACCGTTCTGGCGTCAGAGAATCCCAGCGCTCGGCGGCGAGCGCGGCGACGCCGAAGACTTCCTGGCGGCTTTCGGGATGGAAGTCCGGCCGCGGGTCAACAGCACGCTGAAGCTCCTGCGTCACGTGCGCGTGCAGGTCGTCAGGGGTGAACTGGATAACCTCGCCTTCCGGCATCGCCCCTGTCAGCAGTTCCTTCGCACCAGGCAAGACTTTGGAGTGGCCATCTCCGTCCTCGGAACCGGCGTCACTACCCTCACTCGGCTTGGCGGCCACAACGTCGAAGCCAATCTGGGTTTCGTACCAGACCTTGCCTGCCCCAACGAAGTGATACTTCGATCCTGTCGAGCGGACCTGATTTCGGTACGGCACCACCTCACCATGTACCGCATCTCGGATCCGATCCACCGTGTCCCGAAACCGACGCGGCACAGCCGCATGCCAGACCTTGGCCTTGTCGGCACGAATCAGAGCGTGCAAGCGGCGCTGAGCGAGTAACCGATCTGTGAAGAACGCCGCGCACAGCCCCAGCACGACCGCCAAGGGTGCAAGATAGGCAATCGGAGTCAGCAGCAACAGCGCACTGAGCGCGCAGGCCATGACCATGAGAGTCCGGCGCAGCCACAGTAGTTGCTCCGCCTGGGCGCACGTGGTGAGCACCGTCTCCAGATCGAATCCGTGCGACGGAACCGGCCGGCCCTGGTCCGCAACACGACGGCGCACCCAGCGGACATACTCGTGGCCGACCAGTACCCGTGGCTGCTTGCGCTCCGTCGGCTCGTCCTCATCCAGCTTCTCTAGTCGCTCCAACGCGGACTTCTCTTTGGCCGCCTCCCGCTTCGTCAAGCGTTCTAGGCGACGTTCACGCATGGACTTCGGGGTGAACTTGTCGCCGAGTTCCTTGGCCTTCTTGCGCCGCCATGCTTTGAGCTTGTCAGCGAACTCCGCTGCTCTGTTGGGCCGCAGATACGCGGCCGCGCAGAGTAATCGCGTGGGATCCGTCATCCCACCGGACCCGCCTCCAGCCCCTCTCCCGCCACTCCCTTGTTGTAACGGCACTTCCGGCACTGGCAGCAATGATCAGTCCCCCTTCACGTGGCCGCGCACAGACCTTGCTGACTCCGAGCTCCCACCCCCGTCCACGAGTACGAGGACCGATCGTGCCTCACGAAGCCGGGCGCTGCCTACCACTTCCAAGCACCCGAATCAGGACGAAATCGGTGCCCTGCTACGGGGAGCAGCCGTGGTTCCACTGCCGACGCGGGAGCGTGCCGGCCGTCGAAGTCGGCCGCCATAGACACCACTCATCGGCCGCCCGCTCAGAACGGATTCAGCACACATGAGGACAACAAACCACGCGATCACGCGAGAATTACATCGAGGTGATTCTCCAGCTCAGACACTCAGCAGGCAACGTTTCCGCAGGTCACAGCCTTGATCAAAAAGGGCTCCTAAAGCGGGTGTCGCAGGTTCGAATCCTGCCGGGGGCACTGACCGCACAGCAGGTCAGAGCACAAATGCGGCCCCTCGTTCATTCGAACGAGGGGCCCGTCTCGTGGTCAGGGTCCACGTCGCATCCGGGAGGTACACGACCGCGGGGAGTGCGCCCCACCCCGTCAATCGTGGGGCGCACCATGAGTCCGGCGCCGTCCGCCCCAGCCTCCGGCAAGAGAGCTGGGGCGGTGACACCGTACTGAGGGGTGCTTCTCGGTGCGTCCAGGGTGGGGGGCAGGTACACCTGAGCACCGGGGCAACGCCCGCGACACCGGCGGGCGGTGGACGGCGGCGTGTCGGACGGCGCACCGCGTAGCCTCTTCCCCTGTGCCAGACTCCCACCCGCATCGCGTCGCTGTCCTTGTGCTCGGGGGTGCGAAGCCGCTCGATGTCGGGATTCCCGCGCAGGTTTTCACGACTCGCACGAGCATGCCGTACGAGGTGCGGGTGTGCGGGGCGACTCCCGGCCTCGTGACCGGCGGCGATGGCCTGTCGTACAACGTCGCTCACGGCCTCGACGCCCTGGTGTGGGCGGACATCGTCTTCGTTCCCGGCTACCGGTTTCCGGACCGGGACGACCCGCCGCAGGCCGTCGTCAACGCGCTGGTCGCCGCCCACGCCCGGGGCGCGCGGCTCGCCGCCATTTCGACGGGTGCCTTCGCGCTCGCCGCGACGGGCCTGCTCGACGGCAAGCGCGCCACGACGCACTGGCACTACACGCGGGCGCTCGCGGCCAGGCATCCGCTCGTCCAAGTCGACGAGAACGTGCTGTTCGTCGACGAGGGCAGCGTGCTCACCTCGGCCGGCGCCGCCTCCGGCATCGACCTGTGCCTGCACATCCTGCGCGGCGACCTCGGGGTGGCCGCGTCGAACCACGCGGCCCGCCGCCTGGTCGCGGCCCCCTACCGCAGCGGTGGCCAGGCCCAGTACGTGCCGCGCAGCGTCCCCGATCCGCTCGGCGAGCGCTTCGGCGCCACCCGGGAGTGGGCGCTGCACCGGCTCGGCGAGCCCCTCACCCTCGACATACTGGCGCGGCAGGCCGGGGTCTCGCCGCGTACGTTCTCCCGGCGTTTCGTCGAGGAGACCGGTTATACGCCGATGCAGTGGGTGATGCGCGCCCGCGTCGACCTGGCCCGCGAACTGCTTGAGCGGTCGCAGCGCAGTGTCGAGCAGATCGCCGACGACGTCGGGCTCGGCACCGGCGCGAACCTCCGCCTGCACTTCCAGCGCATCCTCGGGACCACGCCGAGCGAGTACCGGCGCACCTTCGCCCGGGGCGAGTAACCCGCCCGGCAGCGCCTGACGGGATCCTTTTGGACCGTGGCGATCCCGCCACTGTCCACGGCGCGAGCCGGGGGTGAGCCTGGTGGCGAAGGAAAGGACATCGCTCATGACTCGTATCGCCATCAACGGATTCGGCCGCATCGGACGCAACGTGCTGCGCGCGCTGCTGGAGCGCGACAGCGTCCTTGAGATCGTCGCCGTCAACGACCTGACGGAGCCCGCCGCTCTCGCCCGGCTGCTCGCCTACGACAGCACTGCCGGCCGGCTCGGGCGCCCGGTGACCGTCGACGGGGACGCCCTCGTCGTCGACGGCCGCCGGATCACGGTGCTGGCCGAGCGCGAACCGGCGCAGCTGCCGTGGGCCGAGCTCGGCGTCGACATCGCCCTGGAAGCCACCGGCCGCTTCACCTCGGCCGAGGCCGCCCGCGCCCACCTCGACGCGGGTGCGAGGAAGGTACTCGTCAGCGCGCCGTCGGACGGCGCCGACATCACACTTGCGTTCGGGGTCAACACCGACGCCTACGAACCGGCCGCGCACACGATCGTCTCGAACGCCTCCTGCACCACCAACGCGCTCGCGCCGCTGGCCGCGGTCCTCGACGAACTCGCCGGGATCGAGCACGGGTTCATGACAACGGTGCACGCCTACACGCAGGAGCAGAACCTGCAGGACGGTCCGCACCGCGACGCCCGTCGTGCCCGTGCCGCCGGCGTCAACATCGTGCCGACCACGACCGGCGCCGCCAAGGCGATCGGCCTGGTGCTGCCGAACCTCGACGGCAAGCTGTCGGGCGACTCGATCCGCGTGCCGGTGCCGGTGGGCTCGATCGTCGAACTCAACACGGCCGTCGCCCGCGACGTGACGCGCGATGAGGTGCTGGCGGCGTACCGCGCCGCAGCGGAGGGCCCGCTCGCCGGGGTCCTCGAATACTCGGACGACCCGCTCGTGTCGACCGACATCACGGGCAATCCCGCCTCGTCGATCTTCGACTCGGCCCTCACCCGCGTCGACGGCCGCCACGTCAAGGTGGTCGCCTGGTACGACAACGAGTGGGGCTTCTCGAACCGCGTGATCGACACGCTCGAACTCCTCGCCACCCGCTGACCGGCGCCAGGGGACGGTGCCCCGCACCGGATCGCGCCCCGCGGCCGCTCCGCGGCGCTGCGGGGCGGCCGGGCGGCCGGGCGGCGGGCACGGCACGGCACGGCACCGCCTGACGGTCACCATGCTCAGGCTGCGGGTCGAATATGTGATGCGTGCCATGTCGGACGGCTCATAGGGTTGCGCCCATGCCGATGGCTGCCTCGCCCCTGTCCGCGTATCCCCCGTTGAACGTGCAGGTGCACACGCCCCGTCTGTCCTTGCTGGGGGCGACGGACGAGCTCCTGGAGCGCCTGGTCCCGACGGTTCGCAAGGGCGTGGTCACCCAACCCCCGTGGCCCTTCGACGATCCGATGTCCCTGTACGAGGACAGCCCGCAGCGCGAGTGGGGCTGGCTGCAAGGAGTGTGGCGCGGGCGGGGCCGGGTCAGTGCGAGCTTTTGGCGTCTGTACTTCGTCGTGGTGGCGGGCGGCGAGCCGGTGGGCATGCAGGATCTGATCGGCACCGACTTCGACGCATTCGGTACGGTCACCACCTTCTCCTGGCTCAGCCCGGACGTGCGGGGCGGGGGCTTGGGCACGGAGATGCGGCAGGCGGTGCTGCACCTGGCCTTCGACGGGTTGGGGGCCCGTGAGGCGAGCAGCGACGCCTTCTTCGACAACCACGCCTCGAACCGTGTCTCCCAATCTCTGGGCTACGTGCCGAACGGCGTCACCTGGGACACCAGGCGCGGCGAGCCGGCGGAGATCAAGCAGTGGCGGCTGACCCGCGAGCAGTGGATCACGCGGCGGCGCGACGACATCGAACTCGTCGCCGTCGGTGACTGCCTGCCGGTCCTCGGGATCGGCCCCGCCAGCGGCTGACCGGTCGCCGAGCCATCCGGAGCGTGCCTCCGGGCTGCGGGCCTCCGGGCTGCGGGCCCGGGCCTCGGCGCCATGCGCCTGCCGTCGAAGGCCGGCATGCTCGGCAGCCGCCACGTCGTCGACCTGGCCCCTGCAGCGGACGTCTCCCGCCCGGTATCGCGAGCCCGCGTCGAGGGCGGCAAGGAGTTCGGCGACCCGGCAGCGGTAGGTGCGAGCGACATGCGCGGCTTCGAACAGCGCCTCAATATCACCGTTGAGCTCCATGCTGTGTGGCATACGTCCATGGTGTCTGTGGCAGGGACACGCCACGCCACATCACGGAGGGGAGGCGCGCGCCGTCTCCGTCATCGCACCTGTCGCAGCCGTCGCTGCCGTGCAGATCCCGTTCCACGGCACCCGACGCCCTACACGAAAGATGTCCATGTCATGAAGCTGCTGATCCTCGGAGCGACCGGCCCCACCGGTCGCCATGTCGTCGACCTGGCCCTGCGCTCCGGAGATGCGGTCACGGTCCTCGTCCGCAACCCGGCCACACTGGGCGACCTGGCGGGCCGGGTCACCACGGTGACCGGAGACGCCACCTCGCAGCACGACGTCAGCGCCGCCATGGCAGGGCGCGACGCCGTCATCTCCGCCCTCGGCCGTGGCCGCTCCCTGGCCGCGAAGGGCCTCTTCACACGCTCCTCGGCAGCGGTGATCGCCGCGGCCCGGGAGACGGGGGTCTCCCGCCTGGTGTGGCTGTCGTCGTTCGGCGTCGGGCACACCCTCCGGTGGTCGAGCCTGACGCAGCAGCTGATGTACCGCACGTTGCTGCGGTCGATCTACGCAAACAAGGAAATCGCCGACGAGAGCATCCGCACCAGCGGACTGGACTGGACCCTGGTCTACCCGACCAGGCTGACCAACGGCCCGGCCAAGGGCAGCTACCAGGCGGACGACCGGCTGCCGATGCGCGGCAATCCGACGATCAGCCGGGCGGACGTCGCCGACTTCATGCTGCGGGCCGCGCACAGCAGCGAGTGGATCGGCCGCACCGCCGTGATCTCCGACTGAGCGCCTTCGCCCTCGTCCTCGACGACGTGTGCACCGCACAAAAAACAGTCCCCACAAAAAACAGTCCCCGGAGTCCTCACCGTTGCCATCTGCCTCAGTCGTCGCTGAGGCTCCGGTAGCGAGGGGCTTCGGGGGCCTGGCCAGAGCCTGCGGGAATCTCTTGTCCGTGGACGTCTCCACCGACGGTGCGATTCTCCGGTTTTCTGGTGTATTGACCAGTTTCCACGCTGTGCAGCCCGTGTCAAGGGGTTGCCGGAAAACTCTCGGAACGAAGGGAAACCCGCAGGTCGAGCCGGTCCGCTAGGCCGTACGCACGACCGGGGTGACCCGGGCTTTCCCCGGGGATGGCAGAGCCCTGCCCAGGGCTTTGCTGCACATTAGTTGCAGGTGCCATGCATCAGCAGAAGGGTGGACGCCGAAGGTCCTCTTCGAACGAAAGCCCTAGTCACCGATGGCTCCTGTCCCCCGTTCCACCGCCTCCCCGAACTCCCCGAACTCTCCGACCCCTCCGGCTTCCGCCGCTTCTCGGGTCCGCAGAGCCATGAGCCGCCAGGAGTGGTCCCGGCTCGGCGGGATGGCCGCGTTCATCCTGGCCCTGCACCTGATCGGCTGGTTCACCCTCGTGGTGCTCGTCGCTCCCGAACACCACAGCCTGGGCACCAAGACCTTCGGCATCGGTATCGGCGTCACCGCCTACACCCTGGGCATGCGGCACGCCTTCGACGCTGACCACATCGCCGCCATCGACAACACCACCCGGAAGCTGATGAACGACGGACAGCGCCCGCTGTCCGTCGGCTTCTGGTTCTCGCTCGGCCACTCCTCGATCGTCTTCGCGCTCGCGTTCCTGCTCTCCCTGGGCGTGAAGGAGCTGGCCGGACCGGTGGAGAACGACAGCTCCACGCTGCACAGCGTCACCGGCTGGATCGGTACGACCGTCTCCGGGGCGTTCCTCTACGTCATCGCGGTCATCAACCTGCTGGTCATGGCGGGGCTCTGGAAGGTCTTCCGGGGGATGCGCTCCGGCCGGTTCGACGAGGCGCAGCTGGAGGAGCAGCTCAACAGCCGGGGGCTGATGAACCGGCTGCTGGGCCGACTGATGAAGTCGATCACCAAGCCGTGGCAGATGTACCCGCTCGGCGTCCTGTTCGGGCTGGGCTTCGACACGGCGACGGAGATCGCCCTGCTGGTGCTCGCCGGCTCGGGCGCGGCCTCCGGCCTGCCCTGGTACGCGATCCTGTGTCTGCCGGTCCTGTTCGCGGCCGGGATGTCACTGCTGGACACGATCGACGGCACGTTCATGAACTTCGCGTACGGCTGGGCCTTCTCCCAGCCGGTCCGCAAGGTCTACTACAACCTCACGATCACCGGGCTGTCCGTCGCCGTGGCGCTGCTGATCGGCACGGTCGAGCTACTGGGGCTGGTCGCCGAGCAGGCGGATCTGCACGGTGCCTTCTGGGACTGGGTGTCCGGGCTCGATCTGAACGTCGTGGGCTATGTGATCGTCGGCCTGTTCTTCGCGACCTGGGCCGTCTCCGTACTGGTGTGGAAGCTGGCGCGGATCGAGGAGAAGTGGACGGCGGGGCTGGCGGGTCCGGCGGGGTCGGCAGGGCCGTCGCAGGGGCAGCCGTCCTCCGCCCCCTCCGCCGAGCGGTCGTCGACGGATTGACACGCTCCCCCCGGC
>NZ_JAAKZZ010001080.1 GCF_011045075.1 Streptomyces boncukensis
CGCCTGGGGCGAGCCCGCCTGGGGCGGGCTGCTCGAACCTTCGGACGGCGCTCCGCCCCCCGGACCGGCCGCAGCGGGTAGCGTTCCTCACATGTCAGAGCCCGCGAAGCCCTCCCGTACGCCCGCCGCGTCCTCCCAGCGTCTGAAGATCCGCCGCGAGTTGGCTGCGGCAGCCACGGAGCTCTTCGCCACGAAGGGCTACGAGGCGACCACGGTGGACGAGATCGCCGCCGCGGCGGGGGTCGCGCGCCGCACCTTCTTCCGGCACTTCCGCTCCAAGGAAGAGGCCATCTTCCCGGACCACGACGACACGCTCGTCCGCGCCCAGGCCGTGCTGGAGGCCGCGCCGCCGCACGAGAACCCGCTCGACACGGTGTGCCGGGGCATCAAGGAAGTCATGAAGATGTACGCGGCCAGCCCGAAGGGCAGCGTGGAGCGGTACAAGCTGACGCGGGAGGTCCCGGCGCTGCGCGAGCGGGAGATCGCGTCGGTGGCCCGGTACGAGCGGCTGTTCACCCGGTATCTGCTGGGGCACTTCGACGAGGCGGCCCACCGGGACGAGGTCAGCGACTTCGACGAGCCGCTGCTCGCGGAGGTGGCGGCGTCGGCGGTGGTGACGGCGCACAACCATGTGCTGCGGCGCTGGCTGCGCG
>NZ_JAAKZZ010001081.1 GCF_011045075.1 Streptomyces boncukensis
AAGAGACAGGGGGCGTGGCAGCAGACAAGAAGCGCGGCATCCAGACCGTACGGGACATGGTGATCTCCCTCGCGGTGATCGTGCTCGCCGCCGGGGTGATTTACCAGTTCATCCCGCACGACGAGGGCAAGGACCCGGTCAAGCCGGTCAGTTACGACATCGAGGTGAAGTCGGCCCGCAGGGCCGCGCCGTACCCGGTGGCGGCGCCCGAGGGCCTGTCCAAGAAGTGGCGCGCCACGTCCGTGCGGTACACGGCGGGCCAGGGGCCCGAGGGGTCCCGCTGGCACCTGGGCTTCATGACGCCCGACGACGAGTACGCGGCGGTCGAGCAGAGCGACGCCAAGCGCCCCGAGCGGTATGTGAGGGATATCACCCAGGGCGCCGAGAAGACCGCCAGGACCGAGCGCATCGGCGGCACCGAGTGGGTGCGGTATGAGGGCGCGAAGTACGACGCGCTGGTGCGGAAGCCGGACGCGGACTCCAAGGCGTCCACGGTGGTGACCGGGACGGCCCCGTTCAAGCAGCTCCGGCAGCTCGCGGGGGCGCTGGAGGCGCGCAAGGTGCAGGTCCCGAGCACGCCGCCGTCGACGCCTTCGGACAAGGCCGCCTCCGGCCAGGCCGCGGGCTGAGCGGAAGAGGGGCGGGAGAAG
>NZ_JAAKZZ010001082.1 GCF_011045075.1 Streptomyces boncukensis
CGGGACCGCCGTCGTCCCCGCCGCTGTCCCCGTCCCTGCCTCCGGCGTCCGGCGCCGGGATGATCTGGGTGCCCGGCTCGGCCGCGACCTTCAGATAGACGTTGAGGTAGTCCCCCTTCACCCCGCTGAGCACCTCGTCGGTGAAGGGGTAGGTGAACATCGCCTCCAGCGAGTCGGGCAGGTCCCGCCCGGCGTCGGCGAGGTTCTTCAGGGTGGGGGCGAGCGCCTTCAGATCCGCCACGAGGTCCTTCTTCGAGGTCCGCACGGTGTCCACGGCGACCGTGGAGAGCTCGTCCAGCGAGCGGAGCATGGTGACCAGGGAGCCGTGCTGCTGCTTGAGCACCTTCAGACCCGGGGTGAGCCCGTCCAGCACATCGCCGATCTTCCGGTGCCGGGTGGCGAGCCGGGAGGAGAGGGTGCGGACGGCGTCCAGCGCCTCGGTGATGTCGCCCTTGCTCCGGTTCAGCCCGGTGCTGAGGGTGTTCACCCGCCGGAGCAGCGAGCGGACCTGGGCCTCGTTGCCGCCGAGCGCCTGGTTCAGCTCCCGGCTGATGCTCTGCAACTGCTCCACACCGCCCCCGTTGAGCAGCAGCGAGAGGGCGCCGAAGATCTCCTCCACCTCGGCGCTGCGGTTGGTGCGGCCCGCC
>NZ_JAAKZZ010001083.1 GCF_011045075.1 Streptomyces boncukensis
CCTCCCCCGCGCCCTGCGAGTGCAGCAGCGCGCCGAGCACCGTGCCCCCCGCGCCGACCACCAGCTCCCGCACCCGGGCCAGGTCGTCACGGCGCACCGCGCGCGGATCGCACACCACCAGCACGCCGTCCACCCGGTCCACCAGCGCGATGGCGTCGGCGTACGAGAGCACCGCGGGGGCCAGGACCACCAGCACCGCATCGCGCGCTTCCGCGTGGCCGATCAGCTGGGTGACGGCGCTCGACGTCAGGGCGCGCGGCACCTTGCTGACGCGCTGGCCCGGCACGAGGTCGAAGACGCCGGACTCGCCCGCGTCGACGGGCACCCGGCGCCCCGCGGGCCAGCCGATGGTGCCGTGCCCGGGGGCGCGGGCCCAGCCGGCGCTCACCCCGTCGGCGCGCCGCAGCCGTTCGGCCAGCGAGGGGGTGCGCAGGTCGGCCTCGACCAGCAGCACGTCCTTGCCCATCTCGGCGAAGGAGGCCGAGAGGTTCACCGAGGCGGCGAGCGCCGTGCCGATGCTGCCGCGCGGCGCGACGACCAGCACCCGGCGGCGCTGCGCAAACGTCTCGTCGTACGCGAGGCGGAAGGCCACCGAGCGGTACTCCTCGGCCAGCCGCCCCTCTGTCTCTTATACA
>NZ_JAAKZZ010001084.1 GCF_011045075.1 Streptomyces boncukensis
GGCCCAGGCCGGGCCGGGCGGGGCGCCCGGCAGGGGTGAGGAGTCCTCGTAGCGGACCTCGTAGGCCCGCTCGGTGAACTTCCAGCCCTCCCCGGTGCGCTGGTAGCGGTCGTGGTAGATGGCGTAGTTGAGCGTCACTCGGCCGTCGAGGGCGCGTCCGACCTCGGACATGTACGTGCGCCCGTGCGCGGAGTCGCCGTCGATCCGGATCGTGCCGGGGTGGGTGTTCTGGACCAGGAACTCCAAGAACTCCGGCACCCGGTCGCCCCAGCCGCGGATCTCCTCCCGGCCGGTCAGCTCGACGGGGACGTTGGGCATCCGCAGCACGCCGTCCGTGGTGAACAGCGACGCGAGGCGGCCGTAGTCGCGCATCATTGCCGCGTCCGTGAACTCGCCGCGCAGCGCCTCGATCTCCACGCGGTCCGCGATCGTCTGGAAGTCGCTCATGGGTCTGCCTCCCGGTGCCGGATGGGGTGGGCCTCACCCGTACGACGCCGCGGGCCTTCCGGAACGTGACATGGCGCGCCCCGGGCGGCTCAGTCGAGGACCGCCACGGCGTCGACCTCCACCAGGTGCTCGGGGACGTCCAGGGCCGCGACGCCCAGCAGGGTGGCGGGCGGGACGGGGG
>NZ_JAAKZZ010001085.1 GCF_011045075.1 Streptomyces boncukensis
GTCTCGACGCGGAGGCGGTAGCCGCCCGAGTGGACGACGCCGAGCGGCGTGCCCTCCTCGTCGTAGTCGAAGGTGATCCGGTTGCCGTTGCGGTCCGCCACTTCGGCCAGCAGCGCCGTCTCCTCGCACTCCCCGCCGCCCGTGAAGTGGTGCACCCGGCCCGACTCCGGGTCGGTGAGGGTGTAGGAGCCGTCGGGCCGGCGCGTCAGCTCCCAGCGCGGGCCCGCCGCCGGGAGGACGGGGACGCCCGGCTCGGCGTGCGGGAAGGCCAGCAGGAGGGTGTGCTCGCCGTGGTAGACGACGCCTTCCGCGTCGGTCTCCAGGCGCTGGTCGAGCGTGCTCGACCAGGCCGGGCCGAACCACCGGCCCGCCCGGTAGGACGACTCGAACTGCCGCTGGAAGACGAGCGGCAGCACCCCGGGCAGCGCGACATCCGTCTGCGGCATCAGCATCCGGCCGGTCGCGAAGTCGATCGGATCCTCACCCGTCGACTTGTGGTCGGGCGTACGGCCGACGTCGTTCGGCTCGCGTACGCCCTCGCGTCCGGGCCGGGCCCGTTCCGCCGCCCGCGCGGCCCGCCGCGCCGTACCGCCCGCCTTGCCCGCCCCGCCCGTCAGCGCAT
>NZ_JAAKZZ010001086.1 GCF_011045075.1 Streptomyces boncukensis
CAACCGCCTCAAGCAGTGGCGCGGCATCGCGACCCGCTACGACAAGACCGCCGAGTCCTACCAGGGAGCCGTCGCCCTCGCCTCGCTCCTGATGTGGACGTGACATTTGAAGACAACTCCTAGGGCGCGCCCAGGGGCGCGGGGAGCCCAGCACGATCCGTCGGACACGGTCGGCTGCCCCTTACAGGGCGCGGTCCCGGCCCGGCACCGCGCCCGGCGGGCTGTGTTCGAGGCCGTCCAGCAGGCAGGTGAGGCCCGTCGTGAAGATCCGGTCCAGCTCCAGGTCGTAGCCCTCGTCGCCGACGGCGGCCAGGAAGCGGGCGTACGCCGGGTACGTCCCGGACGCGGCGGCCGTCCGCATCCCGTCGTCGTGCCGCTCCAGCCACTCCTCCTCCGAGAGCCCGGTGGCCTCCCGCGCATGGCTCTCGCGCTCCAGGTGCACGGCGAGCCCCTGCACATAGCCGTACAGCAGCACGTTCAGCACGATCTAGAGAGGAACCCCGGGCGTTCACGCCCAGGAGGAATCGCTCCTCTGGAATGCTCTGACGTGCACGGCAGCACGGATCCGAGCCTGTTGTCAGTGCTCCTTGCTAGGTTCACCGTGTGAAGATCGTGACGC
>NZ_JAAKZZ010001087.1 GCF_011045075.1 Streptomyces boncukensis
CACGGGTCCCAGGCCACCGACGTGCCCGGAAGCCCGCGATCACGGCGGTGCTGGACCCACGCGTCCAGGAAGGCGTTCCCGGCCGCGTACGCGCCCTGACCGCCGCTGCCCCAGGTGGCGGCGGTCGAGGAGAACACCACGAACAGATCGAGTGGCAGGTCCCGGGTGAGCTCGTCCAGCAGCACCGTCCCCTCGATCTTGGGACCGACCACCCGGGCAACCGCCTCCGGACCGGTCTGCTCCAGTCCCTCCGTGTCCACGATCCCGGCGGTGTGCACGATGCCGGTCAGCGGCCACTGCTCCGGCACACCGTCGATCACCCCGGCCAGCGCGTCCCGGTCGGTGACGTCACACGCGGCCACCGTCACCCGCGTCCCGAGGTCGGTCAGCTCCTCGATCAGGCCGTCGGGAGCCGTCCCGCTGCGGCTGGTCAGTACCAGGTGCGGCGCACCACGCCCCGCCAGCCACCGCGCCACCTGCGTCCCCAGGGCACCGGTGCCGCCGGTGATCAGGACGGTGCCGGTGGGCTGCCAGCCGGTACCGGTGACGGCTGCGGGCAGTGCGCGGGCCAGGCGGCGGCCGTAGATCCCGGCTCCGCGCACCGCGACCTGGTCCTCGC
>NZ_JAAKZZ010001088.1 GCF_011045075.1 Streptomyces boncukensis
CCCCCTGGGGTCCCCCCGGACCCCTTCCCCGTCAGGCGACCAGTTCGTCGAAAGACTCCTCCTGGTCCCTGCCGAAGCTCAGTGCCTCGTCCTCGCGCAGCCGGCGCAGGGAGCGCCAGATGCTGCTCTTGACCGTGCCGACGCTGATGTTCAGTATGTCCGCGATCTCCGGGTCCGTCCGGCCCTCGTAGTAGCGCAGCACCAGCATGGTGCGCTGCAGCTCGGGCAGCCGGGCGAGGGCCTGCCACAGCACGGTGCGCAGCTCGGTGCCGCGCATCGCGTCCTGCTCGCCCGCCGTCTCCGGCAGCTCCTCCGTCGGGTACTCGTTCAGCTTCCGCCGCCGCCACGCGCTGATGTGCAGGTTCGTCATGGTGCGCCGCAGATAGCCGCCGACCGCCGCCTTGTCGCTGATCCGGTCCCAGGCGCGGTACGTCGAGAAGAGCGCGCTCTGCAGCAGGTCCTCGGCCTCGAAGCGGTCGCCGGTCAGGTGGTAGGCGGTGGCGTACAGGGAGGCGCGGCGCTCGCGCACATAGGCGGTGAACGCCGCTTCGGCGTCCGCTGCCCGTGTGGCGCCCTCACGCCGCTCCCCCGGTGCCTCCCTGTACTCGCCCTTCCCCCC
>NZ_JAAKZZ010001089.1 GCF_011045075.1 Streptomyces boncukensis
GTACCGCCCCCGCCAGGCACCACACCGCGGGCCCGCCCGCGCCCGTCTCCGGTACCGCCACGAGCAGCGGGAACGGTGGCAGCTGCGCCAGCATCCCGGCGGTGCCCTCCGTCCCGAGCGGGCTCACCACGCTGCCCGCACCGAGGGTGAATCCGGGCCCGAGCCCGTACGCCACCGCCCACAGCACGGCGTTGGGCGCGAGCGCGACGGCGAGCAGCAGCATGCCGAAGCGCCCCGGCACCGACTCGGTCAGCTGCGGAAAGCTGTGCTGCACCGCACCCGGACGGCGCAGCAGCGCCACGCCCAGCAGTGCGGCGCCCGCGCCGCACAGCGCCACCACACCCGCGAGCCCGGCGCGTACGGACACCTCGGCGCGCTCCCCGCAGCACAGCCGTGGTGAGCGCGGCACCGGGCTCCCCCGCGCCCGCCACACGCAGTACGCGCAGACCGCGGCGACCAGCAGCGGGAGCCGCCATGCCGCGCTCACCACGTCCACCCGCATCGGGCCGCCGCAGGCGTACACCACCGCGCCGCAGGCGACCAGCAGATATCCGGCCGCCACCCACCCGGCCGCGGCAAAAGCCGCCGCCGGGCCGCCGGACCGCTGTCTCTTAT
>NZ_JAAKZZ010000108.1 GCF_011045075.1 Streptomyces boncukensis
CAGTTTCCCCCGTGTGGAAGAGGTGCTGTGGGTGGACGAGGTGCGCCTCGCGCCGAAGCCGCCGAGCGGGTCCCAGCCGGAGAACTTCCCCCTGGACCTCGCGGTGGGCGGGGAGTCGGTCACTGCGACCTCCGTGGAGCCTTTGGCATGGGACCGCTTCACTCGTACCGAGACCGACACGTGGGGTACCAGCGGCTCCGGGCACGACTGGCGGGAGGTGCAGGGAGACCCCACGGACCGCAGCGTGGATGGCACCTCGGGGCTCATCGTGTTGCAGTCCTCGCCCTCCGAGATCCGGTTCCAGGAGGTCCTGGAGCTGGCTAGCACCGCGGACTGTGAGTTCCTCCTGTCCGTCACGCCTGACCAACTCGCCACCGGCGCCTCGTATCTGCCGGGGGTCTTCTTCCGGGGGGATCGGTGGGAGTACTACCGGTGCCGCACGGTGCTGGGCACGGACGGCAGCGTCGGGCTCCAGGCTGTGCAGGTGACGACGGTGATCGGGTCGGCGGTTACCACCCCCTACAGCTACAGCGGCGGGACGAAGCTGTGGCTGCGGGCGCGGATGGACGGGCTGCGGGTGCGCGGGCGGGTGTGGCCGGACAGCGCCGGATCGCCAGAGCCGGCGGCCTGGCAGATCGACCAGGCCATGCCGACGGGTCCGAACCCGAACGGCTCGGTGGGGCTGACCTGCAGCGCGTTCGCGGGCAACACCAATACCAACCCCCAGTTCGCCTATGACGATTTCGAGATCACGACGCCGCAGCGCTTCACGGTGACCCGCAGCGTGAACGGTGTGACCAAGGACCACTTGAAGGGGGCAGGCGTCGCGCTCGCGCAGCCTGCTCACGTGGCGTTCTGATGGGAAGGGGGTGGGTGGCGTGACGTATGTGCCGCACCTGGCCGGGGAGAAGATCACGGCCGACAAATTGCGCGAGATGGTCGGCGTGTGGGCTGCCTATGAGCCGACGTGGACGGCGTCGTCCGGGTCCACGACGCTCGGCGACGGCACGCTGGACGGCCGCTACACCCGCATCGGGAACACGATTTTCTTCTCGGTCCGGCTGGAGTGGGGATCGACTACCACGACCAGCGTGTCCACGGCCTATTGGGAGTTCGCTCTGCCCGAGGCGCCGTCCGATGTGCAGGGCAACACCTGGCAGCCGGTGCAGGCGTGGGCGTTCGACACCTCGGCGTCGGCGCGGTGGGTGTGTCAGGCGTACATCAACGGCACCAACGACGTGATCACCGCGATCGTGACTCACGCGGACGGCGGGTTCATCGACCGGTCGGAGATGCCGGATCAGACCGCCGCGGGCGGAGCGACCGACAGCGTTCAGCCTGGCTCGGTGGCGTGGGCGAACGGGGACCGGCTGAACCTGTGGGGCTGGTACGAAGCGGCCTGACGGCCGGGAAAGGGAGTGGGGCCGATGGCCACCATGTGCAAGCTGTTCACGAACACCGACCAGGAGATACCGCCGCAGACGTGGACGACGGTCCGCTTCGACGTCGTGCTGCGGGATGACGGGATGTACCAGGGCACCGGGCTGGTCACCGACGCGGAGTCCGCGCTGATCCAGCCGCCCGCCGATGGCGACTACCTGTGGTTCCGGTTCGTGCACTGGGACTCGATCACAACGTCCGACTGTGATCCCGAGGTGCAGTTCATCGAGCGGTTCGTCCGCGACCCCTACACGGACCCGGACAGCACCGGCTCGCAGGACGGGGACGACACCGCAGGCCGTGAGTTCCACCTGGGCGGGTGGGCGTTCAAGGGGCGTGCGGGTCAGCCGGTGGCTGTGGAGGTGTGGCACAACCACAGCGAGCCGGTGGACGTGACGCATGCGCAGTTCATCGCGATGACCTGGGACTACTGATGATCAAGGGTGTGGATGTCGCTTCGTACCAGTCCCGTATCTACGACACGAGCGGGCTGGACTTCGCCATCATCAAGATCACTGAGGGGACGTCGTACACGAACCCCAAGTGGGTCGCGCAGCGGCAGACCGCGCGGGATGCCGGGCTGGTCACCGGCTTCTACCACTTCGTCCGGGGCGGCAGCATGCGGGCGCAAGCCGACTACTTCCTGTCAAAGATCAACCTCGTACCCGGTGACTTCCTCGTCCTCGACTGGGAGGACCCCGGGGTCAGCAACGCCGACAAGGACGCCTGGATCCGGTACGTCCAGGAGCAGCGGCCGGGCCATCGAGTGCTGCTGTACTGCAACGTCGACTTCTGGCTGAACCGAGAGCGCACGTCGTTCGCCGGGGACGGGCTGTGGATCGCCCAGTACAACGGCCGCCCCGGCAGGCCCTCGATCCACGCTCCGTGGCTGATCCACCAGTACACATCGACCCCGATCGACACCAACCTCGCCGCTTTCACCAGCCGCGCGGCCATGCGCGCCTGGGCCACCGGCACCACACAGGAGGACGACATGCCCACGCAGAAGGAGCTGTACGACGGCGCCTGGGAGCTGGACGGCCACATGGCCGTGCCCTGGGGCAGCGACAGCAACCCCACCTGGAAGCCGAAGTCCGTCCTGGTCCACATCGGCCAGGTCGCCCGGGAGACCCGCGGCCGGGTGAAGGGGCTGGAGAACGCGGTCGCGGAGCTGGCGGCGCAGGGCGCGGCCCGGGACGCGGTGCTGGAACGGCTCGCAGAGGGCGGCGGGCTCGACGCCGCCGAGGTCCAGGCCGCCGCAGAGGCCGGCGCCCAGGCCGCCCTCGACCGGCTGGCGCTCGCGCTGGCTGCGGACGAGGAGGGCTGAATCATGGCAGAGCGTCACCCTGGCACGACACATCTGCTCCGCTGCTTCGAGTACGGGCACCTTCCGGGGCGGCTCCAGGCTGTCAGCGAGCCGTGCCACGGTCTCGCGCATGAGATGACTGCCGCGCTGCCGGACGGACCTGAGCTGACAGCGGGGCTGCGGAAGCTGCTGGAGGCCAAGGACTGCTTCGTCCGGGCCGCGCTTGATGTCCCGAAGGAGGACTGATCATGACCACCATGGCGTTCTGGACCGCGACGCTGGAGCGGATGGTCCGCACGTTCGCGCAGGCGCTCATCGCCGCGCTCGGGCTCGATTCCACCGGGGTGCTGGAGGCCCCGTGGGGTGATGCGCTGTCGCTGGCGGGTGGTGCTGCGGTGCTGGCGCTGCTGACCGCCGTGGCGACCTCCGGTACCGGGGGCGACGGTCCGGGGGTGACCGAGGCCGTGCGCGAGCGGGCGCGGCCGTGACCCCACCGGAGGAGCGCGATGTCGCGCTGGAGCTGGAGAGGCTGCGGGGAACAGTCGAAGCCGGATTCGCCCGGCTCGACGGCCGCCTCGACCTCGCGCTCCAGCGCACCGAGCAGACCGAGGGCGAGCTGGCCCGGCTCGGGGAGCGGGTGGCGGCGCTGGAACAGCGGGTGTGGGCCGCGTCCGGCGCCGCGACCGCGCTCGGCGCCGCCATCGGCTACGCGCTTCAGATCATCACCTGACAGACCGCCCGCGGCGCGCGTACGTTGTGCGTGTCGGACAGGTACGGACTTAGGGGGCTGAGGCCCATGGCGAGCGAGGTGCACGTGTCGGACGCGCTCGCCGACGCCGCGCGCCGTTTAGAACTGCCCGTCCCCAGCGTGGCCGAAGCCGCCGCCGTCCTCATGGACCCCGCCGGCCCGGGTGCCCCCTGGTGCGAAGCCGAGGTGATCGACGCGCTGGCGGACATGGCGATGATGGCGTGGGACGGGGCGCTGACGGTCCCGGCGACGACGCTGCGGTGGATCTGCGCGATCGACGCGGGCGAGGTGCCGCAGTCCGCGTGACGGCCTCTCCCCGCCGGGCTCTGTCCGGCGACGGACAACAAGAACGGCCCGCCGTAGCGGGCCGTTCGATACCCCGCGTGCGCGGGGAGCATGCGGCCCGCAGCAGCTAAGTAAGGGCCATCCCCGCAGAAGCGGGGAGCAACGGGGCCACTATGGCACACCGCGAGCCGTGCGCGCACCGGGTCAGCGCGACTGCTCGCCCGCGATCTCATCCGGCACCCCATGAGCAGCCGCGATGGCCTCGCGGATAGTGGTCACCGTCTCCTCGGTGACCGCCAGCCACCAGTACACGTCCCGATCGCGCGGGTTGTCCGTCAGCAGCTCCGGGCGCATCGGTCGGCGCGACACGATCGCATCGTCGCCAAGGTCGGCGAGCATGGCGTGGATCGCGGCGTGCGCCTCCTGCCGGGACAGGCCCGTCGCCTCGATCACCTCGTACAGCAGATCGTAGGAGTGCACTGCCCGGCCGGGGATGATGGAGGCGATCTCCACCAGGGTCGGCGCGTACTCGATCCCGACGCCGGCCTGCTCGGCGGCGCGGGCGGTGACGGCGCGGTGCCATGCTGCCGACCACCGCTCGCCCGGGTGCGCGAGGCGGTACTGCTCGTCGTCGGAGTAGGTCAGCAGCGGCCCGTCTCCGGCCCTGGCGGCCGTGTCGGCGACGGCCTGCGCGGTGTCGGTGCTGATCTGGCGCAGCTCGGCAGCCACCCCCTCGGGTACCCGATAGCGGCCCTCTTCCCATCGGCGGGCGGTGCGGGGGTCGACACCGAGCATCCGTGCCAGGTGGTCGCCGGTCAGTCCGGCCAGCTCGCGGCGGGCCCGGTACTCGGCGGCCGTCATCGTGTCACTCATCTGCGTCTCCTGGCTGTGCGGTGGGATGGATGGGCTACAGGGCGTCGATGGCGGTGCGGACGCCGGAGGTGATGGCGTTCCAGACCTCGTCGCGGCTGGCGACGCGGGACTCGCTCCAGCCGTAGCGGCAGTGGATTTTGCCGGTGGCGGCGTCGAACCAGATCTTGTCGATGCTGCTGAGGATCTTGCTGGCCTGCGCGTTGGAGATCCGCTCGCCCTGCCAGAGGGCGAACTGAATGTTGCCGGAGTTGTAGCGGGTGATCTCCAGCCCGGCCAGCTCCGCCCAGTCGTTGAGGTAGACGCGGTGCTTGCCGTAGCGCTGCCACTCGCTGCCGCCGATCGCGGTCATCGTCTCGACCGAGTACACGACGGGGCGGGGCTTGCGGGTGCGGAGCTTGCTGAGGGCGATGCGGTGCGCGAGGGACGCGGCGTCGATGGCCCACCGGCCGGCGTGCTTGGTGGCGGTGACGGCGCCGTAGCGGCACCAGCGGCGGATGGTGGCGACGGTGACGTCGGCCTGGGCGGCTGCGGTGGTGGTGTTCATTGGGGCTCCCGTGTCGGTGCGGGTGGGCCTGGGACTGGATTCCCTGGCCTCATGACAACCACTATAGCGCCCTAATTTAGGGCACCACAAGAGGGTGGCCCGTGATTCTCTGACGTGCCGCCCGCACCCGTACTACGACCCCCCGTGCAGCGCCACTGTCAGGGACTGTCGCCGTCCCAGTACCAGCGGCTGGTGTCGCCGTCGCGGGCCGAGTACCAGGCGCGTCCGCCGGGTCCGTAGGCGCCGATCTCGGTGATCAGGGCGGCTCCCTCGGCGATCTCCTCGCCACTCTGTCCGGTGACATCGATGAGGAGCCCGTCCAGCGGGCCGCCGATGAGGGCGACGTATCGGTGGCCGGGCTCGGCGTAGGGGTGGGGGTCATCGTGATCGGACCCGTAAACCCTGCGGCGCATCTGGTCCATGCTGCCCAGCGTGCCAGCCAGGTGTGACAACGGCAGGCGGGTCAGGATTCATCACCGTCTCCTGGGCCCCAGGCCCAGGCTCCGCCGCCGCGCCATTCGATCAGCTCGGGGTCGTCCAACCGCACATCGGCGGGCTCCAGCCCGACGGCCTGGAGCAGGTCGAGCAGGTCGTAGACGTGGTGCGCGGTGCCGAGGATGCGGCCTCGGGCGACGACGCGGCGGCCGCCTTCGGCGTCGGGCGGGTGCACGGTGATCGGCGCGGCCATGACACCACCGTGCGCCGCGGGGCGCCCGCCCGCATCCTGGTCACGAGCCCGGAGGGTCACCGTCTCTACCTCGAACGGGTTCTGTCCGTCATGCGCCTTACCCCGCGTCGACGCCGGGCGTAGCGTGGGAAGACAGGCTCTCTGGCGGGGGTAGACATGACGATCGACAGCATCGGTGCGCGGATCGCGAAGCTGCGCGACTTCCGGGGCCAGATGACACAGGAGCGTCTCGCGGAGCTGGCAGGCGTGTCCGTGGACACGATTCGGAAGCTGGAGCAGGGGCGCCGGAGTACCGCCCGGATCGGTACGCTGCGCAAGCTCGCGTCCGCGCTTGACGTCGAACTGGAACGGCTCCTAGGGCAGCCCACCGTGACCACGCAGACTGCGCCCGACGATGGCGGCCTCCTCGCCCTCCGCGACGCCATCCAGGACGTCGACGCCCTCCCTGGCGTCCTCATGGACATCGACCTCGACGATGCCCTCGATGCCGAGGCGTGGACGGCTACGGTTCGCGAGGCGACTTCCCTGTACTGGCGGGGCGAGTACAGCACCCTGTCCGGGCGGTTGCCGCTGATTCTCCGCGACGGCAACAAGGTGGTCCGCGAGTTGACGGGCGCAGCAGCCGAGAAGGCGTGGCAGCAGCTCGCTCTCAGCTATCAGCTCGCCGCGTCCCTCGCGACGCAGGCTGGGCATGCCTCGTGGGCTTTTGACGCGGTCCGCAAGCAGCTTGAGGCGGCCGAGCGCGCCTCGGACTCACTGATGTCCGGCATGGGGGTGAGCACCCTGTCGTGGGTATTGCTGCGTCAGGGCAGGTGGGAGCAGGCTCAGCAGGTGGCCGAGCGGAAGGCGGACGCGCTGGAGCCCTCGTTTCGCAGGTCCACGCCTGCCGAGTTCGCCGTGTACGGCAACCTGCTGATCGCCGCCGCGACTCCGGCGGCGCGCCGGGACCGACACGACGAGGCGCGCGCGCACCTCAACCTCGCCGAGTCGGCGGCCGTCCGGTCGGGGGCTGTGCGGGTGTACGGAACCGCGTTCTCCACCATGGACGTGCTCACGCAGCAGGTGAACATCTCAATCGCTGGGGAACAGGCCGACTACGCCCACGCCCTCACCGTCGCGGGCCACGTCGATCGGAGCGCGATCTCTCGGCCGGTGCACAGCGCCGCCCACCGTGTGGACGTTTCCCACGCGCAGTATGAGACGGGCGACGGGGATGGTGCGCTGGAGACGCTGCTGGAGGTCGAGCGGGACCAGCCGGAGTGGATCCGGTACCAGACGCTGGCGGCCGTGACGGTGCGGGAGATGCTGGAGGCAGAGCGACGGAAGAGCACGCCGCTGCGGGGTCTCGCGGCGCGGCTGGGCGTAGACCCCCTACTTTGAGGCGAGTTGGCGACGCGGGTAGGACAACGCGTCCTACCCGCGCCAGAATTGTGTCCGGAGATGGGTAACACCGTCCCTGGGTTGTGGTCGCGCCGCTTCGTAGCGTGATCTGCATGGCTGGCGCCGACCTGTACCCCCGCCAGAGGTCGGGTCGGCGCCGCGCCCCCATGCGGACCAGGGAGCGACACGGTGACCAGCAGACGAACCCCTTCCGAGGCAGAGCGTCGCAGGCAGCTCGCTGACGCGAGCGCCGGGATTGCCCCGGACTCACCCGCCGAGCACCCCCTGGAACGGGGCGCGTATGTGGTGGATGAGGCCGCCGCGCGGGAGTCGCCTCCGGCGTCCTGCTGGCTGGGCCGGGTGCAGATGGTGCTCGGCGACGGCTGGGTGCGGATCATCCTGCCGCACGCGGTCGAGGTGACCACCCGCATCGGCGACCTGCGCGACGCCACCGACGACGAGCGCGCCGCCTACGACGCCAGGGTGGCCCGGTGCCGGGAGACGCGGCTATGAGCGTGATGACCATCCGCGTCTCCCGGGACGCCGGCGCCACCTGGACGGCCCGCGCCACAGTACGGGGCGGGGATCGGGCGCCGCTGACACTGGCCTGGCCCCCATGCGCCTGCCCCCGCTGCCGCACGCCCCGGCAGGCCCGGCAGTGAGCGGCGACGGGCTGGTGACCCCGGGCTGGTGCCTGCGGTGCGAGCGGCGGGTGCCGGACTCGATGGCGGTCGCCTATGTGGAGACCGGGTCGGGGCCGGGCGGGATCGTGGAGGCGTGTGTGCGGCACGCGCGCCAGCTGGCCGCGAGCCCGGCCGCCCCGCAGTGGCTCAAGGACGATATCGCCGCGCTCGACGGGAGCATCACTCGATGAGATTTCCCTGGACGACTGGCCCGCACCCGAAGTGCACGTGCGGGGGTGTGATCCGGCCCAACGGACAGGGGCGTCCGCAGTGCTCGGGCTGCGGCACGGTCTTCGGTCACACGCCGCTCTCCGACGCGGAGCAGCGCTCAGGGGGTGCCCGGTATCCCTAGAATCAGATCGCCTCCGACACGTCAGGAAGATCCACAAATGCGCATTGATCGTTTCCAGTCCTTCGCCCTCGACGCCTACCGGCAGGCGCCCGAGATTGCCTCTGCCGAGCCGTGGCAGGAGGGCACGCGGCGCCCGTATGGCATCGAGCTGACGGTGGCCGGGCGGACCGTGCGGCACGCGCTCACCCGCGTACCGGTGGCCGGGGAGGACATGGAGACGCCGGAGCAGGCGCCGGTGGAGGGTGAGCCGCCCGCGCCGGTCGAGCCCCGGCCCGCGCCCGGGGGGGTGCGGGATCGGCAGACGGCGCAGTACCTCGCAGCCGTCCTGGCGGGCACCGGCCACCGCGAGATCGCCCGCGTGTACGCGTACGACGAGCAGTCCCAGAACGCGGGGCTCGGTGTGGAGTTCCACAGCGGCGCGAAGATCCACATGCTGCTGACATGACCGGGCCCCTCTTCGGAGGTGGACCATGCGAGCACGACGGTACGACCCCAGCCAGACCAGCTTCGCGACCTGCCCCGTATGCGGGACCAACGTGTCGGTGGAGCCGGGAGAGCCGACGCCGCAGCACCAGGAGACCGGCACGTCTCGGATGTGCGACGGGGCCGGCATGCCTGCGATGTGACCGCCCCGGCCGCCTCGCACACCCCCAGGCAGGCGGCCGGGGTTCACACGGGGTGTGAAGCGTTCACTCGCGGAGGAGGTCGGCGAGCGGGGTGTCGAGTGCGTCGGCGATGCGTAGGAGCCAGGAGAGGCGGGCATCAGTGGTTCCCGCCTCGATGCGCTGGAGGGTGGCGCGGTCGACGCCGGAGAGGTCTCGGAGGTGTTCTTGGGTGAGGTTGGCCTGCATGCGCTCGTGCTGGATACGGCGGCCGATGGTGCGTCGGCGTTCGAGGATCCGTTCGGGCTGCGGGGCGGGCACCCGTCGAGCGTTTATGGATCATGACTTGGAGTCAGCATCAGGCCAGATGCATTATTCGATCTTGTCAAGAGGCGTGGCGCCAAACTCACTGGAACGGATGAGGCGGGTGCGGGCGGGTTGCTGGCATATGCAACCACCCGCCAGAGTGGCGGCACTCGTGCTCATACGCCCCTCCAAGGCGGCCCGTCGCGGAGACGTCTGAGGAGGCGTGGAACGCGACGGGCGGGCGCCGCCCCGCACCCCATGGCCAGGGGGCGGGGCGGTCGTCATTTCGGGGTTGACCAGGCGTGATGAGCCTCATTCTGAGGCGGTTCTGAGGCGGCTCGCCGGGCCGAGGCGGTGCTCAGGCGGCCCCAGTATGGAAGGCGCCGGAGGGCACAGGAAGACCTAGAGGGGTACAGGAAGGCTGGTCAGGGCCCTCCGCCAGAGACCCAACAAGGTGGGGCGGACGAGTCGGCCTGTAGGCCGGGTTCTGTCACCCGGGTGCCTCGCGGCGCCCGGGGTGGCGGCCATCCATCTAGGGCCGGTGTTGCCACCGGCCTCCTGCGGTCTACCCGCGGACTCGGGCGGGCTGCCCTCGGTCGTCCGCGCAGGGCCGCTCTGTCGCGACCGGCCCCTCTTGACCTTGCTCCGGATGGGGTTTACCGAGCCGCCCAGGTCGCCCTGGGCGCTGGTGGTCTCTTACACCACCGTTTCACCCTTACCGGGTGCCGTACGGGTACGGCCCCGGCGGTCTGTTTTCTGTGGCACTGTCCCGCGGGTCGCCCCGGGTGGGCGTTACCCACCATCCTGCCCTGTGGAGCCCGGACCTTCCTCGGCGGAGCCCCGAAGAGCTCCGACGCGGCCGCCCGGCCGGCTCGTCCGCCGTATGGCCATCCTACCCGCGCGGGAGCAGCGGGATCATGCGGTCCCAGCGGTCGATCTCGCAGCCGTCCTCACGGCTGTAGCGGGCGTCGACCGGGCGGCCCGCCCAGCGGCCCTGGACGCGGGCGGTGGCGGGGCCGCCGTAGACCATGGTGCAGGAGGTGTGCGGCGGCACGGGCGCGAAGGGGTCCTTGCCCCAGACGACCAGCTCGTCCAGGCCGTCGCAGGCGGCCTTCGGCTCGGGGTGGCTGCCGCGCGCCGGGTGGCAGTAGAGCTCGTACGTGCCGTCGCGGGACGGGTCGGCGAGGCCCTCGACGGTCACGGTGAGGTGGTCGTCCTGCCACCGCTCGCCGGGGGGCGGGGCGACGGCCGCCGCCGGCACGGCGGACGCCGCCGACGCGGCGGAGGCCAGCGCCAGGATCAGCCCGGCGGCCGCGCGGGCGGTCCGTTTGCTGCGGGTCGGGCGCGCTGTCGGTGTCATACGGGTGCTCCAAGTCAGGTGAGTACACACGTCGCACCCGTATCAACCGGCAACGCGCGCGAACGTCACGCCGGTTGTGTGTCCGAACTCCGCCGCCGTCACCGCTATGGCCGCCGCGGGCGAGGTCCACTCGGCGATCCCGCCCGCGACGGCCGCGCCGACGCCCTGCGGGGTGAGCGTCCCGGACGAGTGCAGCCCGAGCGCGTGGCCGCTCAGCTCGCCGGGGAGCCGGACCCCGCGCCGCTGGCCGCCCTGCCAGGCGGGGCGGACGGTCCTGTACTCCCGCACGGCGGAGGGCGAGGCGCTGATACGGGCCCGGCCCGGACCCTGTCCGGGCGCCGCACCCCGGCCGGGGCGCCGGACGGGGTGCGGTGCCTCCCGGCCTCAGCACAGGTTCTGCGGGCTGTTGACCAGCTCCAGGTTCTCCACCCGGGTGTTGACCGCACAGGGCGACTCGTTGACGGCCGAGTTGGTCACGGTCATGTTCCGCAGCGTGATGTCGCGGGAGTTGGGGAACTCGCTGCGCGCCGCGATCCGGATGTCGCCGGGCCCGGCGACGGAGCCGCGCTCGCCCGCGATCGTCACGTTGTAGCAGTTCTCCAGCAGGATCGCGTTGCTGCCGGTCCCGGAGATGTCGACGCGGTCGATCACCGCCCCGCCGCTCTCGGAGACGCAGAAGATCCCGCGTCCGCCGCCGCGTGCGACCACCTCGCCGACCCGGATGTTGGTCTCGTACCCGTTGGAGACCCGCCCGTTCCGGTTCGCCATCCGGAAGGCCGCGTACCCGGTTCCGGTCCCCGCGTTCACCGCGTCGACCTTGCCGACCTGGGCGTTGACCGTGTCGTTCAGCAGCAGCCCGGAGTAGCCCACGTCGCGTGCGGTGACGGTGCCGACGGTGAAGCCGTCCACCCCGTAGGTCTCCACACCGTGGTTGCTGGTGCCCTCGACATGCACCCGGTCGATCGAGACGTTCCTGGTGGGGACGGCGCGGTTGTCGTGGTTGTCGATCCGCACGCCGAGCCCGCTGCGAAGCCTGACGTCGAGCTGTCCGAAGGACACGTCGGCGGCGTTGCGGACGAAGACCCCGAAGTACGGCGCCCCCGTGACGCTCAGATACGGCACCGACACATCGCTCGCGCCGCGCACCCGGACGGCGGCGTTGCCCGCCGTCGGCGTCCCCGACACATCGATCGCGCCGCACGCCTCGAAGCGCGTGTGGCTCGGCAGGTCGATCGACTCGCCGCCGCCGATCGAGCCCGCGTGCCAGACGACCACCGACTCCTGCTGGGTGCGGCCGGGCGTGAGGCTGTCCACGGCGGACTGCGCGGCGGCGCGGAAGTTGCCGCCGGTGTAGACGGTCCGGTCGCCGTTGACGGCCGTCCAGGTGCCGCCGTCCCGCCATACCTCGGCCTGGTAGCTCCCCCCGCCGCACTGCTGCACCGCCGCGTCCGGGCCGCCGGGCCGCGCCGTGCGGCTGCCGCCGCTCCGCTCCTCGCCCGCGGCGCTGCCCGGTGCGAGCAGCGCGCCCGCCACCACGGCGAGCGCCACCGCGCCCGCGGTGCCGAGGGAGGTCCTGCGTGTGGTCCAGGAGGCTCTGCTTCTCATCGTCCGGCTCCTCTGCTGCATGGCCTGTAAAACGCGTAGACAGGGCTTGCGCGGTTTGCCGAGGTGCCCCGCACACCGTCGAATATGAATCGATTCACCTCGCTACCGTCCCCCACCTGGGCTGCAAGGCTGTGGGAGAGGGTGCTGCGTCGGCTGTCCGCAATCGCTTGCGTACGGCCGTGCGGAGTTGAGGAGTGTGGCAACGGCCCCGGGGGCCGTCAACCCTCCGCGCGCCCTCCCGTGCCCCCGCCGCGTGGCGCGGGGCTTGCCACCCCCGGAATGGTTACGCAAACGTGAGCGGCGCGCCGCCGCCGCGTCCTCTCCGGAGCGCTGCGCCACTTCCGGGTGCACCCCGAACAGTGGGCGGACCGGCTGCGCAAGGCCCGTCTGATGGGTCTCAACACCGTGGAGACCTACGTCCCGTGGAACCTGCACCAGCCGAGCCCGGGGGGCTTCCGCTGGGAGGAGGAGCTCGCGCTGCCCCGGTGCCTCGACCTGGCGGCGGCTGAGGGCCTGCATGTGCTGCTCCGCCGACACGTTCCTCCACCTCGACGGCTGGACCAAGGGGAACGCCTGGATCAACGGGTTCCCGCTCGGGTGCTACTGGTCGCGCGGGCCGCAGCGCTCCCTCTACGTTCCGGCGCCCGCGCTGCGCGAGGGCGGCAACGAGGCCGTCGTCCTGGAGCTGCATGCCGGGCACCGTGCCCGCACCGTCGACCTCCGCCCCGACCCCGATCCCGGCCCTGACGGGGCACGGCGGCCCTCACCGGTAGGGGGCTGTGCTGCGCCGTTCGATCAGGGTGGTGGGCACCAGGGTGGTGCCCGGCGCGGAGTCGCCCCGCAGTGCGCCCAGCACGGCGTCCACGCAGAGTTCGCCGACCCGCGCGAAGTCCTGGCGGACCGTGGTCAGCGGGGGGATGAAGGAGGCGGCCTCGTCGATGTCGTCGAAGCCGACCACGCTCACGTCCTCCGGCACCCGGCGGCCGGCCTCGTGCAGTGCCCGCAGCACGCCGAGGGCCATCTGGTCGTTGGAGACGAAGACGGCCGTGCAGTCCCCCTCCGCCGCCAGCCGCAGTCCGGCGCGGTAGCCGGACTCCGCCGTCCAGTCGCCCCGCAGCGGCGGCGGCGCCGGGCACCCTGCCCGGCGCAGTGCGGCCTCCCAGGCGGCGGTGCGGCGGCCGGCGGCGAAGGAGTCCTCGGGCCCGGCGACGTGCCACACGGTGGGGTGGCCGAGCTCCAGCAGATGGCGCACGGCGGCCCGCGCCCCCTGGTGCTGGTCGGTGTCCACGACGGGGAAGCGGTCCCCGGCGTCGGAGTCGGCCACCACCACCTTGGCCTGCGGCGGCAGGGTGAGCTGGGCCGTGTCCAGCAGGTGCACCTCCATGATGAGGACGAACGCGTCGACCGCCAGCTCGCCGAGCCGGGTGAAGGCGCCCTCGACGCCGCCCCGGGTCGGCGCGTCGAGCGGGAGCAGCGTCACGGCGTACCCCTCGCGTGAGGCGCAGGCGGCGATGGCCTCCAGCGTCCGCACGTTCCCGGTGGTGGCCAGGCCCGTCGTGATGACGCCGAGGGTGTGAAAGGTGCCCCGCTTGAGGGCCCGCGCCGCGCTGTTGGGCCGGTAGCCCAGCTCCTTCATGGCTTCCAGGACCCGCTGGCGGGTGCGCTCGACGACCGCCCGGTCGCCGTTGGAGACGCGGGAGACCGTCTGCGAGGAGACCCCCGCGCGCCGCGCGACATCGGCCATCGACACCCGCCGGGGCGCCGCGTCCTTCTCGGTCACCGTGCTCCCTTCCCGCTTCCGTTTCCCTGGGCCGTTACCCGGCGGATCTTGCTGTGTCGGACCTGCCCCGTACCGTCTCGTCGCAGACTGCGGGAGTGTTGTGGCTGGTCGCGCAGTTCCCCGCGCCCCTTCGGGGCGCGCCCTGGCGCCCCGCGACGGGACGGCAAGGGGCACCCCCGACCCGGCAAGGTCCGCAGGAGGCGCTCACTCACGGTACCGGCGGCGGGGCCGTGGTCTCGCGTACGACCAGGCGCGTGGGCACCAGGGCGGTGCCGCGCTCCCGGGAGCTGGTGCGGATCTGCCGCAGGGCGCCGTCCACGAGCAGCAGGCGCGTCGGGGAGGTCGTCGAAGCCGACCACGCTGATGTCGCCGGGGACGGAGCGGCCCCGCCCGTGCAGCGCGCGCAGCACGCCGAGCGCCATCTGGTCGTTGGCGGCGAACACCGCGGTGCAGCCGGGCTCCTCGGCCAGGCGCCGGCCCGCGCGGTAGCCGGACTCGGCGGACCAGTCGCCGGGCAGCCGGTGCGGCAGGCCGACCCGGCGGGCACGTCACAGGTCGGGCAAGTCCTGGCCGTCGCGGCACGCCCACCAGCGGCACATCACGCCGCCCGCACACAGGACAGACCGTCCTCGGCTGCCATACCTGCCGCACCGGCACCACCATGAGCCGTGTTTCGGGTGCATCGTCGATTGGGCACCGTCCTGATCAACGCGCCATGGCTTCCGCAGCCGTGGACAGTGCGCCGACCCGCTCCTTCGCGGTACGCCCTGCGGGGAACAGGTTGACGGTGCTCACTCCCGCATCGGCGTACGCCCGCAGCCGGTCGGCGATACGGTCGCGGGTGCCGATCAGGGCGGTGGAGTCGATCAGCTGGTGGGGAACCGCGGCGGCAGCGCCGGTGCGGTCCCCGGCCAGGTACTTGCCCTGGATCTCGTCGGCGGCCTGCTCGAAGCCCATCCGCTGGACGGTGTGGTGGTAGAAGTTCCGCTGTTTGCTGCCCATGCCGCCGACGTACAGAGCGGTGGCGGCGCGGAGCCGGTCGGCTCCTTCCTGGATGTCCTCTTCGCGGTCGGTCCGGGTGACGATCAGGGGAACGTACGTCGTGATGTCGAAGCCGTCGAGCGTCTTCCCCACGCTTGCCCGGCCTGCCCGTAGGGGGGTCAGGGCGAGCGCGGCCTGCTCCGGCACGAAGAACATGCCCAGCCACCCGTCCGCGATCCGGCCGGTGAGTTCCAGGTTCTTCGGGCCGAGTGCGGCGATGTACAGCGGGATACGAGCGCGTACCGGCTGGATGGAGAGCCTCAGTGGCGGTGCGGCACTGCCGGGGAGTGGCAGTGTCCAGTGCGTGCCCTCATGGGTGACCCGTTCGCGGGCCAGGGCCTTGCGCACGATTTCGACGTACTCGCGTGTGCGGGTCAGCGGCCGGTCGAACTCGACGCCGTACCAGCCCTCGGAGACCAGGGGGCCCGATACGCCGAGTCCGAGCCGGAAGCGGCCCTCGGACAGCTGGTCGAGGGTGGCCGCGGTCATGGCGGTCATGGCGGGGGTGCGGGCGGGGATCTGGAAGACGGACGCGCCGATGTCGATGTGCCGGGTCCTGGCCGCGACGAAGGCCAGGACGGTGGCGGCATCGGAGCCGTGCGCCTCGGAGATCCAGCAGGCCACGTAGCCGAGGCGGTCCGCCGCCTGGACGACGGACATGTCGTTGGTGCCTCTCCAGAAGCCGGTGTACCCGAGGTTGAGACCAAGTCGCATGTTCCGTCCCTCGTGCGGGAGTTGTGTCGGTCTGCTGTCGCGGCTCGCCCCTGGTTCACGGCAGTTCGATGAGTTGGCCGGCGTAGGTGAGGCCCGCGCCGAATCCGAAGAGGAGGGCGAGGTCGCCCTTCTTGGCGGAACCGTCGCGCAGGAGCCGCTCGATGGCCAGAGGGATGGAGGCCGCACTGGTGTTGCCGGTCTCGATCACGTCGCGGGCGATCACCACATGGTCGGGCAGTTCGAGCTGCTCGGCGAGCATGTCGATGATGCGGCCGTTGGCCTGGTGCGGAATGAACGCGGCCAGATCGGCAAGGCCCACCCCAGCAGAGTCGAGGGCCCGGCCGATGGCAGCGGTGACGTCGTGCCGTACCCAGGTCCAGACCTTGTTGCCGTCCATCGTGATGGCTGGAGCGGGCAGCGTGCGGTCGGCCGCGTACTCGGGCCAGGTGCGGGTCATACGGATGACGTCGCTCCCAGATCCCTTGCTGCCCCAGGTCACCGGGCCGATTCCGGGGGAGTCGGATGGTCCGACGACGGCGGCACCGGCGCCGTCACCGAAGATCGCAACGATCGACCGGTCGCTGAAGTCGACGAAGTCGCTCACCCGTTCCGTGGCGATCACGAGGGCGAGGTCGGTGTTGCCGGAACCGATGTGGTCCCGCGCCGTGGCGAGGCAGTAGCAGAAGCCGGAGCAGGCCGAGGAGACGTCGTAGGCGACGGCGTGGTCGGCGCCGAGGCCGTGGGCGATTTGTGGTGAGAGGGAGGGGAGCTGGCTGGTGTGCCCCATCGTGGTGACGAGGATGCAGCCGATCTCGCGGGCCGTGGTACCGGCGGCCTCGAGGGCAGCCTGGGCGGCGGAGATTCCCATGGCGGAAAGGGTCTCGGTTTCATCGGCCATGCGGTGGGAGCGGATTCCCGTACGCGGAGGGAACCAGCTCTCGGTAACACCGCAGGCAGGAGCCAGCTCGCGGTTGTCGACCACACGCGCGGGCCGGTAGGCGCCGAGACCGAGAATCCGGGCGTTGCGGGTGGGGCGATCGGCAGGGCTGAGCTTCATGAGGGCCCTCCGGAGTCGTTGGTCCGTACTGCGCCGGGCAGTTCGATGAGTTGGCCGGCGTAGGTGAGGCCCGCGCCGAACCCGAAGAGGAGGGCGAGGTCGCCCTTCTTGGCGGAACCGTCGCGCAGGAGCCACTCGATGGCCAGAGGGATGGAGGCCGCACTGGTGTTGCCGGTCTCCGTCACGTCGCGGGCGATCACCACATGGCCGGGCAGTCCGAGCTGCTCGGCGAGCATGTCGATGATGCGGCCGTTGGCCTGGTGCGGAATGAACGCGGCCAGATCGGCAAGGCCCACCCCAGCACCGGCCAGCGCCCGGCCGACCACATCGGGGGCGTGCCGGAGGATCGAGCGGAGCAGCGCGCGCCCGTCCATGCGGATGACGGGGGGCGGCGCTTGCGGCTGGCCGACGAACTCCAGCCAGCTCGGTGTGGTGAGGGCCTCCCAGGCCGTGCAGTCGGAACCCCAGGCGACGGGCCCGATGCCGGATCCCTCGCCCGTCCCGACCACGGCCGCGCCCGCTCCGTCGGCGAAGAGCATGGCAGTGCTCCGGTCGGTGTGATCGGTGATCGAGCTGTACTGCTCCGCACCGATCACCAGGACGAGCCGGGCGCTGCCCGCGCGGATGTAGTCCGCGGCCGCGGTGAGTGCCAGGGAGAAGCCCGCACAGGCGGCCTTGAGGTCGAATGCTCCGGCTGCCGTCGTGCCGAGCAGGTGTGCGAGGCGTGGTGCCAGCGGAGGGGTCTGTGTCAGGTAGCTGCTGGTCGCCAGGATCACGCAGTCCACCTGCGCCGGGGAAATGCCGGCCGCGGTCAGGGCAAGGGTCCCGGCGCTGACGGCCATGGACTCCAGGCTCTCGTCCGGTCCGCAGAAGCGGCGGGAGACGATGCCGGAGCGCTTCTCGATCCAGTCGGCGGGCACGGCAGTGCGGTGTGCCACCTCTTCGTTGGTGACGAGCCGGGTGGGGCGGTGGACTCCCAGTGACATCACGTGGGGG
>NZ_JAAKZZ010001090.1 GCF_011045075.1 Streptomyces boncukensis
GCGCTGCGGGGGCAGGTGGAGCGGCTGCGGTCGTTCGTGGCGGAGCGGCCGGAGCTGGACGCGGTGGATGTGGGCTGGTCGCTGGCCACGGCGCGGGCCGGGCTGGAGCACCGCGCGGTGCTGGCCGGGGATGCGACGCTCGCCTCCGGCGTCGCCGGGGAGGGTCGGTTGGCGTTCCTGTTCACGGGGCAGGGCGCGCAGCGTGCCGGGATGGGCCTGGGGCTGTATGAGCAGTTCCCGGTCTTCGCCGAGGCGTTCGATGCGGTGTGTGCGCGATTGGATGTGCGGTTGGAGCGTGCGTTGCGTGAGGTGCTGGCCGGGGGTGTCGGTCTGGAGGGCACGCTGTGGGCGCAGGCGGGGTTGTTCGCGCTCGAAGTGGCCCTGTACCGGCTGGTGGAGTCGTGGGGTGTGGCCCCGGACGTGCTGCTGGGGCACTCGCTGGGCGAGATCAGCGCCGCGCACGTCTCCGGGATCCTTGACCTGGATGACGCGTGCACGCTGGTCGCGGAGCGTGGCCGTCTGATGCAGGCGTTGCCGTCCGGTGGTGGGATGCTGGCGGTGCAGGCGACGGAAGCTGAGGTCGCCGACTCCGGGCTGGATGTGGCGGCGGTCA
>NZ_JAAKZZ010001091.1 GCF_011045075.1 Streptomyces boncukensis
TGCCTCCGGCGCGCACGGCGGCTCGGGCGCCAAGGGCGCGGGTGGCCATGCGCGGTGACGTTCAGATGCGTGTCTGTCGGATGGCCGGCCGGTTTCCGTGCGGCAGGCTCCTTCCCGGCGTTCCGCTCGCCGGGAAGGGGGACAAGGGCGGGAGTCTAGCCGTGGGGTGACGGCCGGGCGAATGAATTTCGCGCGACCCCCGAGAGGGTTCTCAGGGTTTACCCGGGTTCCGGGTCGGCCCTGGGTCGTAGCCGGGCGCTCCGCGGGTGACGACCTGCGGCCGATGCCGCGGTGGCCTGCGGCGAAGCATCCTGGGGAGCATGAACACCGCATCCGTATCCGTGCACGCACCGGTCGGCGGAGCCACCGCGGTTTCTGGCTCCGCCCTGCAGGGGAGCCGGCACCGCGCCGGCGGCCTCTTCCGAGCGATCAGGGTTTTCGCCGGCGCGGCCTTCAGCGTCGCCGTGCTCGGCGACTACGAGGAACACGAGACACCGCTGGTCCGCCGCACCCGGTAGCACCCCGGTAATATCCTGACAAACAGCAGATAACGTACAGGCCCGGTGGGAGGGCGTCAGTCGATCGTGAAGCCCAGCACCGCACC
>NZ_JAAKZZ010001092.1 GCF_011045075.1 Streptomyces boncukensis
GCCCTGGGTCGTGTCGGGGCAGTCCGGGGCGGCGCTGCGGGCGCAGGCGGAGCGGCTGGGTGCGTTTGTCCGGCAGCGGCCGGACGCCGACGGGGCCGGGCTGGCGGGTGTCGGCCGGGTGCTGGCGCTGTCGCGCGCCGCGCTGCCGCACCGGGCGGTCGTCGTGGGGGAGGACCCGCGCCCAGGGCTGGACGCGCTGGCGCACGACAGGCCCGACCCCGACGTGGTGACGGGGGTGGCGGATGTGTCGGGGCGGCTGGTGTTCGTGTTCCCGGGTCAGGGTTCGCAGTGGGTTGGTATGGGGGCTGGGCTGCTGGATGCTTCGGCGGTGTTTGCGGGGGTGGTGGCCGAGTGTGCGGAGGCGTTGTCGTCGTTGGTGGACTGGTCGTTGGTGGATGTTCTGCGGCACGGTGTGGGGCTGGAGCGGGTGGATGTGGTGCAGCCTGCGTCGTTCGCGGTGATGGTGGCGCTGGCGGAGTTGTGGCGTTCGCATGGTGTGGAGCCGGATGCGGTGCTGGGGCATTCGCAGGGGGAGATCGCTGCTGCTGTGGTCTCGGGGGCTCTTTCGCTCGGTGACGGTGTGCGTGTGGTGGC
>NZ_JAAKZZ010001093.1 GCF_011045075.1 Streptomyces boncukensis
TGTGGCTGGGCTCGATCAAATCCAACATCGGCCACGCCCAGGCGGCCGCAGGCGTCGCCGGTGTCATCAAGATGGTCATGGCCCTGCAGCACCGTGTGCTGCCCGCGACGCTGCACGTGGACGAACCCTCGCCGCAGGTGGACTGGTCGGCGGGCGCGGTGGAACTGCTCACCGAGACCCGGGAGTGGCCCCAGGCGGACCGGCCACGACGGGCAGCGGTGTCCTCCTTCGGCATCAGCGGCACCAACGCCCACGTCATCGTCGAGCAGGCCCCTGAACCGGAACCCGAGCCGCTGCCGGACCCTGCGATGCGGCAGGCGCCGGGGCTGGTGCCATGGGTGGTCTCGGCGAAGTCCGAGCCCGCCCTGCAAGAACAGATCAAGCGACTCCGGTCCTTCGTCGCCGAGCGGCCGGAGCTGGATGCGGTGGATGTCGGCTGGTCGCTGGCCACCACACGCGCCGCCCTGGAGCACCGCGCGGTGCTGGCCGGGGACGGTGTGCTCGCGACCGGGGTGTCCGGCGAGGGCCGGTTGGCGTTCCTGTTCACCGGTCAGGGTGCGCAGCGTGCCGGGATGGGCCTGGGCCTCTACGA
>NZ_JAAKZZ010001094.1 GCF_011045075.1 Streptomyces boncukensis
GGGCTGCCCTGGAACCGCCTACTCACGAATTAGGAGACCGAACCATGCTGCTCCAACCGAAGCTGCCCACCACCCCACACGCTCCGTCCCCAGCCGTCCAGCACACCCACGAACCGGCGACCTGCACCTGCCAGCACGCCACTCCCGCCCCGCGTCGCTCCCCGCTGGTGCCCTCGGTCGGTACCGGCGCCGTGGCCCTCGTCCTGGTCGGCGGCGTCGTCGCCACCGCGCTCCTGGCGGCCGTCGCCGTCTCGGCGATCTCCGTAGCGGTCGCGGCCGTCGTCCTGCGCTCGCTCTTCAACGCCCAGCAGCGCCACCGCTGAACGGCTCCCGGGGCGGCCCGACACCGCCAAGTATCCGCCGCCCCGGCAGCCCACCACCTTCCCGACTGACAAGCCTGAGAAGGAGTACAGCCATCTTCACCCGCAACGCCCCCGCCCCGCTCACCGAACTCGGGAACCTCGCCGCCAGCGGCACCCTGCCCGGTATCCTCCGCCAGCTCTCCGGCCTCGGCGGCTGCACCAACCCCGTACGCCTGGCCGGACACCGCACCGAACACCGCCTCAACACCACCACGGGCGAGATCAGCCC
>NZ_JAAKZZ010001095.1 GCF_011045075.1 Streptomyces boncukensis
GTCCTCGACGGGTGTGTATGCGGGGCTGATGTATCACGAGTACGCGTCGAGTATGCAGGTGGTGCCCGAGGGGGTGGAGGCGTTCTTGGGAACCGGGAATGCGGGGAGTGTGCTTTCGGGGCGGGTGGCGTATGCGTTCGGGCTGGAGGGTCCGGCGGTGACGGTGGATACGGCGTGTTCCTCGTCGTTGGTGGCGTTGCATCTGGCGTCCGGGGCGTTGCGGTCGGGTGAGTGTGATCTGGCGGTGGCCGGTGGGGTGACGGTGTTGTCCACGCCGGGGGTGTTTGTGGATTTCGAGCGGCAGGGTGGGTTGGCTGCGGATGGGCGGTGTAAGTCGTTTGCGGCGGCGGCGGATGGGACGGGGTGGTCGGAGGGTGCGGCGGTGTTGGTGGTCGAGCGGCTCTCGGATGCCCGGCGTCTTGGGCATCGGGTGTTGGCGGTGGTGCGGGGCAGTGCGGTCAATCAGGATGGTGCGTCCAATGGGCTCACGGCGCCGAACGGGCCGTCCCAGCAGCGGGTGATCCGGCAGGCGTTGGCCAATGCGGGTGTGGGGGCGGGGGATGTGGATGCGGTGGAGGCGCATGGGAC
>NZ_JAAKZZ010001096.1 GCF_011045075.1 Streptomyces boncukensis
GGGTGCGGGTGTGCCAGTGCGGGGTGTGGAGGTGGACCTGGGCAGCGGCCAGAGCGGTGTGGAACCGGTGGGCGCCGGCCTGATCGCGGTGCAGGGTGTCGAGCACCACCGCCCGCACCCCCGACTCACCACCCGCGCCGGTGCCGGTGTCGGTGTCGGTGTCGGTGTGGTCGAGGATGTCGTGCAAACCGGTGGACAGCACCGGATGCGGACTGATCTCGACGAACAACCGATGCCCGTCATCCAGCAACGCCCGGATTGTGTCCTGGAATTCGACCGTGTGCCGCAGATTCTCATACCAATACCGCGGCCCCATCACCGCCCCGTCCACCACGGCACCCGCCAGCGTCGAATACAGCGGAACCTCACCCGGACCGGCCTCGATCCCCGCCAAACACTCCAGCAACTCCCCCTCAATCCCCTCCACCTGACCCGAATGCGAGGCATAGTCCACCGGAATCCACCGACACCGCACCTCCCGAGCCGCACACCGCTCCACCAACACCTCCAGCGCCGCCACCTCACCCGAAACCACCGTGGTATGCGGACCATTGACCGCAGCAACCGAAACCCCCTCCACCGCCTCAC
>NZ_JAAKZZ010001097.1 GCF_011045075.1 Streptomyces boncukensis
TCTACGGCCGCCGCCTGGCCCGCGCACTGCCCGCAGCCGTCACCGGTACCGGCTGGCAGCCCACCGGCACCATCCTGATCACCGGCGGCACCGGAGCCCTGGGCACACACACCGCCCGCTGGCTCGCTGGACGAGGCGCACCACACCTCGTCCTCACCAGCCGCAGCGGAACAGCTCCCGACGGCCTGATCGAAGAGCTGACCGACCTCGGCGCGCAGGTGACAGTGGCCGCGTGCGACGTCACCGACCGGGACGCGCTCGCCTCGGTGATCGACGGTGTGCCGGAGCAGTGGCCGCTGACCGGCATCGTGCACACCGCCGGGATCGGGGATCCCGAAGGACTGGAGTGGACCACCACGGATGCCGCAGCCCGCGTCCTCAACCCCAAAACCAAGGGCACCGTGCTGCTGGACGAGCTCACCCGGGACCTGCCACTCGATCTGTTCGTGGTGTTCTCCTCGATCGCCGCGACCTGGGGCAGCGGCGGTCAGGGCGCGTATGCGGCCGGGAACGCGTTCCTGGACGCGTGGGTGCAGCACCGCCGTGATCGCGGGCTCCCCGGCACGTCCGTGGCCTGGGGTCCGT
>NZ_JAAKZZ010001098.1 GCF_011045075.1 Streptomyces boncukensis
GGTGGACTTCTCGTACGGGGGCAGCTCGTCCTTGCCGGGGTCGAGGAGGGGCGCGGTGTGGACGGTGGCGCTGTAGTAGCCGCGCGACGTCTCGGTGGCCTCCTTGCCGAGGTTCTGATGTGACGTCCGCACGGTGATCTCCACCAGCTCACGGCCCTGCGTGGAGACGAGAGGGAGCATCGCGGTGGCGAAGGAGAACCGGCCGGGGAGGGGGCCGGTGGGAGTGTGACCGCTGAGGCTGCCTGAACTGACGGCTTCGTAGTCGCCGTGGTCGTGGTAGTTGGCCTGCTCGCCGTCGACCAGCAGCACGGTCTTGTACGTCGAGTCGTCCTCGCCCCAGAGCTTCAGGGTGAGGAAGTTCTGCCGGACGGGATCGGCCTTCATCGTGAACCGCAGCTCGCCCAGGAGAGTCCCCGGCTCGGCGGGCGGCCGGGCGACGCGGGCGGGGAGGCCGTGGGCACCGGTCACGGCTTCGGTGTCGGCTCCGTGGAACCCGTGCGCCTTCTCGGAGGCGGGGTCGCCGAAGGCGACGCGGTCGAGGGTGCCGTCCCGCGCTCCGGCCGTGTCCGAAGGG
>NZ_JAAKZZ010001099.1 GCF_011045075.1 Streptomyces boncukensis
GACGGATGCAGAGCCCGCTAGGGCCTCCGGCACCTCGTGCTGGGCAGGGGCTGCCCCTGCCGTACTTCGCAGTCCGAGAGCTGGGGGGAGGCTGTGCTGCTGCGGCACGGAGCGCACCGGGGTTCCGACCACTCGTACGGTCGACCGCGCGCCCTCGCCCGCGCCGGTCTTCCGCGCGCACACTGGTGGTGCGGGTCGGCATACCGGACGGTCAGGAGGCGCGGCATGCCCAGGGTCCTGGCTTCCCCGTGGAGACGCGGGGCGCTCGCGCTGCCGGCGGGCGGGCTGCCCGCCCTCGCCTTCCCCGCGCCCTCGCTGTGGTGGCTGGCGTACGGCGCGCTGGTGCCGTGGATGCTGCTGGCCCGCGCGGCGCCCACACCGCGCGCTGCCGCCCTCACCGGCTGGCTGGGCGGCACGGGGTTCATGCTGGCGCTGCACCACTGGCTGGTGCCGAATCTGCATGTGTTTCTCGTGCTGCTCGCCGCACTGCTGGGGCTGCTGTGGGCGCCGTGGGGCTGGCTCGTCAGGCGCCTGCTGCACGGCGGGCCCTCCGCGGCGCGGCTG
>NZ_JAAKZZ010000109.1 GCF_011045075.1 Streptomyces boncukensis
AGCGGGGGCGGGGCGCGGGGATCGGCAGCCAGCGCGGCTCGCTGCTGGGGCGCTCGTCCCGCACCAAGCCAGGAAGGATCAAGGGGGTCAAGCGGCTGTGACCAACATTCCCGAGACCGGCCGCACGCAGCGCGTCACCATCCGGCTCGTCGTCATCCAGATCCTGGTGGTGTCGCTGCTGCTGACGCTCGGGGGCCGGCTCTGGTATCTGCAGATCCGCAACGGCGACGAGTACGAGAAGGAGGCCGCGGGCAACCACGTCCAGCAGGTCGTCCAGCCGGCCGTGCGCGGCTCCATCCTCGACGCGCGCGGGGTGCCCATCGCGGACAACGAGACCCGGCTGGTGGTCTCCGCCTCCCGCACCGAGCTGATGAAGCAGGACGACGACGGCAGGGCCGTACTCGAACGCCTCGCCAAGGTCCTGGACATGGATCCGACGACGGTCCGGAACAAGGTCCGGCTCTGCGACTCCCGGACCGAGCAGCCCTGCTGGAACGGCTCCCCCTACCAGCCGATCCCGGTCACCGACGACGCCAAGCCGCGGCAGGCGCTGCAGATCCGCGAGCGCTCGGAGGAGTTCCCCGGCATAACGGCCAAGCCGATGGCGGTGCGCCGCTACACGGCGCCGTACGGCGCCGGAGCCTCGCAGGCGCTGGGCTATCTCTCGCCGGTCACCGACAAGGAGATCGAGAAGGCCAAGGACACCGACTCGCCGTTCCTGCCCTCGGACGAGATCGGCCGCTCCGGGCTGGAGCGCGAGTACGACAGCGAGCTGCGCGGCAGCTCCGGCGTGACCCGTTACGAGGTGGACAACCTCGGCCGGGTGATGGGCCGGGCCGAGAGCGACAAGGCCGAGCCCGGCTCCAACCTCGTCACCTCGATCGACTCCCGCGTCCAGGCGGTCACCGAGAAGTCCCTCGCGCAGGCCATGAAGGACGCCCGCAAGGAGTACGACAAGAACACCCGCCGGAACTACAAGGCGGACGCGGGCGCGGCCGTGGTCATGGAGAACCGGACCGGCCGCGTGGTCGCCATGGCCTCCAACCCCACCTACGACCCCAACGCCTGGGTCGGCGGTATCTCCGGCAAGGAGTACGCCCGGCTCACCGGCAAGAAGTCCAACTATCCGCTGCTCAACCGCGCCATCCAGGGCCAGTCGGCGCCCGGCTCGGTCTTCAAGGTGATCCCGACGGCCGCCGCCGTCAAGGCGGGCTACCCCTTCGACGGCCGCTACGACTGCGCCTCCTCGTACGAGGTGGGCGGCCAGGTCTTCAAGAACTACGAGTCCAAGGGCTACGGCTCCATCAACCTGGGCCGCGCCCTGGAGGTCTCCTGCGACACCGTCTTCTACGACCTGGCCTACCAGCAGTGGAAGAAGGACGGCGGCAACAAGCCCAAGAAGGACACCAAGGACTGGTTCTACAAGACGGCGCACCAGTTCGGGCTGGGCAAGAAGACCGGGGTGGACCTGCCGAACGAGGTCACCGGCCGGGTCCCGGACCGCGCCTGGAAGAAGGAGTACTGGGAGGCCAACAAGGACGCCTGGTGCGAGCAGGGCAAGAACGCCAAGACCTACGCCGAGAAGATCGCCAAGGAGAACTGCGCCACCGGCATGAAGATGCGCGCCGGTGACAGCATCAACTACTCCATCGGCCAGGGCGACACGCTGGTCACCCCGGTCCAGATGGCCACCATCTACGCGGGGCTCGCCAACGGCGGCACGCTCTACGACCCCACCCTCGGCAAGGCGATCGTCAGCCCCGACGGCGAGCGGGTGAAGAAGATCGCCCCCAAGGCGCACGGCAAGCTGCCGATAGACGGCAAGACCATCAAGCAGATGGACAAGGCGCTGCAGGGCGTGGCCACCCGGGGCACCGCCGCCTGGCGGTTCGGCAACGCGGGCTGGCCGCAGGACAAGATCAAGATGCGTGCCAAGACCGGCACGGCCGAGGTCGCGGGCAAGCAGACCACCTCGTACTTCACGACGTACACCGACGACTTCACCGTCGTGATGACCATCTCCCAGGGCGGCACCGGGTCCGGTGCCTCCGGGCCCGCCGTCCGGAAGATCTACGACGCCATATACGGCGTCGGCAAGGACGGCGACATCGACAAGAAGAAGGCGCTGCTGCCCCGGCCGGAGTCCGGGCTGCCGAAGATCGACAAGGACGGCGCCATCGAGGCCCGCAAGGACACCGCGTTCGCGAAGGCCCTCAAGAAGGGCGACGGCGCGAAGCAGCAGCAGAAGGAGGGCGCGGCCGAGGCTCCGGCGCAGGCGGCCCGCCGGGAGCAGCGGGGAACGGGGGTGGGGGATTGAGCACCCGCTCCTACCCGCTGACCGGCTACGGCCCCCGGCGCCGCTCGGCGTGGAGCAGGCTGACCGCGCGCGACTCCGTGGTCTGGCGGCTGGACTGGCTGATACTGCTGTCGGCGCTCGCCCTCTCGGTCATCGGGTCGATACTGGTCTACTCCGCGACCCGCAACCGCACCGAGCTGAACCAGGGCGACCCGTACTACTTCCTGCTGCGGCACGTCATCTTCCTGCTGGTCGGCTTCGCGCTGATGGGCGTCACCATCTGGCTCGGCCACCGCAGGCTGCGCGGCGCGGTGCCGGTGATGTACGGCCTGTCCGTCTTCCTGGCCGTGCTCGTCCTCACCCCGCTGGGCGCCACCATCAACGGCTCGCGCGCCTGGCTGAACCTGGGCGGCGGCTTCACCATCCAGCCGGCCGAGTTCATCAAGATCACGGTCATCCTGGGGATGGCGATGATGCTCGCCGCGAAGGTGGACGCGGGCGACCGCGCCTACCCCGACCACCGCACGGTGCTGAACGCGCTGGGTATGGCGGCCCTCCCGATCGCCGTCATCCTGCTGATGCCGGATCTGGGCTCGGTGATGGTGCTGGTCATCATCGTGCTCGGGGTGCTGCTCGCCTCCGGCGCGTCCAACCGCTGGGTCCTCGGGCTGATCCTGGCGGGCACCGGCGGCGCGATCCTGGTGTGGGCGCTGGGCGTGCTGGACGAGTACCAGATCAACCGGTTCGCGGCCTTCGCCAACCCCGCCCTCGACCCCTCCGGCGTGGGCTACAACACCAACCAGGCCCGGATCGCCATCGGCTCCGGCGGGCTCACCGGCAAGGGCCTGTTCGAAGGCACCCAGACGACGGGGCAGTTCGTCCCCGAACAGCAGACCGACTTCGTCTTCTCGGTCGCCGGGGAGGAGCTGGGCTTCGTCGGCGGCGGCCTCATCATCCTGCTGCTGGGCGTGCTGATCTGGCGCGCGTGCCGGATCGCCCGCGAGTCCAGCGAGCTGTACGGCACGGTCGTGGCGGCCGGTATCGTGTCCTGGTTCGCGTTCCAGGCGTTCGAGAACATCGGGATGGCGCTCGGCATCATGCCGGTGGCGGGGCTTCCGCTCCCGTTCGTCTCGTACGGCGGCACGTCCATGTTCGCCGTGTGGATAGCGGTGGGGCTCCTCCAGTCCATCCGCACCCAGAAACCGATAGCGGCCCCCTGACGGGCGCGCCCCGCAAGGGGCAGCCCCGGCCCGGCGGGATGCGCGGGGCTCACACGCGCTCCAGGAGCTCCGCCTTCTTCCGGGCGAACTCCTCGTCCGTCACGACCCCGCGCTCCCGCAGCTCCCCGAGCCGGGCGAGCCGGTCCAGCGCGCCCGCGCCCGCGGACCCCTCGCCCGCCCGCGCCGCGGCACCAAGCTCCGCGGCGGCCGGCTCCGCGCGCTCCGGCGCGAGGAAGAGCCGCGACGCCAGCGCGGCGGTGACCGTACCCATCGTCCCGATGCCGATGACCATCAGGATCGAGCCGTAGACCCTGCCGTCCGCCGTCACCGGCGCCAGGTCCCCGTACCCCACGGTGGTGGTCGTCGTCATCGCCCACCACAGCGCCTCCGGCAGCGAGGTGATCGTCGCGTCCGGCGCGCCCCGCTCCGCCTTCAGCACGGCCGCCGACAGCGCCAGTATGGCCAGCGCCACCACCAGCCCGGTCGACGCCAGCAGCCTCCCCCAAGCTCTCGGCTTCGCTCGAGCAGGGGGTGCCCCCAGCACGCCCACGCCGCGCCACCGACGACAGCCGCCCGATGATGGCCAGCAGCCTCCCCCAAGCTCTCGGCTCCGCTCGAGCAGGGGGTACCCCGAGCGCGCGCAGCGACGGCAGCAGCAGCGCCAGCGCGTCCAGCGGGTTCCGCCGCAGGAAGCGCAGCCGGTTGCGGGCCGCCCCCAGCCGCAGCAGGAAGTCCACGGCGAAGAGCGCCCAGATACCGTAGTCGATCACCGACCAGTAGAACGGCGGGTGCGTCATCGCGGCGGTGGACACATAGACCATCAGGGACAGCACGGCGAGTCCCGTCAGCCAGGGGAGTGTGCGCCTCTCCCAGCGGTCGACGAACGACTCATCGATCATGAACACGGTGTCACTCCAGCTCGGACATGCGGCGACCGGGCATTGCGGGGGGCCGGGCGCGCGATTACGTTCCCGACATGGTGGACGTTGTACGCGAGATTGAGCGTAAATACGAAGCCGAGGCCGGAACGGAGCTGCGGGAGCTGCCCGCCATGGACAGGCTGCCGGGCGTCGCCGCCACCGCCGACACCGGCCCCGTCGCACTCGACGCGACCTACTACGACACCGAGGACGGGCGCCTCGCCGCCCACCGCACCACCCTCCGGCGCCGCGTCGGCGGCGGCGACGAGGGCTGGCATCTGAAACTGCCCGCGGACCCCCGCGACCCCGGCGTACGGGACGAGATCCGCGCACCGCTGGCCGACGAGCTGCCCCGCGAGCTGGCCGCGCTCGTCCGCTCGCGGGTGCGCGGCGCGCCGCTGGTGCCGCTGATGCGGCTGTGCCAGCGGCGCACCGCGCGGGAGCTGCGCGACGCGGCGGGCACGCCGCTCGCCGAGGTCAGCGTGGACGAGGTGAGTGCCGAGCGGTACGGCCCGGCCGGGACCACCGCCGAGTGGACCGAGGTGGAGGCCGAGCTGGCGCCGGGGCAGGACCCTGCGCTGCTGGACGCGGTGGACGAACTGCTGCGCGCGGCCGGGCTGCGCAGCTCGGCGTCCCCCTCCAAGCTGCGGCGCGCGCTGGACGCCACGGCCTGGCAGGAACAGGAGGAGCGGCCCCGCCCGCCCGCGAAGCGCGAGCGGGCCCCGAAGGGGGAGGCGCCGGGGACGGCCGCCGACGTCGTCCTGGCGTACGTCCGCACCCAGGTTGACGCGATCGTCGAGCTGGACCCCGCCGTACGCCGGGACGTCCCCGACTCGGTGCACCGGATGCGGGTCGCCACCCGCCGGCTGCGCAGCGCGTTCCGCTCGTACGGCAGGGTCCTGGACCGCGCCGTGACGGACCCGGTCGGCGCCGAGCTGAAGTGGCTCGCGGCCGAGCTCGGCGTCGACCGCGATCGCGAGGTGCTCACCGCGCGGCTGGCCGAGCGGCTGGACGAGGTGCCGCGCTCCCTGCGCCTGGGCCCGGTCACCACCCGGCTGCGGACCTTCTCGCAGGCCCGCCGCACCGGCTCCCGGCGGCACCTGCTCGCCGTCCTGGACGGCGGCCGCTACCTCGCCCTCCTGGACCGCCTGGACGCGCTGCTCGCCGGCCCGCCGCTGCACCGGAAGACGGCGGAGCGCCCGGCGGCCGGGGTGGTCGAGAAGGCGCTGCGCCGCGACTTCGACCGGCTCGCGCGCGGTGTGGGCGAGGCGCTGGCGTCCGGCCCCGGCGCCCACCGCGACCTGGCCGTACACGAGGCGCGGAAGGCCGCCAAGCGGGCCCGCTACGCCGCGGAGGCGGCCCGCCCGGCCCTGGGGAAGCCCGCCAAGCAGTTCGCCGGGCAGATGACCGAGCTGCAGGAGCTGCTCGGCGACCACCAGGACAGCGTGGTGGCCCGCGCGGCGCTCAGGGACCTGGCGGCCCAGGCGCACGCCGCGGGCGAGCCCTCCTTCACCTACGGGCTGGCGTACGCGCGCGAGCAGGCCATCGCGGCGGAGCGGGAGGCCCAGCTCCCCGGGCTGTGGTCCCGGATCACCCGTTACGCTGGAGGACTGACACTCTGACCCCTTGAGAAAGCGCCCCCGAGATGCCAGTCGAGTCGGTCTTCCCCCAGCTCGAAGCCCTGCTTCCGCATGTCCAGAAGCCGATTCAGTACGTCGGTGGGGAGCTGAACTCCACCGTCAAGGACTGGGACGCGTCCGACGTCCGCTGGGCGCTGATGTATCCGGACGCCTACGAGGTCGGCCTCCCCAACCAGGGCGTCATGATCCTCTACGAGGTGCTGAACGAGCGGGAGGGCGTGCTGGCCGAGCGCACCTACAGCGTCTGGCCGGACCTGGAGCAGCTGATGCGGGAGCGGGGCGTCCCGCAGTTCACGGTGGACGCGCACCGCCCGGTCGGCGCCTTCGACGTGCTGGGCGTCTCCTTCTCCACCGAGCTGGGCTACACCAACCTGCTCACGGCCCTGGAGCTGTCCGGCATCCCGCTGCAGGCGGCGGACCGCACCGAGGACCACCCGATCGTGATGGCCGGCGGGCACGCGGCGTTCAACCCGGAGCCGGTCGCGGACTTCCTGGACGTGGCCGTGATCGGCGACGGGGAGCAGGCGGTGCTGGAGGTCACGGAGCTCATCCGCGGCTGGAAGGCGGAGGGCCGTCCCGGGGGCCGGGACGAGCTCCTGCTCCGGCTGGCGAAGACGGGCGGCGTCTACGTCCCCCGCTTCTACGACGTCGAGTACCTCTCCGACGGCCGGATCGGCCGGGTCGTCCCCAACCGCAGCGGCGTCCCCTGGCGGGTGTCCAAGCACACGGTGATGGACCTGGACGAGTGGCCGTACCCCAAGCAGCCCCTCGTCCCGCTCGCGGAGACGGTGCACGAGCGGATGTCCGTCGAGATCTTCCGCGGCTGCACCCGCGGCTGCCGGTTCTGCCAGGCGGGCATGATCACCCGCCCGGTGCGGGAGCGCTCGATCACCGGCATCGGCGAGATGGTGGACCAGGGCCTGAAGAACACCGGCTTCGAGGAGGTCGGGCTCCTCTCCCTCTCCTCCGCCGACCACAGCGAGATCGGCGACGTGGCCAAGGGTCTCGCCGACCGCTACGAGGAGGACAAGGTCGGCCTCTCCCTGCCCTCCACCCGGGTGGACGCCTTCAACATCGACCTGGCCAACGAGCTGACGCGGAACGGCCGCCGCTCGGGCCTCACCTTCGCCCCGGAGGGCGGCTCGGAGCGCATCCGCAAGGTCATCAACAAGATGGTCTCGGAGGAGGACCTGATCCGCACCGTCGCCACCGCGTACGGCAACGGCTGGCGGCAGGTCAAGCTCTACTTCATGTGCGGCCTGCCCACCGAGACCGACGAGGACGTGCTCCAGATCGCCGACATGGCCGTCAACGTCATCGCCAAGGGCCGCGAGGTGGCGAAGTCCAACGACATCCGCTGCACGGTCTCCATCGGCGGCTTCGTCCCCAAGCCGCACACCCCCTTCCAGTGGGCCCCGCAGCTCACGGCGGAGGAGACGGACGCCCGGCTGGCCAAGCTCCGCGACCGGATCCGCGGCGACAAGAAGTACGGCCGCTCCATCGGCTTCCGCTACCACGACGGCAAGCCCGGCATCGTCGAGGGCCTCCTCTCCCGTGGCGACCGCCGACTCGGCGCGGTGATCCGCGAGGTCTACGAGCGGGGCGGCCGCTTCGACGGCTGGCGCGAGTACTTCAGCTACGACCTGTGGATGGAGTGCGCGGCCAAGGCACTGGACGGCACGGGCGTCGACGTCGACTGGTACACCACGCGCGAGCGCGCCTACGAGGAGGTCCTGCCCTGGGACCACCTGGACTCCGGCCTGGACAAGGACTGGCTCTGGGAGGATTGGCAGGACGCCCTCGACGAGACGGAGGTCGAGGACTGCCGCTGGACGCCCTGCTTCGATTGCGGCGTGTGTCCGCAGATGCAGACCGAGATCCAGATCGGCCCCACCGGCAAGAAGTTGCTCCCCTTGACGGTCGTCAACGGTGGAGCCCGCTGAGGTCGCGAAGCCGCTACGGACACGAGCCCCGCGCCGCTCTTCCCTCTCGGCCCCCCGGGCTGTGTCACGCCGTGCCCGTGATCGGACACGGAGAACGCGCCGTCGTGGATGCGCAGCGCCACCCGATCGTTTGCCGACAGGCGTGGCTCGGTGGACGGCGACCGGCTCAGGTCGAGCGCAGACAGAAGGGGTGTCCGGCCGGGCTGGCGTAGACGCGGCTGCCGGCGCGGGTCTCCGCGGTGATCTCGTCGGTGGGCCGCAGTCGGGTGGCGCCGGCGTCGGTGGCCGTGCGGTCGGCGGTCGCGAGGTCCTCGACGCCGAAGTCGAGGTGCATCTGCTGGGAGGTGCCGTCCGGCCAGTGCGGGGCGGTGTGTCCGGGAGCGGACTGGACAACGATCACCGGGAGGCCGGGGACCTGAACGAAGTGGTGGGTCGGCGTGGGGGTGAGCGAGCCGCCGAGCAGCCGGTGCCAGAAGGAGCTCTCCTGCTCGATGTCGGCGGCGTCGATGATCACGGAGGTCAGGGTGATGGGCATGGGGGTGTCCTGTTCGTGCTGTCGGTGGTTGCTCAGACGGTCGGGATGATGCCGCCGTCGACGCGGAACTGCGCTCTGGTGAGCCATTTCGCGCGGCCGGAGGCGAGGAAGGCGATCAACTCGGCGACGTCCTCGGGATCTCCGGGTTGGCCCATGGGGACCTTCAGGTGGTCCACGATCTGCTGCGTGACCTCTTCGGTGGTGACGCCCTGCTTCTCGGCCATGTGTTTCAGGTGGGCGGTGGCACCGTCGGTGACGACGAAGCCGGGCAGGACGCAGACCACGCGCACCCCGTGCTCGCCGACCTCGGTGGCCAGTTCGCGGCTGTAGGTGTTGAGCGCGGCCTTGGCGGCGGCGTAGGACGCCTCGGTGCGCTGAGGCAGTTGGCTGGCGATCGAGGAGACGTGCACGACGACGCCGGAGCCTCGCTCGACCATTCCGGGCACCAGGGCCCGGTCCAGGCGCACGGCGCTGAGGAGGTTCATCTCCAGGTCCGCCAGCCAGGATTCGTCCGACCGGCTCAGGGTCGGCGCCGGGGCGCTCGCTGCACCCGCGTTGTTCACGAGCACGTCCACGCCGCCTACCTGCTCGACGACACGGCGGCCGAGTTCGGCCACACCCTGCTGCGTGGAGAGGTCCGCCGCGAGAAATGTGGCACCGCTGTCCTCCTCGGGCCGGCTGCGGGAGGCGGCCAGCACGGTCGCGCCCGCGGCGACGAAGCGGCGCACGGTTGCCGCGCCCAGGCCCCGGCTGCCGCCGGTGACCAGTACCCGAAGGCCGTCGAGGCTGTTGTCCGTGATGGGAATGGGGTCTCTCCTCCGTAATATGAACCTGACTCCGGAAACGATACACGTAAACTGAACCAGACTCACCTTATGGGGGTTCTCTTGCCGGCATCACGCCCGCTGCGCGCCGACGCGCGACGCAACCGCGAGGCACTGCTGTCCGCGGCCCGCCAGGCGTTTCTCGGCGGCGACACCGACGCGCACGTCGAGGAGATCGCCCGCAGCGCCGGCGTCGCCGTCGGAACGCTCTACCGCCACTTCGAAACCCGCGAAGCGCTGATCGAGGAGGTCTACCGCAAAGAGGTCGACGACCTGTGCGCCGCGCCCGGCGTCCTGCTGGACCAACACGCCCCGGAGGAGGCGCTGCGGCGCTTCCTGCTGCTGCTCGTGGACCACGCGGCGGTGGGCAAGGGGATGTCCAGTGTTCTGGAAAGCATCATGGCGACGGACTCACCGGTCTTCGACGACGCACGTACCCGTATGGCCAACGCCCTCTCCCTGCTGCTCGAAGCCGGCAGCGCGGCCGGCACCGTCCGCGACGACGTCACAGGCTCCACCTTGTTGCGCGCCCTGGGCGGCATCTGCGGAATGCGCGCCACGGAGGGCTGGCTGGTCGAGGCCCGGCAGATCACCGCCCTCCTCTTCGACGGCCTGCGACACGGCGCCCCGCAGTCACCCTGAGCCGGGGCCGCGCGCCGTGCGCCGGCGGCCGGGACCCTGGCGGTGAAGGTGTAGCGGCCCAGCACGTTGAGGTTGGCGTGCTTGAGCGGGGAAGCGCGGACGACGTCTTCGTCCAGGACGTCGTGCTCGCGCTCCCCGACTGCGGCGTCGAGAGAGCGAGTCGTCCAATTCGATCCACGCCCTAGCTGGGGGGTGACTCGTCGGCGAGCTGGTTGCTGCGGTCGATCTCCGGCATGTGTGTCTCGGCCCAGACCCGCAGGGCGGAGAGCGGTCTTTCGAGGGACAGGCCGAGCTCGGTGAGCCGGTAGTGGGCGGCGGGCGGCACGGTGGGTTCCACGCGGCGCGCGACCAGGCCGTCGCGGACCAGGCTCTGCAGGGCGACGGACAGCATCTTCTGTGAGACGCCCGGGATGCGGCGCCGCAGTTCCGCGAAACGGAGCTCGCCCGGAGCCTCCTCGGCCAGCACCTTGACCGCCATCGACGTCCACTTGGTGCCGATACGGTCGAGCAACTGGCGGGTCGGGCAGCGCGGATCCAGCAGGTCACCGCGCTCACCGGGCCGCTGGTCGCGTCCGGGCCCGGCCGTCCTGCTGCTGCACGGCTTCCCGCATACCTGGGAGCTGTGGACGGACGTCATGGCCGATCTGTCCGGCCGCTACCGCGTCATCGCGCCGGACCTGCGCGGGTTCGGCACGAGCAGCCGGGCCGCCTCCGGGTACGACGCGGACACCCTGGCCGAGGACGCCGCGGCGCTTCTCACCACGCTCGGCGTGTCCTCGGCCGCGGTGGTGGGCATCGACGCGGGCACCGCGCCGGCCTTCCTCCTCGCCCTGCGCCGCCCCGGTCTCGTCCGGCGCCTGGTCGTCATGGAGTCCCTTCTCGGCTGGCTGCCCGGCGCCGAGGACTTCCTCGCCGACGGGCCGCCGTGGTGGTTCGGCTTCCATTCCGCCGCGCCCGGCCTTGCCGAGACCGTGCTGGACGGCCACGAGGCCGCCTACGTCGACTGGTTTCTGAGCGCCGGCACGCTCGGCGACGGGGTGCGCCCCGCCCTCCGGGACGCCTTCGTCCGCGCGTACACCGGCCGCCGGGCGTTGAGCTGCGCCTTCTCGTACTACCGGGCCCTGCCCGAGAGCGCGGTACAGATCGAGCAGGCGGTCGCCACCGCCCGCCTGACGGTGCCGACGATGGCGCTGGGCGCCCGGCCTGTCGGTGCTGCGCTGGAACGCCAGCTCCGCCCGGTCACCGACGATCTCACCGGACATGTCATCCGGGTGCGGGCCGCGCAGTTCCCCGCGCCCCTTGCGGGGCACAGGGTGCTCTGCGCCTGGCGGGGCGGGCTACTTGCTGACGGCGAACCGCATCAGCGCGGGCTGGTCGCCCTGCTTGATCTTCCCGGTCTCGTTGATCACCTCCAGCTTCCAGGCGCTGCCGTCGCGCGTGGCCTTGGCCACGGCGCAGCCGTTGTCCTCGGTGAGCATGCTCGGCCAGATGTCGGCCACCTGCTGGGCGCTGCCCCCGGACGCGTCGTACACCTTGAAGCTGATGTTGCGCGCGTGCTGGAAGGAACTGCCCCGCTTGAAGGCGGCCGCGACGAACACGATGGAGGTGATGGCGCTCGGGACCTGGGCGAGGTCGACCGTCACCGTCTCGTCGTCCCCGTCCCCGTGCCCGGTCTGGTTGTCACCGCTGTGCACCAGGGAGCCGTTGCCCAGCGGGTCGAGGGAGTCGAGCCCCGCCATGCGCACCGGGTCCGAGCCCGACATGGCGATGGCGATGAGGTCGAGATCGGTGCCCTTCTTGCGGCGGATCTTGCCGATCACCCCGCCGCTGGTGCCGGCCGTGGGGTCCCAGGAGACGCCGATGGACAGATGGGTCACCCCGTCCAGGTCCGCCGGGCCGTCGTCCTTCGTGAGCGTAATCATGCGTGGTCATCCTCTTGGTGGACGGACTGCGACAGGGAAGAGTCTGCCTGGGGCCTCCGGCCCAGTCAGCCTCAGGCCCCGGAAATGACGCGGACGGGACGGTCCGGGCAGAACCGGATCTCCCGGCGGGACGTCCTTGAGCGCATGGAACCGGCCCCCCACCCGAAGATCTCGCGCCCCGAGGTGCCGCTGCGCAAGGCGCCGCCGCAGACGCCCGAGGGCTGCCTGGTCACGGCCATCCGACTCCCGGTACGGGTGGTGATGTTCGTCCTGGTACTGCCTGTCCGGATCGCGTGGGACGCGCTCGCCGCCTGCGGCAGGGCCCTGCACCGCACCGCGCTGCGGCCCGCGGGTCGCGTACTGGGCACCGTGCTGGGCGCCGCGCTGGGCCGGCTGTGGGCCACGCTGATCGTCCCGGCGGCACGCGCCGCAGGGGCGGCGCTGGCCTGGCTGGGCAGAGAGCTGCTCGTCCGGCCCTGGTCGGCCCTGTGGCGCCATGTGCTGGCCCCGGCCGGACGCCGGACCGGCGCGGCCGTCGGCCGGCTGCTGCGGGTCCTCGTGGCCACCCCGCTGCAGTGGACGTACGCCCATGTGCTGACTCCCCTCGGGCACGCGCTCACCGCCCTGGCGCACGGCGTCGGCACGGGCTGCGGCCTGCTGGGCCGCCGGCTGCTGGTGCTGCCCGCGCGCCGGGTGTACCGCAAGGTGCTGACCCCGGCGGGCCACGCGGCCGCCCGGCTGGCCCGGGGCACGCTCGCCCTCCTGGCCTGGCTGGGCCGCTGCCTGGTCGCCGTCCCGGCCCGCGCGCTGTACCAGTACGTCCTCGTGCCTCTCGCCCGATGGCTGCTGATCGTCCCCGCCGTGGCGCTCCACCGCCACGTCCTCACCCCGGTCGGCCGCGCCCTGGCCGTCGCCGCCCGGGAGGCGGCCGCCGGGATCGGCTTCGCCTGGCGTGCGGCGGGGCGGGTGTCGCGCTCCGTCTTCGGCTTCCTGGGGCGCCTGCTGCGCGCGCTCTTCGTGACGCCGTTCGTGTGGGTCTGGGAGTACGCCGTCCGGCCCGTGTGGCGGCCGGTCGCGCGGGTGGTACGGGAGACCGGCCTGGCGGTACGGGCGGCCCTCGTCTCCGTATGGGCATCGGTGCGCCAGACGCGGGCAGAGATACGCCGTGCCCTCTTCGGCGGCACCCGAACCCCGGATCGGGAGAGGCCGCTGGAGGGCCGCCGCGTACCCTAGGAAGAAGGACCATCCGCACAAACGCACAACGCGTCGGCGCCGCAGAGCGCACGGCCCGTGTGGGTGCGGACGTCCGCCTCCGTATGCGACGCATATGCCATATACGGTCATAAGCGTCATATGTCCTGTCCACGAAGGGCGGCAGCTCCCCAGTGCCGCCCGGCACCGAGGAGAGAAGCACTGGGCAAGCGACAGCCCGAAGGCCCGCCGCCCGCACCGGCCGTGCAGCGCGTTCGACTGCGCTACACCAAGCGGGGCCGCCTCCGGTTCACCAGTCACCGCGACTTCCAGCGCGCCTTCGAGAGAGCGCTGCGCCGGGCCGGGGTGCCCATGGCGTACTCCGCGGGCTTCACCCCCCACCCGAAGGTCTCCTACGCCAATGCCGCACCCACCGGCACGGCCAGCGAGGCCGAGTACCTGGAGGTCGCCCTCACCGAGCACCGGGACCCGGAGGGCCTGCGCGCACAGCTCGACGCGAGCATGCCCACCGGGCTCGACATCGTCGACGCGGTCGAGGCGCGCGCCTCCGACTTCACCGACCGCCTGGAAGCCTCCGAGTGGGAACTGAGACTCGACGGCGTCGCCCCCGAACGGGCCGGCGCCGCCGTGGCCGCCTTCCTCGCCGCCGAGGCGGTGGAGGTGCAGCGCCAGACGAAGAAGGGCGTCCGCAGCTTCGACGCGCGGGCTGCCGTCACCTCCCTGGCCCTCGCCGAGGAGACCCCTGCGACCAGGGCCGATAGGCCGGGTGACACAGCCTGTGCGATACTGCGACTGGTGGTACGGCACCTGACACCTGCCGTACGACCCGACGACGTCCTGTCCGGTCTCCGCGCTGCGGCCGGCCTGGCGCCGCCGGTCCCCGCAGCGGTGACCAGGCTGGCGCAGGGGCCGCTCGATGAGGCGGCCGGCACGGTGACCGATCCGTTCGCGCCCGACCGCGACGCGCTCCCGGGGCCCACCGGCTCCCTGAGCTCCACCGTCGCGACGGTGCGGAGCGGCGCCGCGTAGGACGGTCGTTGCAGCAAGCGCCGCCGCTGAGGCACGCCAGGGATCCACCCGGGCGGTTGTCCGGCAGGCGAGCGCCATGGACCAGCAGACTTTCGCCGTAGCCGGCCAGGAGCAAGGACCGGAACCGGCGAGTGAGACAACAGCTCCCGTGCGGTGCCCGCGCCCCGGAGAGCGGCTAGCACACCTTGTGCGGGCCGCCTCGGAACGAACGCGAGGCGCGGCACCCGGGAGCGTGACGGGAGAACCGCCCGCATGCTCGAACCAACTGAATCCACCGAGGCCGTGGAATCCCCCCAGCGGAACGGCACCGACGCCGCTTCCGGCGCCGCCGCCTCGACCCCCAGCGACAATCTGCCGGCCCGGCGCCGCCGCCGAGCCGCCAGCCGCCCGGCGGGCCCGCCGGGCGCCGACCCCGCTGCCGCTCCGGCCACCGGCGAGGACCAGGTCCGGACCGAGGCCCGGACCGAGGCGGCGGAGCCGGAGCCCGAGGCGCCGGCCCCGGCCGAGGCCGCACCGCCCGCCCGCACCCGCCGCCGCGCGACGCGCAAGGCGACCGCGCCGACGGCGGAGGCGGCGGAGGCGCCGTCCTCCGAGGCCCCCGAATCCTCCGGGGCCCCCGAGCAGGCCGAAGAGCCCCCGGCCGCCGCCGCGGCCCCGGCGCCCCGTAGTCGGCGCCGAGTGACGCGCAAGAGCACCGCCTCGGAAGCGGAGCAGGCGTCCGAGGCGGAACCCGGGGCGAAGACCGGAACCAAGGCCGAGGCGAAGACCGAGGCGAAGACCGAGGCGAAGGCCGAAACCAAGGCTGAGCCGCAGGCCGAGGCGCAGGCCGAGCCGCAGGTCGAGGCGGAGGCGTCCGCGGAAGCCCCGGCGCCCCGTACCCGGCGCCGTACCGCGCGCAAGAGCACTGCTCCGGAAGCAGAGCAGCAGTCCGAGGCGCCCGCGGCCAAGGCATCTGCGACCAAGGCGTCCGCGACGAAGGCGGCCGCGACCAGGAAGGCCGCCGAGCCCGCCGCCGCGGAGGCGGCCGAGAGCGCCCCGAAGACGGCCAAGCGGTCCGCTGCCCGGTCCGCCGCCCCCGCGACGATGTTCCAGGCGCCGGTGTTCACCGAGCCCGCCTTCCAGACCCCGCAGCGGGCCGCCGAGATGCTGGCCGGCGACGCCGAGGCCGACGAGGCGGAGGAGTCCGCAGCGGCTCCCGCCGAGCGTGACGGAGAGTCGCCCTCCGCTTCCGGTACGGCCGAGAGCCGCCGCCGTCGCCGCCGCGCGGAGCGCCCGGCAGCGGCATCGGCAGCGGCCGGGGACCGCGTCGGCAAGGCCGAGCCCGTGTCCGAGCCCGTGCCCGAGGCCGAGGAGCAGGAGCCGGAGGAGCCCGAGGAGACCGAGGAGCCCGGGTCGGAGGACGCCGACGAGAGCGGCGAGGCCGGAGACCGGCCCGCGCGCCGCCGCCGCAGGGGCGGCCGTCGCCGCCGCCGGGGCGAGGCTGCCGAGGGCGCGGAGTCCGGCGACGGCACCGAGACCGGCAAGCACGAGGCCGGTTCCGACAACGCCGCCGGGTCCGCCGATGGCGCGGAGTCCGACGAGGACGGGGACGAGGCCGAGGGCGGCTCCGGCGCGTCGAGCAGCAGCTCGCGCCGCCGCCGTCGCCGCCGTCGCCGTTCGGGCGACGCGGAGCCGCAGGCCGCCGAGGCGGCGGCGACGGGCGACGACCCGGAGCGCACGGTCGTCAAGATCCGCGAGCCCCGCAAGAAGAAGGACGCCGAGCCCAGCGACGAGGTCCAGGCCATCAAGGGCTCCACGCGTCTGGAGGCCAAGAAGCAGCGCCGCCGTGAGGGCCGCGAGCAGGGCCGCCGCCGGGTGCCGATCATCACCGAGGCGGAGTTCCTGGCGCGCCGGGAGGCCGTCAAGCGGGAGATGATCGTCCGGCAGAGCGGCGACCGCACCCAGATCGGCATCCTTGAGGACGATGTGCTGGTCGAGCACTTCGTGAACAAGGAGCAGGCGACGTCGTACGTCGGCAACGTCTACCTCGGCAAGGTGCAGAACGTGCTGCCGTCGATGGAGGCCGCCTTCGTCGACATCGGCAAGGGCCGCAACGCCGTGCTGTACGCGGGCGAGGTCAACTTCGAGGCGCTGGGCATGGCCAACGGCCCGCGCCGTATCGAGTCGGCTCTCAAGTCCGGCCAGTCGGTCCTCGTCCAGGTGACCAAGGACCCGATCGGCCACAAGGGCGCCCGTCTGACCAGCCAGGTCTCCCTCCCGGGCCGCTACCTGGTCTACGTCCCCGAGGGCTCCATGACCGGCATCAGCCGCAAGCTGCCGGACACCGAGCGCTCGCGGCTGAAGCAGATCCTCAAGAAGGTCGTCCCGGAGGACGCGGGCGTGATCGTCCGTACGGCCGCCGAGGGCGCCAGTGAGGACGAGCTGCGCCGCGACGTCGAGCGGCTGCAGGCGCAGTGGGAGGACATCCGGAAGAGGGCCCAGAAGGGCAACGCGCCCGCGCTGCTCTACGGTGAGCCGGACATGACCGTCCGCGTCGTCCGCGACATCTTCAACGAGGACTTCTCCAAGGTCACGGTCAGCGGTGACGGCGCCTGGGAGACGATCCACGGCTATGTCTCGCACGTCGCCCCCGACCTCTCCGACCGGCTGCAGAAGTGGACGTCGGACGTGGACGTCTTCGCGACGTACCGCATCGATGAGCAGCTCGCCAAGGCCCTGGACCGCAAGGTGTGGCTGCCCAGCGGCGGCTCGCTGGTGATCGACAGGACCGAGGCGATGGTCGTGGTCGACGTGAACACCGGCAAGTTCACCGGCCAGGGCGGCAACCTGGAGGAGACGGTCACCAGGAACAACCTGGAGGCGGCCGAGGAGATCGTGCGTCAGCTGCGGCTGCGCGACCTCGGCGGCATCATCGTGATCGACTTCATCGACATGGTGCTGGAGTCCAACCGCGACCTGGTGCTGCGCCGCCTGCTGGAGTGCCTGGGCCGGGACCGTACGAAGCACCAGGTGGCCGAGGTCACCTCGCTGGGCCTCGTCCAGATGACGCGCAAGCGGGTCGGCCAGGGGCTGCTGGAGGCGTTCTCCGAGCCGTGCGTGCACTGCAACGGGCGCGGCGTGCTCGTCCACCTGGAGCAGGCCACAGCCCCCGCCGGAGGCGGCGGCGGGAAGAAGGGCCGGAAGAAGGGCAAGGGCGGCGGCGCGCAGCCGTCCGTGCAGCCCGCTCCCGCGCTCGAACCGGCGTCCGAGCCGACGCCTGAGCCGGAGCCGGAGCCCGAGCGCGAGCGGGTCGCCGCTGCGGTGGAACCGGCGGCGGCGTCCGTGTCGGAGCCGCTGGAGTTCGTTCCGGACGACGAGCTGTTCAACAGCGCAGCGGAGGCGGAGGCCGCCGCGTCGCGGCCCGGACGGCGCCGCCGGGGCGCCCGCAAGGTGAGCGCGCCCGCGGGCTCGCCGAGGGGGGCGGAGCGGGCCGCCGAGCCGGAGTCGAAGCCGGAACCGGTGGCGGCCCCGGAACCGGACCCCGAACCGGAGCCCGCCCCCGCTCC
>NZ_JAAKZZ010000010.1 GCF_011045075.1 Streptomyces boncukensis
CCCCGGCGCGCCCGGCACCGGTGCTCCCGGGCGGCGCCGCCGGGTGAGCTGCACCCTGGTCGTCACCGTCGCCTGCGCCGTGGCCGCCGCGCTGCTCGGCACGTACTTCCTCGGCGTCCTCCCCGGCCAGGAGGGCAAGTCCGGCAACGACGCCGGGAAGTCCCCCGGCCCGCACGTGACCGCGAGCGGGCAGTCCTCGACCGACCCCGACCCCACCTCCTCCGACGGCGGGGGGTCCACCGAAGGCGCCACCGGCGGCGCCGAGCCGACCCCGACGGCCACCGGCCGGTCGTCCGAGCCGCCCGGGAGCGGGGAGCCCGGCGCGGGCGCGGTCCCGGAGGCGTTCCTCGGCAAGTGGCAGGGGAACATCACCACCCAGAAGGGCCTCCCCGGCGGGCAGCTCACCGTCACGATCAAGCAGGGCGCCAAGGGCGCCTTCGTCGCCAGCGGCGGGACCAGCCTCGCGGGCACCACGTGCGAGGGCCGGTGGAAGCTGCGTACGGCGAGCGCCAAGCGGCTCACCGCCGAGAGCGTCGGCACCTCCGACTCCCCGCTGTGCGACAACACGGACTCGACCGACGTCTTCACCCTCGGGGACGACGGCTCGCTGCGGTTCGCCTCGCGGGCCGGGCCCTCCGGGAAGCCCACGGGGACGCTCCGGAAGATCGGCTAGGGGACTGGCGTACGCTGGACCGGTCGCTGATCGGTCACGTGTGGAGGGAGGCGCCGGTGTCCCAGCCAGCGTCGAACGCCGAGCTGCAGTCCGTACTCGACCGGGCGGCCGACGGAGGGCGGATCACCGCCGAGGAGGCCCTGGACCTCTACCGCTCCGCGCCGCTGCACGCGCTCGGCGTCGCCGCCGACACCGTGCGGCGCCGCCGCTACGCCGGTACGGAGCACATCGCGACGTACCTCATCGAGCGGAACATCAACTACACCAACGCCTGCGTGACGGCCTGCAAGTTCTGCGCCTTCTACGCCGCGCCCAAGAGCGACAAGGTGTGGGTGCGGGACCTGGAGGAGATCCTGCGCCGCTGCGCGGAGACCGTCGAGCTGGGCGGCACCCAGATCATGTTCCAGGGCGGCCACCACCCGGACTTCGGCGTCGAGTACTACGAGGAGCACTTCTCCGCGATCAAGAAGGCGTATCCGCAGCTCGTCATCCACTCGCTGGGCGCCAGCGAGGTGGAGCACATGTCGCGGATCTCGGGCGTGAGCGCCGAGGAGGCGATCCGCCGGATCCACAACGCCGGGCTGGACTCCTTCGCCGGAGCCGGGGCCGAGCTGCTCCCGGCCCGCGCCCGCAACGCCATCGCGCCGCTGAAGGAGAGCGGCGAGCGGTGGCTGGAGATCATGGAGATCGCGCACGGCCTCGGCGTCGAGTCCACCTCCACGATGCTGATGGGGACGGGCGAGACGAACGCCGAGCGGATCGAGCATCTGCGCATGATCCGCGACGTGCAGGACCGCACGGGCGGCTTCCGCGCCTTCATCCCGTACACCTACCAGCCCGAGAACAACCATCTGAAGGGCCGCACCCAGGCGACGCTCTTCGAGTATCTGCGCATGATCGCCATCGCGCGGCTCTTCCTCGACAACGTGGCGCACATCCAGGGCTCCTGGCTGACCACCGGCAAGGAGGCCGGCCAGCTCTCGCTGCACTACGGCGCGGACGACCTCGGCTCGGTGATGCTGGAGGAGAACGTCGTCTCCTCGGCGGGCGCCAGGCACCGCTCCAACCGGATGGAGCTGATCGAGCTGATCCGGGCCGCGGGCCGGGTCCCCGCGCAGCGCGCCACGACGTACGAGCACCTCGCCGTGCACGAGGACCCCGCCGAGGACCCGGTGGACGACCGCGTCGTCTCCCATCTGGCCTCCACCGCGATCGAGGGCGGCACGGCGCACCCGGAGCTGCGGCTGGTCGAGGCCCGCCGGTGACGCGCGCGAGCCTGGACAAGAAGCCGACCGACGTCGCCGCGATGTTCGACGCGGTGGCGGCGAAGTACGACGTGACCAACGACGTGCTGTCGCTCGGCCAGGCGCGGCTGTGGCGCCGCGCGGCGGCCCGCGCCGTGGACGCGCGCCCCGGCGAGCGGGTGCTGGACCTGGCGGCCGGCACCGGCACCTCGGCCCTCCCGTTCGCCGAGGCCGGCGCCTACACGGTGCCCTGCGACTTCTCGCTCGGCATGCTCGCCGAGGGCAAGCGGCGGCTGCCGTGGATGCCGTATGTGGCGGGCGACGCGACGCGGCTGCCGTTCGCGGACGGGGTCTTCGACGCCGTCACGATCTCCTTCGGGCTGCGGAACGTGAGCGATGTCGACGGGGCGCTGCGCGAGCTGCTGCGGGTGACCAGGCCGCGGGGCCGGGTGGTCGTCTGCGAGTTCAGCCACCCGACGTGGGCGCCGTTCCGCACGGTGTACGAGGAGTATCTGATGCGTGCCCTGCCGCCGGTGGCGCGGCGGGTGAGCAGCAGCCCGGACGCGTACGTCTACCTCGCCGAGTCCATCCAGGAGTGGCCCGCGCAGGCCGGGTTGGCCCGGCGGATGCAGGACGCCGGCTGGACCCGGGTGGCCTGGCGCAATCTGACGGGCGGCGTGGTCGCGCTGCACCGCGGCTTCAAGGGAGCCTAGCGGGCTCTCCGGCCGGTCCATGGTTGCCCTTTGCCGGGCGCGGACTCCCCGGGCGCCCCGCATAGACTGCTCCGGACACCACCAACGCACACAGCGACATGTACGCGGGAGTCCTCGTGGCCGACGAACAGCACAGCGCGGACGTCATCGTCGTCGGCGCGGGCCCTGCCGGGTCCACGACCGCCTACCACCTCGCCCGCAGCGGACTCGACGTACTGCTGCTGGAGAAGACCGCGTTCCCCCGCGAGAAGGTCTGCGGCGACGGGCTGACGCCGCGCGCCGTCAAGCAGCTCGTGGCCATGGGCATCGACGTCTCCGAGGAGGCGGGCTGGCTGCGCAACCAGGGGCTGCGGATCATCGGCGGCGGCCAGCGGCTCCAGCTGGACTGGCCCGAGCTGGCCAGCTACCCGGACTACGGACTGGTCCGCAAGCGCGACGACTTCGACGACCAGCTCGCCCGCCAGGCCGAGAAGGCGGGCGCGCGCCTGATCGAGCGCTGCAACGTCGGCGACCCCGTGCTCGACGAGCGCACCGGGCGGGTCACGGGCGTGGCGGCGAAGCTGGGCGAGGAGAAGCGGCCGGTCACCTTCCACGCGCCCGTCGTGGTCGCGGCGGACGGCAACTCCACGCGGCTGTCGCTGAAGATGGGCCTGCACCGGCGCGAGGACCGCCCGATGGGCGTCGCGGTGCGCACCTACTTCACCTCGCCCCGGCACGACGACGACTACCTGGAGTCCTGGCTGGAGCTGTGGGACCGGCGCGGCCCCCAGGACCGCCTGCTGCCCGGCTACGGCTGGATCTTCGGGATGGGCGACGGCACCAGCAACGTCGGGCTCGGCGTGCTGAACACCTCCGCGTCCTTCAAGGACCTGGACTGGCGCGAGATCCTCAAGGCGTGGTGCGCGTCGATGCCCCAGGAGTGGGGCTACACGCCGGAGAACATGACCGGCCCCATCCGCGGCGCCGCGCTCCCCATGGCGTTCAACCGGCAGCCGCACTACACCCGCGGCCTGCTGCTCGTCGGCGACGCGGGCGGCCTGGTGAACCCGTTCAACGGGGAGGGCATCGCGTACGCCATGGAGTCCGGCGCCATCGCAGCCGAGACCATCGTGCAGGCGCAGGCCCGCACGACCCCGGCGCAGCGGGAGCTGACCCTGCGCCACTACCCGAAGATCCTCAAGGACACCTACGGCGGCTACTACACGATGGGCCGCGGCTTCGTGAAGCTCATCGGCAACCCGAAGGTGATGAAGCTGGCGGCGGAGCGCGGCCTGTCCCACCCGCTGCTGATGCGGTTCACCCTGAAGATGCTGGCGAACCTGACGGACCCGACGGGCGGCGACGCGATGGACCGCATCATCAACGGCCTGGCGAAGGTCGCCCCGCGCTCCTAGGGCCCCCTCTTCCCGTACTACACGTACACATACGAAGGGCCCACCGCGACGCGCGCGGTGGGCCCTTCGGGAGTTCGGGAGGACGGGAGCGAGGCCACGGGCCCCACAAGCGGCCACAGGGCCTCTCAGCGGCCACAGAGGGCCACAGAGGGCCTCAGGGGCCTCAGAGGACGCGGACGGCGCCCGTCGGGCGGTCGTAGCTCATGTCCCGCTCCACGATGCCCGTGGAGGAGTTCTGGGCGCCGATGAACTTGCCGCCGCCGACGTAGACGGCGACGTGGTGCGCGCTGCCCTTGCCGCCCCAGTAGAGGATGTCGCCGGGCTGCAGATTGCTCAGCGAGACCTCGGTGCCGGTGCTGGACTGCGGCTGCGAGGTGCGCGGCAGGTTCACGCCGACCTGCTTGAACGCGGCCTGGGTCAGGCCCGAGCAGTCGAACGCGGAGGGGCCGGTGGCGCCCAGTACATAGGACTTGCCGACCTGGGCCCGCAGGAAGCTGATGACGGTCGAGACGTTGCCGCTGCCGGCCGTCCGGGTCGGCGCGGAGGCGGTGGACGTGGACTGGGCGGAGGCCGACTGCCCGGACGCCGACGCGGTCTTCACCGAGCCGCGGTCGTCCGAGCGCTCGGCGCGGGCCTTCTCGGCCCGCTCGGCGGCTGCGGCGCGGGCCGCCTTGCGCGCCGCCTCGGCCTTGCGCGCGGCCTCGGCCTTCGCCTGGGCTTCGGCCTTGGCCTTCGCCTTGGCCTCCGCTTCGGCCTTCGCCTTGTTCTCCTTCGCCTGCTCCCTGGCCTGGGAGACCGCGGAGCCCTGGGCCTGCTGCAGTTCGTACTGCATGGCCGACTGCTGGATCGAGTCGGCCGCCTGTGAGGCGGAGCTGGCCAGGTCGCCGGAGAGGGTCGGCATCTCGACGGTCTCGGCCGGGGACTTCTCGTCGGCCGCGAACGCCGGGGCGTTGGCCGCGGTGAGCGCGATGGTGCCCATGACGCCGCCCGTCACACCCGCACGCAGCGCCGTATTCATCTTGCTGTTGCGGGGCTTCCGGTGGCTGGGTATCTGAGCTGTCGGGGACATGGGGGCATGCCTAGCAGGAGCGCGAGGGTCGGCTCAACAATCGTGCGATGCGCCACAGTCGTCGCGTACACGCTCCGCCGGACCCTCCGGCGCCGGGTGAACGACGTGTTCCGCAGGTACAGGCAATGGCCCATCAGGGGCCTGTGTACTGGCACTTGTCCGCTTTGCCGGAATACGGTAACGGAGCTATCACGGCCGGCGGCGGGACGCAAAGACGGCCGCGGGGCCCGGGGGTGGCCAGTGGCGCAGCTCACATTCACGAATTCAACTCTCCCGGCAAATCGGACGTTGACTCCGAATCACCCGGATGAGCGGCGGGTCCCGACGGTGCCGGGGGGCGATGGTGAAGAGGTTCACGACCGGGCGCCGCGAGTGGTTGGCGCTTATCAGGAGAATCCGTCCAGCGCGAATTTGCCCCAGCAGGCACGTGCCTGGTACAGCAATCCGCCCTCAACGGCTCTGAGCACGCTGGAACGTTCACCCAAGGTGATCATTTCAGGGCTTTGCGTGTGAAGATCATCGTTCGTCGGACGGAATGATTCCCCGTCAGGTGGTGGAGATCACAAAGCGGTTGTGGACCCCCGTGTCGCAGATCACAGAGCCCCGGGCTTAAGATGCCTGCGAACAGGGCTTGTGAACTGCCTCACATAGGAGCGATCTTCGTGGGGGAGTACCGCGGGCCAGCGGTCTGCCGGCAGTCAGAGTCGACGCCTGGAAGGAGACGGGTGCGGTGAACGTCTACACACCAATCCTTGTACTGGGAGCCATCGCGGCGGCCTTCGCGATCTTCTCCGTCGTCCTCGCCTCCGTCGTCGGCCCCAAGCGCTACAACCGGGCCAAGCTCGACGCGTACGAGTGCGGGATCGAGCCCACGCCGCAGCCCGAGGGAGGCGGCCGCTTCCCGGTGAAGTACTACCTGACGGCGATGCTCTTCATCATCTTCGACATCGAAATCGTCTTCCTCTACCCGTGGGCCGTCCACTTCGACTCACTGGGGATGTTCGGCCTCGTCGAAATGCTGGTCTTCGTCGCCCTCATCGGTATCGCGTACGCCTACGACTGGCGGCGCGGCGGCCTGGAATGGGACTAGGGGCAGGGGTTAAGCAATGGGACTGGAAGAGAAGCTGCCGAGCGGTTTTCTGCTCACCACCGTCGAGAAGGTGGCCGGGATGGCGCGCAAGTCGTCCATCTTCCCGGCGACCTTCGGGCTCGCCTGCTGCGCCATCGAGATGATGACGACCGGCGCCGGGCGCTACGACCTCGCGCGCTTCGGCATGGAGGTCTTCCGCGGCTCCCCGCGCCAGGCCGACCTCATGATCGTCGCGGGCCGGGTCAGCCAGAAGATGGCGCCGGTGCTGCGGCAGGTCTACGACCAGATGCCCAACCCGAAGTGGGTGATCTCCATGGGTGTCTGCGCGTCGTCGGGCGGGATGTTCAACAACTACGCGATCGTGCAGGGCGTCGATCACGTCGTGCCGGTCGACATCTATCTCCCCGGCTGTCCGCCGCGCCCCGAGATGCTGCAGGACGCCATTCTCAAGCTGCACGAGCAGATCCGGACCTCCAAGCTCGGCGTCAACCAGCAGGAGGCGGCCCGCGAGGCGGAGGAAGCGGCGAAGAAAGCCCTCCCCACGATCGAGATGCCCCTCTCGTCCGAAAAGAAAGGGCTCCCCCGGTGAGTGACGAGCATCTGAACGGAGACGCGAACGGCGCGCCCCCCGCGCCGCGCGGGGGGCGCGGCGAGGTCATCGGCGTCCGGCACGGCATGTTCGGCGCCAGCAACGGCGGCGACACCTCCGGCTACGGCGGCCTCGTCCGCACCGTCCGGCTGCCCGGCGCCAGCGAGCGCCCGTACGGCGGGCCGCGCGGCGAAGCGGCCTGGTTCGACGAGGTCGCCGACGAACTGGAGGGCGCGCTGGAGGAGCAGGGGCTGCTCCCCGAGAACGCCATCGAGAGGACCGTCGTGGACCGCGACGAGCTCACCTTCCACATCGCCCGCGAACACCTGCCGCGGGTGGCCCGCACCCTGCGCGACGACCCGGCCCTCCGCTTCGAGCTGTGCACCGGCGTCAGCGGCGTCCACTACCTCCAGGACGCGGGCCGCGAGCTGCACGCCGTCTACCACCTGCGCTCGATCACCCACAACCGGCTGATCCGGCTGGAGGTCACCGCGCCCGACGACGACCCGCGCATCCCCTCGATCGTCGACGTCTACCCGACCAACGACTGGCACGAGCGCGAGGCGTACGACTTCTTCGGCCTGGTCTTCGACGGGCACCCGGCGCTGGCGCGGATCATGATGCCGGACGACTGGCAGGGCTTCCCGCAGCGCAAGGACTACCCCCTCGGCGGCATCCCCGTCGAGTACAAGGGCGCCCAGATTCCGGCTCCGGACCAGCGGAGGTCGTACAGCTGATGACATCTCCTACCCACGCACCCGCAGGCGTACGGGAGACCACCGAAGGCACCGTCTACGACGTCACCGGCGGCGACTGGGACCAGATCGCCGCCGACATCGCCCAGAGCGACGACGAGCGGATCATCGTCAACATGGGGCCGCAGCACCCGTCCACGCACGGCGTGCTCCGGCTGATCCTGGAGATCGACGGCGAGACGGTCACCGAGGCCCGCTGCGGCATCGGGTATCTGCACACCGGCATCGAGAAGAACCTCGAATTCCGGACCTGGACCCAGGGCACCACGTTCGTCACGCGCATGGACTACGTGATGCCCTTCTTCAACGAGGCGGCGTACTGCCTGGCCGTCGAGAAGCTGCTCGGCATCGAGGACGACATCCCGGACCGCGCCACCCTCATCCGGGTGCTGCTGATGGAGCTGAACCGGATCTCCTCGCACATGGTCTTCACGGCCACCGGCGGCATGGAACTCGGCGCCACCACGGTGGCGATCTTCGGCTTCCGGGACCGCGAGATGGTCCTGGACCTCTTCGAACTGATCACCGGGCTGCGGATGAACCACGCGTACATCCGCCCCGGCGGCCTCTCCCAGGACCTGCCCCCGGGCGCGGTGGACGCGCTGCGCGAGTTCATCAAGAAGATGCGCAAGAACCTGGCCGAGTACCAGAAGCTCTGCGTCGGCAACCCCGTCTTCAAGGCCCGGCTCAAGGACATCGGCTACCTCGACCTCGCGGGCTGTATGGCCCTCGGCGCCACCGGCCCCATCCTGCGCTCCGCCGGGCTCCCGCACGACCTGCGCAAGACCCAGCCGTACTGCGGCTACGACACCTTCGACTTCGAGGTCCCCACCACCGACACCTGCGACTCCTTCGGCCGGTTCCTGCTGCGGCTGGAGGAGATGCACCAGTCGCTGCGGATCGTCGAGCAGTGCGTGGACCGGCTGGAGCCGGGGCCCGTGATGGTCGCCGACAAGAAGATCGCCTGGCCCGCGCAGCTCGCGCTCGGCCCGGACGGGCTCGGCAACTCCCTGGACCACATCAAGAAGATCATGGGCACCTCGATGGAGGCCCTGATCCACCACTTCAAGCTGGTGACCGAGGGCTTCCGGGTGCCGCCGGGGCAGACGTACGCCGCGGTCGAGTCGCCCAAGGGCGAACTGGGCGTGCACGCCGTCAGCGACGGCGGCACCCGCCCCTACCGGGTGCACTTCCGCGACCCCTCCTTCACCAATCTCCAGTCCATGGCGGCGATGTGCGAGGGCGGCCAGGTCGCGGACGTCATCGTCGCCGTCGCGTCCATCGACCCCGTGATGGGAGGCGTCGACCGGTGACAGACGTCGGTACCAACGGCGAGGCCGCCGAGACCCGCGTCGAGGTGGGCATCCCGAGGATGCCCGCGCCCGACTACCCCGCGGACGTCCGCGAGCGGCTGGAGGCGGACGCGCGGGAGATCATCGGCCGCTACCCGGACAGCCGCAGCGCGCTGCTGCCGCTGCTGCACCTGGTGCAGTCCGAGGAGGGGCACGTCACCCGCACCGGGCAGCGGTTCTGCGCCGAGATGCTGGACCTGACCACCGCCGAGGTGAACGCGGTCGCCACCTTCTACACCATGTACCGCCGCAAGCCCTCCGGCGACTACCAGGTCGGGGTCTGCACCAACACCCTGTGCGCGGTCATGGGCGGCGACGCCATCCACGACTCCCTCAAGGAGCACCTGGGCGTCGCGGACGGCGAGACCACCGGGGACGGCAAGGTCACCCTGGAGCACATCGAGTGCAACGCGGCCTGCGACTTCGCGCCCGTGGTGATGGTCAACTGGGAGTTCTTCGACAACCAGACCCCCGAGTCGGCCCGGCAGCTCGTGGACGACCTGCGCGCCGGACGCGAGGTGTCCCCGACCCGCGGCGCGCCGCTGTGCACCTTCAAGGAGACCGCGCGCATCCTCGCGGGCTTCCCCGACGAGCGGCGTGAGGCCGTGCACGCCTCGGGCCCCGCCGGGCCCGCCTCGCTGGAGGGGCTGCGGCTGGCCCGGGGAGAGACCGGGCCCCCGCGGGTGGTCGCACCCCGCGGGGAGACCGAGGAGCCAGGGGAGGGCGCATGATGACCACCGACTCGCCGGAGAAGCTGCTGGCCCCCGTGCTCTCCGCGCACTGGGACGAGGCCGACGCCTACACCCTGGCCGGCTACCGGCGGCACGAGGGCTACCAGGGGCTGCGCAAGGCGCTCGCGATGGACCCCGACGACGTCATCGCGTACGTCAAGGACGCGGGGCTGCGCGGGCGCGGCGGGGCCGGCTTCCCCACCGGGATGAAGTGGCAGTTCATCCCGCAGGGGGACGAGCTGCCGCACTACCTCGTCGTCAACGCCGACGAATCCGAGCCCGGCACCTGCAAGGACATCCCGCTCCTCTTCGCCAATCCGCACTCCCTCATCGAGGGCATCGTCATCGCCTGCCACGCGATCCGCTCCGGCCACGCCTTCATCTATCTGCGCGGCGAGGTCGTGCCCGTGCTGCGCCGGCTGCACGAGGCCGTCCGCGAGGCGTACGAGGCGGGCTACCTCGGCAAGGACGCGCTCGGCCCCGGCAAGGACCTCGAACTGACGGTGCACGCGGGCGCGGGCGCCTACATCTGCGGGGAGGAGACGGCGCTGCTCGACTCGCTCGAAGGGCGCCGCGGCCAGCCCCGGCTGCGCCCTCCCTTCCCTGCCGTCGCGGGCCTGTACGCCTGCCCCACCGTGGTGAACAACGTCGAGTCCATCGCCTCGGTTCCCGCCCTGATGAACAAGGGCAAGGAGTGGTTCCGCACGATGGGCAGCGAGAAGTCCCCGGGCTTCACGCTCTACTCGCTCAGCGGCCATGTCGCACGCCCCGGCCAGTACGAGGCGCCGCTCGGCGTCACCCTGCGCCAGCTGCTCGACATGAGCGGCGGTATGCGCCCCGGGCGCCGGCTGAAGTTCTGGACCCCCGGCGGGTCCTCCACCCCCATGCTCACCGACGAGCACCTGGACGTCCCGCTCGACTACGAGGGCGTCGGCGGCGCGGGCTCCATGCTGGGCACCAAGGCGCTGCAGTGCTTCGACGAGACGACGTGCGTGGTGCGCGCCGTCACACGCTGGACCGAGTTCTACGCGCACGAGTCCTGCGGCAAGTGCACACCGTGCCGCGAGGGGACGTACTGGCTGGTGCAGCTGCTGCACGACATCGAGAAGGGCGCCGCGGGGCCCTCCGACCTCGACAAGCTGGCGGACATCGCCGACAACATCAACGGCAAGTCCTTCTGCGCCCTCGGCGACGGCGCCGCTGCCCCCATCTTCTCCTCGCTGCAGTACTTCCGCGAGGAGTACGAGCGGCATCTCGCCGGCCGCGGCTGCCCCTTTGACCCGGCGGCCGCCACGGCGTGGGCGGCGCGCCCCGCGGGGTCCTCCCGGGGGGTGACAGCGTGACGCCGCCCGCCCGCTGCCCGCGACAGGCCGGGAACCGGCTGCCCCTGCGGGGCGCCATCTCGAACACGTCCCCACCGGAGGTGCATGAATGACGGTCACCACACCTGCCTCCCCCTCCGGGGGAGGGGAGGCTGCGGTCCCGCCAGAGGATCTGGTGTCCCTCACCATCGACGGCGCGGAGATCTCGGTCCCCAAGGGAACCCTCGTCATCCGCGCCGCGGAACTGCTCGGGATCGAGATCCCCCGGTTCTGCGACCACCCGCTGCTCGACCCGGCCGGGGCGTGCCGCCAGTGCATCGTCGAGGTCGAGGGGCAGCGCAAGCCCATGGCCTCCTGCACCATCCAGTGCACCGACGGCATGGTGGTGCGCACCCAGCTCACCTCCGACGTCGCGGAGAAGGCGCAGCGCGGGGTGATGGAGCTGCTGCTCATCAACCACCCGCTGGACTGCCCGGTCTGCGACAAGGGCGGCGAGTGCCCGCTGCAGAACCAGGCGATGTCCGCAGGGCAGGCCGACTCCCGGTTCGAGGGGCGCAAGCGGACGTTCGCCAAGCCGGTGCCGATCTCGCCGCAGGTGCTGCTGGACCGCGAGCGCTGCGTGCTGTGCGCGCGCTGCACCCGCTTCTCCCAGCAGATCGCGGGCGACCCGATGATCGAGCTGCTGGAGCGCGGCGCGCTGCAGCAGGTCGGCACCGGCGAGGACGAGCCGTTCGAGTCGTACTTCTCCGGGAACACCATCCAGATCTGCCCGGTGGGCGCGCTCACCTCCGCCGCCTACCGGTTCCGCTCCCGCCCCTTCGACCTGGTCTCCTCGCCGTCCGTGTGCGAGCACTGCTCCGGCGGCTGCGCCACCCGCACCGACCACCGGCGCGGCAAGGTCATGCGCCGCCTCGCGGCCGACGACCCCGAGGTCAACGAGGAGTGGATCTGCGACAAGGGACGCTTCGCCTTCCGCTACGCACAGCGCCCTGACCGGCTGGAGACCCCGCTGGTCCGCGGTGCGGACGGCGAGCTGGCCCCGGCCGGCTGGCCGGAGGCGCTGGAGGCGGCGGCCCGTGGCCTGGCCGCCGCCTCCGGCCGCACCGGGGTGCTGCCGGGCGGGCGGCTCACCATCGAGGACGCGTACGCGTACGGCAAGTTCGCGCGGGTCGCGCTGCGCACCAACGACGTCGACTTCCGCGCCCGCGCGCACTCCGAGGAGGAGGCCCGGTTCCTCGCCGCGCAGGTGGCGGGCCACGGGCGGGACCTGGACGGGGCCGGGCTGACCTACACCGCGCTGGAGGCGGCGCCGGCCGTGCTGCTGGTGGGCCTGGAGGCCGAGGAGGAGGCGCCCGGCGTCTTCCTCAGGCTGCGCAAGGCGTGGCGCAAGCGGGGCCAGCGCACCTACGCGCTCGCCACGCACGCCACCCGCGGTCTGACCAAGGCGGGCGGCACGCTGCTGCCCGCCGCGCCCGGCACCGAGACGGAGTGGCTGGACGCGCTCGCGGGCGGGGTCGGGCTGGAGGGCGCGGGCACCGGGGCCGCCGAGGCGCTGCGCGCCGAGGGCGCCGTCATCGCCGTCGGCGAGCGGCTCGCCGCCGTTCCCGGCGCGCTCACCGCCGCCGTACGGGCCGCGGCCGCGACCGGCGCCCGGCTGGTGTGGATCCCGCGCCGGGCCGGCGAGCGCGGCGCCGTCGAGGCGGGCGCGATCCCGTCGCTGCTGCCCGGCGCGCGCCCCGCCACCGACCCGCACGCCCGCGACGAGGTCGCCCGCGTCTGGGGCGTGGCCGAACTCCCCGCGGCGTACGGGCGCGACACCGGGCAGATCCTGCAGGCGGCCGTCGACGGCGAGCTGGACGCGCTCCTCGTCGGCGGCGTCGGCCCCGAGGACCTGCCGGACCCGGCGCTGGCGCTGGCGGCGCTGGACGCCGTCGGCTTCCTGGTCAGCCTGGAGCTGCGGCCGAGCGCCGTCACCGAGCGCGCCGACGTGGTGCTCCCGGTGGCCGCGGTCGCCGAGAAGGCGGGCACCTTCCTCAACTGGGAGGGCCGCGCCCGCCCGTTCGAGGCCGCGCTCCGCTCTGACCTGATGGTGCGCCGCCACCTCCAGCCCGACGCGCGGGTGCTGACGATGCTGGCGGACGCGATGGCCCGCGCCGAAGGCGCTATGAGCACCTGTCATCTGGGCCTGCCGGATGTGCGCACCGCCCGTGCCGAGCTGGACCGGCTCGGCAGCTGGGGCGGGCCCCGGCCCGCCGGCCCGCAGGGGCCGTCCCGTCCGGTGCCGCAGCCCGGCGCCGGGGAGGCGGTGCTCGCCGGCCACCGGCTGCTGCTCGACCAGGGCCGGATGCAGGAGGGCGACGAGGCGCTGGCCGGCACCCGGCACGCCGCGCTCGCCCGGCTGTCGGCGGCGACGGCGGCCGAGACGGGCGTGGGGGACGGGGATCCGCTGGCCGTCTCCGGGCCCGCCGGCACCGTACGGCTTCCGGTGGCGGTCACCGAGATGCCCGACCGGGTGGTCTGGCTCCCGCTGAACTCCACGCCGGGCGGCGTGGCCGCGGGCACCGGTGCGCGGCCGGGCGAGCTCGTCCGTATCGCACCGGGGACCCAGGGAGCCCAGGGGAACCAGGGGAACGAGGAGGTGGGCGCGTGAGTGCGCCGACGGAGCGGATCGGCCCGCTCGCCGCCGAGGATCTGTCGATGTTCGGGCAGGACCCGTTCTGGCTGATCCTGCTCAAGTCGGTCTTCATCTTCGCGTTCCTGATGGTGACCGTGCTGCTGTCGATCGTCTTCGAGCGGAAGATCCTCGGCTGGATGCAGCTGCGCGTCGGCCCCAACCGGCACGGCCCCTGGGGCATGCTCCAGTCGCTCTTCGACGGCATCAAGCTGATGCTGAAGGAAGACATCATCGTCAAGGGCTCGGACAAGGCGCTCTATCTGCTGGCGCCGATCCTGGGCGCCATCCCGGCGTTCATGGCGTTCGCCATCATCCCGTTCGGACCCGAGGGCAACGAGATCTCCATCTTCGGCGAGCGCACCCCGATGCAGCTCACCGATCTGCCGGTGGGCATCCTGTTCGTACTCGCCACCTCCTCCATCGCCGCCTACGGCGTGGTGCTCGGCGGCTGGTCGTCCGGCTCGACCTACCCGCTGCTCGGCGGCGTCCGCGCCACCGCGCAGATCATCAGCTACGAGATCGCGATGGGCCTCAGCTTCGCCGCGGTCTTCCTCTACTCCGGCTCCATGTCCACCACCTCGATCGTGGGCGAGCAGGCGGACGGCTGGTTCCTCTATCTGCTGCCGGTCTCCTTCCTGATCTACCTGGTGTCCATGGTCGGCGAGGCGCACCGGGCGCCGTTCGACATGCCGGAGTCGGAGGGCGACCTGGTCGCGGGCTTCCAGACCGAGTACAGCTCGATCAAGTTCGCGCTGTTCATGCTCGCCGAGTACGTCCACCTGGTCACCGTCTCGGCCATCGCCGTCACCCTCTTCCTGGGCGGCTGGCGGGCCCCGGCCCCGATCTCCACCTGGTGGGAGGGCGCCAACCACGGCTGGTGGCCGATGGTGTGGTTCGTCGCCAAGCTGGCGCTGCTGATCTTCCTCTTCATCTGGCTGCGCGCCACCCTGCCGCGCGTCCGCTACGACCAGTTCATGATCCTGGGCTGGAAGGTGCTCATCCCGGTCGCGCTGGTGTGGCTGATGCTCGTCGCCACGGTCCGCGCGATGCGGAACGAGGGCTACGACTACAGCGAGGTCGTCTTCTGGGTCGCCGGTACGGCGCTCGTCCTGCTGCTGCTCACCTTCGTGGTCGACTTCCTGCGCGGCGCCGGCAAGGAGGAGGCCGAGCCCGAAGTGCCACCGCACGAGAAGCCGTTCGACGCGACGGAGGGCGGCTTCCCCGTACCGCCGCTTCCGGGGCAGACCCTGCCACCCGTGCCACGGCGCCCCGCGCGCGGCGACCGAGACCGCGAGCGGGTCCCGGCGGGGGCGCCCGAGGAGCCCACTCAGGAAAGGGGGCAGGACGATGCCTGAAAATCCTCTGGCCGGCTTCGGCGTGACCTTCACGGACATGTTCAAGAAGCGGCTGACCGAGCAGTATCCGGAGTACAAGAAGCCGACAGCGCCCCGTTTCCACGGCCGCCACCAGCTCAACCGGCATCCGGACGGGCTGGAGAAGTGCGTGGGCTGCGAGCTGTGCGCCTGGGCGTGCCCGGCCGACGCGATCTACGTCGAGGGCGCCGACAACACCGACGAGGAGCGCTACTCGCCGGGCGAGCGCTACGGCAGCGTCTACCAGATCAACTATCTGCGCTGCATCCTGTGCGGCCTGTGCGTCGAGGCGTGCCCGACCCGGGCGCTGACCATGACCAACGAGTACGAACTGGCCGACGCCACCCGCGAGTCGCTCATCTACACCAAGGAGGAGCTGCTCGCGGGCCTGGAGGAGGGCATGGTCGAATCGCCGCACGCCATCTACCCCGGTATGACGGAGCAGGACTACTACCGGGGCCTGGTGACGGAGGCCGCGCCGGGTACGGAGCGGCAGCCGGCCCGGGGCCAGGGGGAGCAGGCCCCGGCCGAAGGGGGGCACACCGCGTGAACGCCCTCGCCGTGTCCACCTCCACCTCCACCGGGGAGGCGGCGCAGTTCTGGGTGCTGGGCACCGTCGCCGTACTGGGCGGGCTGGGCACCGTCCTGATGCGGCGCGCCGTGCACGCGGCGCTCTGCCTCGCCGGAACCATGGTCATCCTGGCGCTGTTCTACCTCGCGAACGGCGCGTACTTCCTCGGCATCGTGCAGATCGTCGTCTACACCGGCGCCGTGATGATGCTGTTCCTCTTCGTGCTGATGCTGGTCGGCGTCAGCCACGCGGACTCGCTCAAGGAGACCCTGAAGGGCCAGCGCTGGCTGACGGCCGGCTGCGGGCTCGGGCTCGGCATCCTGCTGGTCGCCGGGATCGGGCAGGCGTCCATCGGCCACTTCAACGGTCTGGACTCCGCCAACGAGGGCGGCAACGTCCCGGCGCTGGCCTCGCTCCTGTTCACCCGGTACGTCGTCGCCTTCGAGGTCGTCGGGGCGCTGCTGACGGTCGCCGCCGTCGGCGCCACCATGCTCACGCACCGCGAGCGCATCGAGAAGACCAAGACCCAGCGGGAGCAGGCCATCGAGCGGGTCCGCACGGGTACCCAGCTCACCCCGCTGCCCGCGCCCGGCGTGTACGCCCGGCACAACGCCAACGACCGCCCCGCGCTGCTGCCCGACGGCACGCCGCTGCACAGCAGCGTCAGCGAGACGCTCCGCTCGCGCGGCCAGGTCCGCGAGGTCAGCGCCGACCAGCTCGCCGCGGTGGCCGCGCTGGAGCAGCGCACCGCCGAGGACCACGGCCAGCGCGGCGTTTCCCCGGGGGAGTCCTCCCGGGCCTTGGGCCGGGAGGACTCCGCGGACGACGGAGCGACATCGGGAGGCGAAGCCGAGTGAATCCCGTCAACTACGTCTATCTGGCCGCTCTGCTGTTCACCATCGGCGCCGCCGGGGTGCTGCTGCGGCGGAACGCCATCGTGGTGTTCATGTGCATCGAGCTGATGCTCAACGCGGCCAATCTGACGCTGGTCGCCTTCTCCCGGATGCACGGCAACCTCGACGGCCAGATCATGGCGTTCTTCGTCATGGTCGTCGCCGCCGCCGAGGTCGTGGTCGGGCTGGCGATCATCGTGATGCTGTACCGCTCCCGTCACTCGGCCTCGGTCGACGACGCCAGCCTGATGAAGCTGTAAGGGGTCTCACCAGTGGAGTCATTGATCGGACTGCTCGTCGGCGCCCCGCTGCTGGGCGCGGCCGTGCTGCTGTGCGGCGGGCGGCGCCTGGACCGCGCGGGGCACTGGCTGGCGTCTGTGCTGGCCGGCGCGTCCTTCGTGCTCGGTGCCGTGCTGTTCTTCGACATGCTCGGCAAGGACGGCGAGCACCGCGCCCTGCACTCGCACCTGTACTCCTGGGTTCCCGTCGAGGGGTTCCAGGCGGATGTGGCCTTCCAGCTCGACCAGCTGTCGATGACGTTCGTCCTGCTGATCACCGGCGTCGGTACGCTCATCCACATCTACTCGATCGGGTATATGGAGCACGACGAGCGGCGCCGCCGCTTCTTCGGCTTCCTGAACCTCTTCCTCGCGGCGATGCTGCTGCTCGTCCTCGCCGACAACTTCCTGCTGCTGTACGTCGGCTGGGAGGGCGTCGGACTCGCCTCGTACCTGCTGATCGGGTTCTGGCAGCACAAGCCGAGCGCCGCCGCGGCGGCGAAGAAGGCGTTCCTGGTCAACCGGGTGGGCGACGCGGGGCTCGCCATCGCGATCTTCCTGATGTTCACCACGTTCGGCACCTTCGCCTTCGCGCCGGTGCTCTCCTCCGCCACCGACGCGAGCGAGGGCAAGCTGACGGCGATCGGGCTGATGCTGCTGCTCGCCGCCTGCGGCAAGTCGGCGCAGGTGCCCCTGCAGTCCTGGCTCGGGGACGCGATGGAGGGCCCGACCCCGGTCTCGGCGCTGATCCACGCCGCGACGATGGTGACGGCCGGCGTCTACCTCATCACCCGCTCCGGCGCGATCTTCAACGCGGCGCCGGACGCGCAGACGGCCGTGGTGGTCGTCGGCGCGGTCACGCTGATCTTCGGTGCGATCGTCGGTTGTGCCAAGGACGACATCAAGAAGGCCCTCGCGGGCTCCACCATGTCGCAGATCGGCTATATGATCCTGGCCGCCGGGCTCGGCCCGATCGGCTACGCGTTCGCCATCATGCACCTGGTCACCCACGGCTTCTTCAAGGCCGGGCTGTTCCTCGGCGCGGGCTCGGTGATGCACGGCATGAACGACGAGGTCGACATGCGCAAGTACGGCGGCCTGCGGAAGTACATGCCGGTCACCTTCGTCACATTCGGGCTCGGCTATCTGGCGATCATCGGCTTCCCCGGCCTGTCCGGCTTCTTCTCCAAGGACCAGATCATCGAGGCCGCGTTCGCCAAGGGCGGCACCCAGGGCTGGATCCTGGGCACGGTCGCCCTGATCGGCGCGGCGATCACGGCGTACTACATGACGCGGGTGATGGTGCTGACCTTCTTCGGCGAGAAGCGCTGGGAGCCGGACGAGAACGGCAACGAGCCGCACCCGCACGAGTCCCCGTCCGTGATGACCATCCCCATGATCGTGCTGGCCTTCGGATCCGTCTTCGCGGGCGGCCTGTTCAAGGCCGGGGACTCCTTCGTGCACTGGCTGGAGCCGGTCACCCAGCACTCCCACGGCGACTCGCCGGTCTCGGCCGCGACCGTCACCACGGGCACCGTCGTCGCGCTGCTCCTCGGTGTGGGCGCGGCCTGGCTGCAGTACGGACGGCGCCCGGTGCCCCGTACGGCGCCGCGCGGCTCGCTGCTCACCCGCGCCGCGCGCCGCGATCTGCTCCAGGACGACGTCAACCACGCCGCGTTCGTCACCGGCGGCAGCTACCTCACCCGCAGCCTGGTCTACGTCGATCACAAGCTGGTGGACGGCCTGGTCAACGGCACAGCGGCGACGTTCGGCGGGCTGTCCGGGCGGCTGCGCCGGCTGCAGAACGGCTTCGCCCGCTCGTACGCGGTCTCGATGTTCGGCGGCGCGGCGGTGCTGATCGCCGCCACCCTGCTGATGAGGGCGGTCTGATCTGAAATGTCCTTTCCCCTGCTGACGACCACCGCCGTGGTCCCCGCCCTCGGCGCCATCGCCACGGCGGCCGTACCGGCGGCGCGGCGCACGGCCGCCAAGTGGCTGGCGTTCCTCTTCTCGCTCGCCACGCTCGGCCTCGCCGCCGCGGTGCTGATCCGCTTCGACCCGGACGGCGCCCGCTACCAGCTCACCGAGTCCCACGCCTGGATCGCGGACTTCGGGGTCCGCTACGAACTCGGCGCGGACGGCATCGGCGCGGTGATGATCGCGCTGACGGCGCTGCTGATCCCGTTCATCATCGGCGCCGGCTGGAACGACGCCGACCCGGCCCCCGGAGAGGAAGAGGAGACCGAGAACAAGCGCTGGCGCCCCACCCAGGGCTTCTTCGCGCTGATCCTCGCCGTCGAGGCGATGGTGATCATCTCGTTCGCCGCCACCGACGTCTTCGTCTTCTACATCTTCTTCGAGGCCATGCTCATCCCGATGTACTTCCTCATCGGGGGCTTCGGGGACCGCGCCCACGCGGCCGGGGAGGCCGAGGGCGCCAAGCAGCGCAGCTACGCGGCCGTGAAGTTCCTGCTCTACAACCTGGTGGGCGGCCTCATCATGCTGGCCGCGGTGATCGGCCTGTTCGCCGTCACCTCGGACCAGCTGGGCGAGGGCACCTTCTCGCTCCAGGAGATCGCCCGAGCCCGCGCCAGCGGCGAGCTGGACATCGCCACCAGCACCGAGCGGCTGCTGTTCCTCGGCTTCTTCTTCGCCTTCGCCGTCAAGGCGCCGCTGTGGCCGCTGCACACCTGGCTGCCCAACGCCATGGGCGAGTCCACGGCGCCGGTCGCCGTACTCATCACGGCGGTCGTCGACAAGGTCGGCACCTTCGCGATGCTGCGCTTCTGCCTGGGCCTGTTCCCCGGCGCCAGCGACTGGGCCACCCCGGTTGTCATCGCGCTCGCGCTGGTCAGCATCGTCTACGGCGCGCTGCTCGCCGTCGGGCAGCGCGACATCAAGCGGCTGATCGCCTACGCGTCCATCTCGCACTTCGGCTTCATCGTCCTCGGCGTCTTCGCGATGACCAGCCAGGGCCAGGGCGGCGCCACGCTCTACATGGTCTTCCACGGCATCTCGACCGCCGCGCTGATGCTGGTGGCCGGGTTCCTCATCTCGCGGCGCGGCTCGCGGCTCATCGCGGACTACGGCGGGGTGCAGAAGGTCGCCCCGGTGCTCGCCGGAACCTTCCTGGTCGGCGGGCTCGCCACCCTCTCGCTGCCCGGACTGGCGCCGTTCATCAGCGAGTTCCTGGTGCTGGTCGGCACCTACAGCCGCTATCCGGCCGCCGGGATCGTCGCCACCGCCGGCATCGTCCTCGCCGCGCTGTACGTCCTGCTGCTCTACCAGCGGACCATGACGGGCCCGGTCAAGGACGAGCAGGTGCGGCGGCTGCCCGATCTGCGGGTGCGGGAACTGGCCGTCGTCGCGCCGCTGATCGCGCTGCTGGTGTTCCTCGGCGTCTTCCCCAAGCCGCTCACCGAGATGGTCGACCCGGCGGTGGAGCACACCCTCTCGGACGTCCAGAAGAAGGACCCGAAGCCGCAGCACCCCACCGCTGAACAGGGGTGGTTCGACTACAAGCCCGCGGCCCCCGCGGAGCACGGCGGAGGTGAACACGAATGACCGTCCCCAGCGCAGCGTGGACCCTGGCGGCGGGCGACGAGCTGAAGGCGCCCGACATCGAGTACAGCCAGCTGCTGCCCACGCTGATCGTGCTCGGCGCGGCGGCCGTGGGCATCGTGGTGGAGGCGTTCCTGCCGCGCAGATCGCGGTACGTCACCCAGGTGGTGCTCTCGCTGGTCGCGCTCGCCGCGGCGTTCGCCGCCGTCATCGGCCTGGCCGCGGGCGGCTCCGCCACCAGCGACGCGCAGATCGCCGGGATGGGCGCCATCGCCGTGGACGGACCCGCGCTCTTCCTGCAGGGCACCATCCTGCTGGTGGCGCTGGTGTCCGTGTTCGTCTTCGCCGAGCGGCGGCTGGAGCCCGTCGCGCACGGCGCCCCTGTGGACTCCTTCGCCGCGCAGCCCGCTTCGGTGCCCGGCGGGGAGGGGGAGCAGCAGGCCACCAAGGCCGGGTGGACCACCACCGAGGTCTTCCCGCTGCTGCTGTTCGCCGTCGGCGGCATGATGATCTTCCCGGCGGCCAACGACCTGCTGACCCTCTTCATCGCGCTGGAGGTCTTCTCCCTCCCGCTGTACATGCTGTGCGCGCTGGCCCGCAGACGGCGGCTGCTCTCGCAGGAGGCGGCGGTCAAGTACTTCCTGCTGGGCGCCTTCTCCTCGGCGTTCCTCCTCTTCGGCACGGCGCTGCTGTACGGGTACGCGGGCACCGTCAACTACTCCGGCATCGCCCGCGTCATCTCCAGCGCCGACACCACCACCGACCCCGTGCTCGCGGACACCATGGGCAACGACGCGCTGCTGCTCATCGGCGGCGCGATGGTCATCATGGGGCTGCTGTTCAAGGTCGGCGCCGTCCCCTTCCACATGTGGACCCCCGACGTCTACCAGGGCGCCCCGACGCCGGTGACCGGCTTCATGGCGGCGGCCACCAAGGTCGCGGCCTTCGGCGCGCTGCTGCGGCTGCTGTACGTCGTCCTGCCGGGCCTGCGCTGGGACTGGCGGCCGGTGATGTGGGGCGTCGCCATCCTCACCATGCTGGCGGGCGCGATCGTCGCCATCACCCAGACCGACATCAAGCGGCTGCTGGCGTACTCCTCCATCGCCCACGCGGGCTTCCTGCTGGCCGGCGTCATCGCCACCTCCGAGGACGGCGTCTCCTCGGTGCTCTTCTATCTGGGCGCCTACTCGTTCGTGACCCTGGGCGCCTTCGCGGTGGTCACCCTGGTGCGGGACGCGGGCGGCGAGGCCACGCACCTGTCCAAGTGGGCCGGGCTGGGGCGGCGCTCGCCGCTGCTGGCCGCGGTGTTCGCGGTCTTCCTGCTGGCCTTCGCCGGGATCCCGCTCACCTCCGGCTTCGCGGGGAAGTTCGCGGTGTTCAAGGCGGCGGCGGAGGGCGGCGCGGGCGCGCTGGTGGTGGTCGGTGTGATCGCCTCCGCCATCGCGGCGTTCTTCTATCTGCGGGTGATCGTGCTGATGTTCTTCAGCGAGCCGCAGCCGGACGGGCCCAGCGTGGCGGTGCCGAGCGCGATGACGACGTCGGCGATCGCGATCGGGGTGGCCGTCACCCTGGTGCTGGGGGTCGCCCCCCAGTACTTCCTGGACCTGGCCGGCCACGCGGGGGTCTTCGTCCGGTAGCCCGGATCAGGGACGGCACGCGCCCCGCAGGGGCGCGGGGAACTGCGCGCCCGGCCGGAGCGCGCGTGCGGCCTGCGACGGACAACAAGGGGCGGCCCCTGTTCAGCCACGGCTGAGCAGGGGCCGCTCTCGTTCACCCGGGGAGCGTCGTCTCGCTGTACGGGGCCACGGAGGGGCCCGTGCCATGGTGGGTGCGGCCCACGGAGAGGTAGCCGCCTCCCGGAACCCGGGTCACCCCGCTGAGGTACGGATTCGGCACCGCCTCGTCCGCCGGGCCCCGCACCAGCTTCCACGCCCCACCGTCCCAGCGGAGATACGCGGTGCGGCTCTGGTCCCAGAACTCCCACCCGCAGATCCAGCCGGGACGCCCCTGGCCGTCACCGGCGATGCCGGTCAGCGCGCCGGGCCCGATGTCCTTGGGGGCGCTCGTCCACTCCGTACCGTCCCAGTGCACCAGCACGGCACCCGGCGGCTTGCCGGGCGGCCCGCCGACCCCGAAGGCCGCGCCGACGGCCCACACGTCGTTCTTCGCGAGCGGCAGCACCCCGCTGATGCCGGACCGGATGCCGCCCGTGCCCGGCAGCACCGCCCAGCGGCCGTCCCAGCGGGCCACGAGCCCGACCCAGGCGGCTTCCACGGTCTGGCTGCCCGACACCCACACATCGCCCTGCTCCCGTACGGTGACGGAGGTGAGGTCGGCGTACTCGGGGCGGTCGACGGGCAGCGGGTCCAGCCAGCGCCAGCGCACCCCGTTCCAGTTCAGCAGCCGCGCCGCGCCCTCGTGCAGCCCCGTGACCCACACCTGCCGGTCGGGCCCGGCGGCGACGGCCCACAGCCGGGTGTCGGGGGTGTGCGGATAGTCGACCGCGCGCCAGCGGGTGCCGTTGAAGCGCAGGATGCGCCCCGGTCCGCTCTCCGCCGAGCCCACGGCCCACACATCGCCGGGGGAGGTGGCGGCGACCGAGCGCAGCCCGCCCGTGAACGCGGCGTCCGACAGCTCGGACCGCGTCCAGCGGGCCCCGTTCCACCGCATGGCCAGCGGCCGTCCCCGCTCGTCCGCCGAGCCCCGCGACTCCTCGCCGACGGCCCAGGCCAGCGATGCGTCGAGCGCCACCGTCTGGAGGAGCTGCGCTCCCGGATCAGCGCCCGGCGCGGGCACCGGGCGCCACTCCGCGCGGGCGCGCACCCCCTGCGTACGCGCCTGTGCAGGGGCCGCGGACGCCGCGCCCGCGACGAGTCCCGCCGATGCCGCCCCGAGTGCCGTGGCCACAAAACGTCTTCGCTCCACGCAGACCCCTCCCTTGTCGTGTCTCTGGTCGCGCGGTCCAGGGCCCACACCTTGCTGCGCCCCGCCGGGCGCGGCTAGTCACCCAGGCGCTAAATTTCGCCACGTTGGAACCAACTGGGGCCGATGTCATCGGCCTTGGGGCGTCAGTGACACGGGTAAGGGACCGGTAGGAGTTCGACCATGGGTTGTGTGATCCTCCGCAGGGAGAAGGCCGGATACGAAGGCAAGCAGGGGGGCGTGTTCAGCCAGGGCGTGTCGGCCGAGTCCGTCGGAGCCCGCGGTCTGTGCATGCACGTGCTGCACATTCCGCCCCACTCCAAGGGCGAGCCGCATGTCCACGCGGGCCACGAGTCGGCGATATATGTGATCAGCGGAACGCACGAGATCTGGCACGGGGAGGATCTGGCCCAGCACGACACCCTGCGCCCCGGCGACATGGTGTACGTCCCGGCCGATCTGCCGCATATGCCGGTGACCGGAGAGGAGCCGGTGACCGTGGTCGTGGCCCGTACGGACCCGCACGAGCAGGAGTCGGTGCACCTGCTGAGACCGCGCGACGAGTCCGGCGGGCCCGGGGACGGGAGATGACGCGCGTCCCCGCCCGCCGCGCGGGCGGGGACGCCGCGCAGGCCCGGCGCCGCGCTGCTCCCGGTCCTGCTCCCGGCCCTACTCCTGGCCCTCGGTGATCTTCTTCAGCCCCTCCCTGAGGTCCGGCAGCTCCTCCGGGGCCTTCGGCAGCTTCGACGGGGCCTCGGCGGCCTTGACGTAGCGGTCGGTGGCGCCGCCGTTCCAGCTGACCTTGAGGGTCTTCGCGGTGAGGGCGCCGACCTGTCCGTTGGTCCGCTCCTCGCCGGTGCCGCCGGGGCACTTGAGGGTGAGCGACTTCGTATCGCCGGTGCCCAGCACCCGGCCGGTGCACATCTTCCCGTCCCGCCGCAGCGAGGCGGCGTCGTCGACGATGGTCAGCACCATCGTGTCGCCGCCCGCCCTGGTCTGCCAGAAGCCGGACAGCGTCGCCTTGCCGCCGGCGGCGTCGTCGGCGGCGTCCTTCTCCTTGCCGGGTGCCTCCGGCGTCGAGGGCGTGGCGGAGCTCTTGTCCTTGGCGTCCTTGGCGTCCTTCGACCCGTCCCCGCCGTCGTCGCTGCTTCCGCAGCCGCTCAGCAGCAGTCCGGCCACCACCGCCGCGGTGGCCGCCCCCGTCATCCGCGCTGACGTGCGCACGTACTCGCCCTCCTCGATCGTTTACAGGATCACGACAACCCTAGAGCGTGCCCGGCAGCGGCGGGGCGGGCCCCGGGAGAAGAAGCTGTGCGCGCTGTCGGTGCGGCCGCTTAGGGTGGCGGCATGCTTCAGGAGAGGGCGGAGGATTCCGCCGGGGCGGCAGGAAGCGGCGCGCTGGATGTGCTGAAGCGCGTCTTCGGCTATGACGCGTTCCGCGGCCGGCAGGAAGCGGTCGTCGAGCATGTCATCGGCGGCGGCGACGCCGTGGTGCTGATGCCGACGGGCGGCGGCAAGTCGCTGTGCTATCAGATCCCGGCGCTCGTGAGACGCGGCACGGGCGTGGTGATCTCGCCGCTGATCGCCCTGATGCAGGACCAGGTGGACGCGCTGCGCGCGCTGGGCGTGCGGGCCGGCTTCATCAACTCCACGCTGGACTTCGAGGAACGCCGGGTGGTGGAGGCCGAGTTCCTCGCGGGCGAGCTCGACCTGCTCTACCTCGCGCCCGAGCGGCTGCGGCTGGAGGCCACCACCGCGCTGCTCGCCCGCGGCGAGGTGGCGCTCTTCGCGATCGACGAGGCGCACTGCGTCGCGCAGTGGGGCCACGACTTCCGCCCGGACTATCTGGGCCTCGCCCAGCTGGGCGAGCGCTGGCCGGACGTGCCGCGGGTGGCCCTGACGGCCACGGCCACCCGGGCCACACACCAGGAGATCACCGAGCGGCTGGGCCTGGCGGGCGCGCGCGACTTCGTCGCGAGCTTCGACCGCCCCAACATCCAGTACCGCATCGTCCCCAAGAACGACCCGCGCAAGCAGCTGCTGCGCTTCCTGAAGGAGGAGCACGAGGGCGACGCGGGCATCGTCTACTGCCTGTCGCGGAACGGCGTGGAGAAGACGGCGGAGTTCCTGTGCCGCGAGGGCGTCGAGGCGGTGCCGTACCACGCGGGGCTGGACGCGGGCACCCGCGCGGCCCACCAGGCGCGCTTCCTGCGCGAGGAGGGCCTGGTGGTGGTCGCCACCATCGCCTTCGGCATGGGGATCGACAAGCCGGACGTCCGCTTCGTCGCCCACCTGGACCTGCCCAAGTCGGTGGAGGGGTACTACCAGGAGACGGGCCGCGCGGGCCGCGACGGCCTGCCGGCCACCGCGTGGCTGGCGTACGGGCTGCAGGACGTCGTGCAGCAGCGGAAGCTGCTGGAGGGCGGCGAGGGCGACGAGGCGCATCAGCGGCGCTCCCGCGCGCACCTCGACGCCATGCTGGCGCTGTGCGAGACGGTGAGCTGCCGCCGGGCCCGCGTCCTGTCGTACTTCGGCCAGGAGGCGGGGGAGACCTGCGGCAACTGCGACACCTGCCTCACCCCGCCCGAGACCTGGGACGGCACCGTCCCGGCCCAGAAGGTGCTGTCCACGGTGGTGCGCCTGAAGCGGGAGCGGGGGCAGAAGTTCGGAACGGGCCAGATCGTGGACATCCTGCTGGGCAGGAAGACGGCGAAGGTCATCCAGTTCGACCACGATGCGCTGTCCGTCTTCGGCATCGGCTCCGACCTGGCCGAGGCCGAGTGGCGGACCATCGTGCGGCAACTGCTGGCGCAGGGGCTGCTGGAGATCGAGGGCGAGTACGGCACGCTGGTGCTGACGGACGCCAGCGCCCCGGTGCTGCGCGCGGAGCGGGAGGTGCTGCTCCGCAAGGACGCCCGGCCCCCCAAGGCCGCGGCCCGGCCGAAGGCCAAGGCCGCGGCCCCCATCGCCGCCGAGCTGCCCGAGGAGGCGCAGCCGCTCTTCGAGGCCCTGCGCGCCTGGCGGGCGGAGCGGGCGAGGGAGCAGGGCGTTCCGGCGTATGTCGTCTTCCACGACGCGACGCTGCGGGAGATCGCGGCCCGCAGGCCCGCGACCGGGTCCGAGCTGGGCGAGATCGCCGGCATCGGCGAGAAGAAGCTGGCGACCTACGGCGAGGGCGTGCTGGAGGTGGTGGCGGGGGAGGAGTAGCGGGGCTTCGCGTCCGGTGCGCCCCGGCAGGGGCGCGGGGCTGTGTCCATAGCGGCTCCGCCGCGGGGCGCGCTCGGCCTCCCGCAAGCTCTCGGCTTCGCTCGAGCAGGGGGTACCCCCAGCTCACCCGCGCCCCGCGACGAACAGCAGGGGGCAGCTCCTCCCCGGCGTCGAGCCCACCGGCGTCAGGCAGCAGGGGCCGGCCGTACCCGTCCCGTCACCTCGCCGAGCCCGATCCGCTCCCCGCCCGGTCCGGGCGCCCAACCGGAGAGGGTGACCTCGTCACCGTCCTCCAGGAACGTCCGCTTGCCGTCCGGCAGTTCGACCGGCTCGGCGCCGCCCCAGGTCAGCTCCTGCAGACAGCCCGACTGGGTGAGCCGGTCGGGGCCGCTGACCGTGCCGGAGCCGTAGAGGTCGCCGGTGCGCAGGGACGCGCCGCCCGCCGTCATATGGGCCAGCATCTGCGCGCCGGTCCAGTACATGGCGGAGAACGGCGGCTCGGCGATGGTGTGCCCGTTGAGCCGTACCGTCAGGCGCAGGTCGAGGCCGCCCGGCTCGACGCCGTCCGCGCCGTCGTCCAGGTACGGCAGCAGCGGGACGTCGCGCGCCGGGGGCGCGGTGCGGGCGGCTTCCAGCGCGTCCAGCGGGGTGATCCAGGGGGAGACGGACGTCGCGAAGGACTTCGCCAGATGCGGGCCGAGCGGCTGGCCCTCCCAGCCCTGCAGGTCGCGCGCCGACCAGTCGTTCAGCAGCGTCACCCCGAAGACGTGTTCGCGGAAGTCCCGCAGGCCGACGCCCGCACCGCCCTGCGCGCTCGGCATGCCGACGACGAAGCCCAGCTCGGCCTCGATGTCGAGGCGGCGCGAGGGGCCGAAGGAGGGCGCCGGGTCGGTGGGCGGCTTGCGCTGGCCGCGCGGGCGCACGACGGGCGTGCCGGAGACCACGACGGTGCCGGAGCGGCCGTGGTAGCCGACGGGCAGATGCTTCCAGTTGGGCAGCAGCGGCGCCGAGTCCGGCCGGAACAGCCGGCCGAGGTTGGTGGCGTGGTGCTCGCTCGCGTAGAAGTCGACGTAGTCGGCGACGTCGAACGGGAGGTGCAGGGTGGCGCCGGCCAGGGGGTGCAGATACGGGTCGGCGGCGCCGTCCGTCAGCCAGTCGCGCAGCTCGGCGCGGACGGCCTGCCAGGCGGCGCGGCCCGCCGCCATCAGCGCGTTCAGCGAGGGCCGGGTGAGCAGGTCCGCGTGCGGGGAGCCGAGCGCGGTGGCGGCGGCGCCCGCGTCGAGGATCCGGTCGTGGTAGCGGACGCCGATGCGGCGGTGGCCGGGCGCGTCCGCGTGGGTGAAGAGGCCGTACGGAAGGTTGTCCGGGCCGAAGAGGCCAGCGGCCCCGGTGGGCTCGTCGGGTGCACTCATGGGGGTCAGGTTACGGTCCCGTGCAGGTCCGCCAGAAGGTGTGCGCATTGTCCGGAACGTCTTGGCGGAACGGGATATTCGCCCTTAACGTGCTGTTCGGGGCATGGCGGAAGAGGCAGCCGACGGCCGGCGGCGGCTGGCGGCCGGCGGCGGCCGGCGGGCGCCGGGGACGCGCCGTGCCCGTTGGGGGGGGCGAGTGGCGAGGAACGGCGCGTGCCTGCGGGCGCGTATGGACCGGTCCGTACCGGGACTGATCGTCAAGGTGGGGGACTATCCGCTGCACCACGGCGGCGTCGGCGCGATCCGCAGCCTGGGCCGGCTCGGGGTGCCGATGTACGCCATCACGGAGGACCGCTGGACGCCCGCGGCACGCTCCCGCTATCTGCGGGAGCCGATCGTGTGGCCGACGAGCGGGCGCGAGCCGCGCGGGCGGCTGCTCGCCGGCCTGCTGCGGGCCGGGCGGCGCATCGGGCGGCCCGCCGTGCTGATCCCGACGGACGAGGAGGCCGCGGTCCTGATCGCCGAGCACCAGCCGGAGCTGACCGAGTGGTTCCTCTTCCCGCGGGTGCGGTGCGACCTGCCGCGGCGGCTGGCCAGCAAGCAGGGGCTGCACGAGCTGTGCGTCGAGCACGGCGTCCCGTCCCCGGCGAGCTGCGCCCCGCGGACGTTCGCTGAGGTGGAGCGGTTCGCCGAGCGGGCCCGCTTCCCGGTGGTCGCCAAGAACCGCGCGGCGTTCGAGCGGCGCAGAAGCCCGGCCGTGCACGGTACGACCCGCATCGGCGGCGCCGAGCAGCTCCTCGTGCTGGCGCGGCGCTGGGGCGAGCGCCCCGGGGTGGTCCTCCAGGAGTATCTGCCGCTGGAGGAGGCCGAGGACTGGATCGTGCACGCCTACTTCGGGCGGGACGGCGAGCCGCTGGCGCTGTTCACCGGGGTCAAGGCGCGCTCGTGGCCGCCGCACGCGGGGATGACGGCGGCGGCGTACGCCGTGGACAACCCGGAGCTGGCCGCGCTCGCCGCGCAGTTCATCAAGCGGCTGGGCTTCACCGGGATCATCGATCTGGACTGGCGCTTCGACCGCCGCGACGGGCAGTACAAGCTGCTGGACTTCAACCCGCGGATGGGCGCCCAGTTCCGGCTGTTCGAGAACGGCGCGGGCGTCGACGTGGTCCGCGCCCAGCATCTCGACCTGACCGGCCGCGCGGTGCCGGAGGGGGAGCAGCGGGACGGGTGGCGGTATGTCGTGGAGAACATCGACCCGGTGGCGCGGCTCGCCTATCGCCGCGGGCGCGGCGGCCCCGGGTACCGCGCCCCGCACACCCCGGCGCGGGCCCGGGGCACCGAGCTGGCGTGGCTGGCGGCCGACGATCCGCTGCCCGCCGCGCTGATGGCGGCCCGGCTGCTGCGGCCCGGCGCGCAGCATCTGTGGCGGTGGTGGAGCGGCCGCCGGGCCGGCACCTAGCGAGTGACCAGCGCACAGGGGCGCACAGGGGCACACAGGGGCACACAAGGGGCACACGAGGGGTGGGGACTCAGTGAGCGGAGAACAGGGGCGCCGCGGGCTGCCCGCAGTCGTCATCGGGGCCGGCCCGTACGGGCTGTCCGCCGCCGCGCATCTGCGGGCGCGGGGGGTGCCGACGCGGGTCTTCGGGGAGCCGATGGCCAGTTGGAGTACCCATATGCCCGCCGGCATGCTGCTCAAGTCGACAGCCGACGCCTCGGACATCGACGCGCCGCGGCCCGGCCACACCCTGGCGGACTACTGCCGTGCGGCCGGCGAGCCGCCCTGCGCGTCCGACTGGGATCTGGTGCCGGGCGAGACGTTCACCCGCTACGGCCGGTGGTTCCAGCGCGAGCTGGTGCCCGGCCTGGAGCGGGTCCGGGTGGTCGCCGTCGACCGCGGGCCCGGCGGCGGCTTCGAGGTGAAGCTGGACTCGGGCGAGAGCTGCGCGGCGCGCGCCGTGGTGGTCGCGACGGGGCTGACCGGCTGCGCGTATCTGCCGCCGCAGCTGGCCGCCGCCGTCCCCGGCGGGCCCACCCCGGCAGGCCCCGTCTCGCACAGCTCGCAGCACCCGGACCCGGCGGCGCTCTCGGGCCGCGCGGTGCTGGTGGTGGGCGCCGGGCAGTCCGCGCTGGAGACGGCGGTGCTGGCCGCCGAGGCGGGCGCGGCGGTGCGGGTGGTGGCGCGCGGGCGCGCGGCCGTCGGCTTCGGCGCCCCGCCGGACCGGCAGCCGCGGCTGCGGCCGCGCTCGCCGTTCGGCCGCGCCTGGTCGCTGTACGCGTTCGCGGAGTACGCCGGGGCCTTCCGCTTCCTGCCCGCGCCGGCCCGGCACGCGCTGGTGCGGCGGGTGCTGGGGCCGCTCGGCGCCTGGTGGCTGCGGGAGCGGTTCACCGAGCGGGTCCGGGTCGTCCAGGGCCGGGCCCTCGTGCGCGCGGGCACCGGGCCGGGCGGCCGGGGCGCGGAGCTGGAGCTGGCCGGGGGCGCGGTGCTGGCGGCGGACCACATCATCGCCGCGACCGGCTACCGGGTGCACCTGGCTGCGATGGACTTCCTCGGCCACGAGCTGCGGGCCGCGCTGGCCCGCAGCGGGCGCGCCCCGGTGCCGCTGCTGGGCGCGGGGCTGGAGTCCTCGGTCCCCGGGCTGTACTTCACGGGGCTTCCGGCGGCGGCCTCGTACGGCCCGCTGATGCGGTTCGTGGCGGGTACGCGGTTCGCCTCCCGGCGGATCGCGGCGTCGGTGGCGGACGGGTAGGGCGTGTCCGGCTCAGCCCCCCCCAGACGCCGAGCGGCGCCGAGCGCCCATGTGCCCCGCACGATCCGCCGGCCACGCCCTGTGCCCGGTGCCGGCCCGTGCCGCGGGGCGGAATCGACGGGTACTTTCCGTGACGGTCTGACGGGCGCCGATGGTGATCGTCAACTGACCGGATACGCTGCCAGGTGATGGTGGCACCGGGCCAGTGGGACGTCGCAGACAGGAGTACCCCTCGTGACCGTCGTTGGGACCTTCGGGCTGAGCGTGCGGGACCAGGCTCTCGAAGTCGATGTCCAGGCAGGGCTGGCGGCTGTCGAGGAGGGCCTCATCGAGGCCACGAAGAGTGACGTTCCGTTCATCACCGAGGCGGCCCAGCATCTGGTGCGGGCGGGCGGGAAGCGGTTCCGTCCGCTGCTGGTGAGCCTGGGAGCCCAGTTCGGCGATCCGTACGCGCCCGGCGTCGTCCCCTCCGGCGTGGTGGTCGAGCTGACCCACCTCGCCACGCTCTACCACGACGACGTCATGGACCAGGCGGATGTCCGCCGCGGCGTGGCCAGCGCCAACGCCAACTGGGACAACTCCGTCGCGGTGCTCACCGGCGACTTCCTCTTTGCCCGCGCCTCGCAGATACTGGCCGACCTCGGCCCCGAGGCCGTACGCGTCCAGGCCGAGGCGTTCGAACGGCTGGTCACCGGGCAGATCCAGGAGACCGCGGGACCCGCCGAGGGCCAGGATCCGGTCGCCCACTACCTCGACGTCGTCGCGGGCAAGACCGGCTCGCTGATCGCGGCGGCGGGGCACTTCGGCGGGCTGATGTCCGGGGCCGACGAAAGGATTGTGTCGATCCTCACCCAGTACGGGGAGCGGGTCGGCGTCGCCTTCCAGCTCGCGGACGACGTGCTGGACATCGCCAGCGACGCGTGGGAGTCCGGCAAGACGCCGGGCACCGATCTGCGCGAGGGCGTCGCGACGCTGCCGGTGCTGTATGTGCGCGCGCGGGCCGGGTCGCCGGACGCCACGCCGGAGGACCGCGCGCTGTCCGCCCTGCTGGAGGGGGACCTCACCGACGACGCGCGGCACGCGGAGGCGCTGGCCGGGCTGCGGGCGCACCCCGCGCTGGAGCAGGCCCGGCAGGACACCCTGCGGTACGCGCAGGAGGCGCGGGCGCTGCTGGAGCCGCTGCCGGAGGGGGCGGCGAAGCAGGCGCTGGCGGCGCTGTGCGACTCGGTGGCGGACCGGGCGAGCTGACGTCTCCCCGCCCCGTCCGCCCCCGGGGCGCGCCTGGTCTCAGGGTTTCCCCCTACAGCGGCGGAGCCGGCGCCCCGCGGCCTCATCCCGGGGGAGTACGGACACTTGCCCCCGTCGGCTGACGCCGCGTTGACGGGGGATTTGGTCCCATAGAGGCACACCCCCCGCACCGATTCGGGTGAGAATGGCGGCAAGGGGTGGACGAGTGCGAGGTTGCGACGTAACCGGACCGCCGCCGACGACGGAGGTAGAACGTACACATGGCACAGATCTCACCGAACACGCCCAGGCGCAAGGCGCTCCGGTACGGCGTACCGGTCGCCATCGCCGGAGTGGCGGCTGTCACCGCGGCGATGGTGCCCGCGCTCGCCGACAGCGGCAGCCCCGATCTGCCGAAGATCACGGCCAAGGACCTCGTGAAGAAGATGGCGAAGTCCGATGTCGACCAGATCTCCGGCACCGTCAAGATAGAGACCGACCTCGGCCTTCCCTCCCTCCCCGGCAGCTCCGGCGGCCAGGGCGGCGGACTGTTCGGCGGCCGGCACGGCGGCCCGGACGAGGAGAAGGGCAAGGACTCCGGAGACTCCGGGGACTCCGGGGACGGCAAGTCCAGCGCGGCGCCGCAGGAGAAGCTGATGCAGCTGGCCTCCGGCGAGCACCGGCTGCGCGTCGCCTCCGACGGCCCCGACAAGCAGCGGCTGTCCGTGGTCGAGGACGCCGCCGAGTACAGCCTGGTCCGCAACGGCGGCGAGCTGTGGGCGTACGACAGCGCCAGCAACACCGCCTGGCACAGCGACCTCCCCCAGGGGGACGCGAAGAAGTCGCCCCGGCACGGCGGGATGGCCGATCTGACCCCGGACAAGGTGGCCAAGGAGGCCCTTGAGGCGGCGGAGAAGTCCGGCACCTCGGTCTCCGTCGACGGCACCGCGAAGGTCGCGGGCCGCGACGCGTACCAGCTGGTCCTCAAGCCCAAGGGCAAGGGCGCCGCGGACTCCACCGTCAAGGAGATCCGGATCGCGGTGGACGGCGACAACGGCGCGCCGCTGAAGTTCACGCTCTCCCCGAAGGAGGGCGGCAAGGCAGCGGTCGACGTGGCCTACACCAAGGTCGACTTCGGCAAGCCGTCCGCGAGCACCTTCGACTTCAAGCCGCCGAAGGGGACCAAGGTCACCGAGGGCAAGCTGGACCGCAAGGCGCGCGGAGCCGAGCGGAATGCCAAGCCCGATCTGACCGGCTTCGGCATCCTGGGCGGGGACGTCAGCGACTGGGGCAAGGTCGCCAAGATCGACATGCCGCGGGTCGCGGGCAGCCTGATCGACAAGGACAAGATCCAGGTGCCGCCCAACGGACTGAGCGTGGACGGCAAGGGCGGCGCGCAGATCGAGAAGTTCCTCGACGGCCTCACGGACGAGGTCAAGGGCGACTTCGGCACCGGCCGCGTCTTCCACACCCGGATGGTCAACGCCCTGATGACCGAGGACGGCACCCTGTACGTGGGCGCCGTCTCCAAGGACGGCCTGCTGAAGGCCGCCAACGCGGACGCGAAGTAGGACCGGAAGAGCAGGACCGGAAAAGCAGACCGGAAAGCAGACAGGGGAGAGCGAGCGTATGGCAGAGCTGACCGCCGCCGACCGTAGCGACGACGGGACAGTGATCTCCACCGAGGGGCTCACCAAGCGCTACCGAGGCGGTCAGCTCGCTGTCGACGCGCTCGACCTCGCCGTGCCCCGCGGCAGCGTCTTCGGCTTCCTCGGGCCCAACGGCTCGGGCAAGACGACGACGATCCGGATGCTGCTGGGGCTGATCGAGCCGAGCGGCGGCACCGCGCGGCTGCTCGGCTCGCCCATGCCGCAGGGGGTGCGCCGGGTGCTGCCGAGGGTCGGCGCCCTCATCGAGGGCCCGGCCCTCTACGGCTTCCTCTCCGGCCGCGACAACCTGCTCCGTCTGGACGCGGCCGACCCCACGGCGGACCCCCGCACCCGGACGGCCCGCGTCGGCCAGGCGCTGGAGCGGGTCGGGCTCGCTGCGGCCGCGGGCAAGAAGGCCCGCGCCTACTCCCTCGGGATGAAGCAGCGCCTCGGCCTCGCCGCGGCCCTCCTCCAGCCCCGCGAGCTGCTGGTCCTGGACGAGCCGACGAACGGACTCGACCCCCAGGGCATGCGCGAGATCCGGCACCTCGTGCGGGAGCTGGCGGACGGCGGCATCACCGTCTTCCTCTCCTCCCACCTCCTCGACGAGATCGAGCAGGTCTGCTCGCACACGGCCGTGATGAACCGCGGCCGGCTCGTCACCCAGGGCACCGTCGCCGAGATGGCCGCCGGAGCGCGGGGGCGGCTGCTGGTCACCACGCCGGACCCGGCCGAGGCGGTGCGCGTCCTCAAGGAGCACGGCGTGACGGACCTGACGGCCGAGGAGGACCGGGTCTGTGGGGAGCTCCCGGTGCCGGACGGCCCCGAGGGGGCGCCGCCCGATCCGGCGGACCTCAACGCCGCGCTCGTCCGCGCCGAGGTGCGCGTACGCTCGTTCGGTATGGAACGGGCCTCACTGGAGGATGTCTTCGTCTCACTGACCGGGGAGGGCTTCGATGTCGCTGGCTGAGCCGGAGGCCGGGACGGGCGCCGGGGCGGAGGAGGCGGCGCGGGCCGGCAGCGCGGCGCGGACCGGCGCTGCGGCGGCCTCCCGCCCCGTCAGCCCCCTCTGGTCGCTGGGCTTCCTCCGCTCCGAGCTGATCACGACGTTCCGCCGCTGGCGCACCCTCGCGCTGTTCGGGGTGCTGGCGCTGGTGCCGGTGCTGGTCGGCGTCGCCGTCAAGATCGAGACGAGCGGCGGCGGCACCGTCGGCGGCGGGGACGGCGACGGCCCGGCGTTCATCTCGCAGGTCACGAACAACGGACTGTTCCTGGTCTTCACCTCGCTGGCGGCCACCCTCCCCTTCTTCCTCCCGATGACCGTGGGCGTGATCGCGGGCGACGCCGTCGCCGGCGAGGCGAACGCCGGGACCCTGCGCTATCTGCTGGTCGCCCCGGCGGGCCGGACCCGGCTGCTGCTGGCGAAGTTCACCACCGTCCTCGCCTTCTGCCTCACGGCGACCCTGGTGGTGGCCGTCTCGGCGCTGGCGACGGGGGCGCTGCTGTTCCCGGTGGGCGAGGTCACGCTGCTGTCCGGCACCTCGGTGCCGTTCGGCGAGGGGCTGCTGCGGGCGCTGCTGGTGGCCGCCCTGGTCGCCGCGTCCCTGATCGGCCTGGCGGCGGTGGGGCTGTTCATCTCGACGCTCACCAACAGCGGCATCGCGGCGATGGCCGCCACGGTCGGGCTGCTGATCACGGTGCAGATCGTCAACTCCATCCCGCAGCTGCACGACATCCACCCCTATCTCTTCCCGAACTACTGGCTGAGCTTCGCCGACGTGCTCCGGGACCCGATCTACTGGGACGACCTGCTGAAGAACCTCGGGCTGCAGGGGGTGTACGGGGCGGTCTTCGCCTCCGCCGCGTGGGCGCGCTTCACCACGAAGGACATCACGGCGTAGGCCGCCGCACCTCGAACTGGAAGCAGCCGTACTCCACGGCCCGTACGTGCACCAGCGCCACCTCCGGATCGGCGAACGCCTCGTCGAAGCCCTGGTCGAACCCGGAGGCGGCCTCCTCGGGGATCTCGAAGAGGCGGCCCCCGACGATGCGGCCCTGGTCGCTGTAGCGGCGCAGGACGCGCAGCGCCCCCGGCCGCGCGAAGGGGTAGCCCCCGGTGGCCGGCGGCCCCGCGCACTCCGCGGCGTGGATGAAGACCGGCCCGGACTCCCCGTACGCGCCCGGTTCGGCCCCCGTCTCGGCCGCCCAGCGCCGCAGCGGCGCGTACGAGACGAGCGCGACCCGCTCACCGGGCTCGATGGCCCGCAGACAGCAGCGCAGCGGACTGCCGACGCTGGGGAGCGGGACCCCGTCCTCGCGGGCGGTGTACGGCCGGCAGGGCCGCCCGGAGTCGTCGGTCTCGCGGAGCTCTCGCAGGGCGGCGGGCGGAATCGGACGGGGGCGGTAGGCGTTCATGCGCCCCAGCGTCGGCGGTTCCGCCCCCGGCCGCTGGCGGAATCCGGACACGGCGCTCGGCGGGAGGACCCGAGGGGCGTTTTCGGTGACCGAATGACCGGATGGGGAGCGAAAGTTTCGTTCCCTGCGCGCGGTGCGGGCGCCCGCACCGCGCGTGGCTACTGTGCCGTTCCGTACCCGTGAGCGACCACCAGGACGGACGGAGCGGTCATATGCGACGCAGGGATCTTCTCGCCACCGCCTCCGGCGCGGCGGCCGCCGGGCTGCTGCTGCCCGGTACGGCGCGGGCGGCGACCGGTACGGCGGGTACGGCGCGGCAGGCCGCGTCCGTCGGGATCGACCCCGCCGGGAGCTGGGGCGCCTGGGAGGGCTGGGGGACCTCGCTCGCCTGGTGGGCGAATGTGTTCGGGGAGCGGGACGACCTCGCCGATGTGTTCTTCACCCGGCGCACCGTCGACGTCGGCGGCGCCCCGCTGCCCGGCCTCGGGCTGAACCTCGCGCGCTACAACCTCGGCGCGTGCAGCTGGAACGCCGTCAACGGCGAACGCATGGTCGAGTCGCCCAATATCCCCCGCTTCAAGCAGATCGAGGGGTACTGGAAGGACTGGCGCGACGAGGACCCGTCCTCCGCCGCCTGGGACTGGTCCGCCGACGCCGCGCAGCGGGCCATGCTCCGCAAGGCCCACGACCGGGGCGCGAAGGCCGAGCTGTTCTCCAACTCGCCCATGTGGTGGATGTGTCTCAATCACAACCCCTCCGGCGCCGCCTCCGGCTCCGACAACAACCTCCAGCCGTGGAACTACCGGCAGTTCGCCGTCTACCTCGCCGAGGTCGCCAGGCGCTCGGCCGACGAGTGGGGGGTGCCGTTCGTCTCCGTCGAGGCGTTCAACGAGTCCACGTCCGACTACTGGAGCGCCACCGGCAAGCAGGAGGGCTGCCACTTCGACGCCGCCGTCCAGGAGGAGGTGCTGGCCCATCTGCGGCGCGAGCTGAACCGGCGGGGGCTCGCCGACACCGCCGTCGCCGCCTCCGACGAGACCAACTACCAGGTGGCCCTGGACACCTGGCGCTCCTACGGCGGCGCCGCCCGGGACGCGGTCGGCCGGATCAACGTGCACGGCTACTCGGGGTCGAGCGGGCCGCGCGCCGCCCTCCGCGACGCGGCGGCCGCGGCGGGCAAGGGGCTGTGGAACTCGGAGTACGGGGACCGGGACGGCACCGGCCTGTCGATGGTGACCAACCTCCATCTGGACCTGCGCCAACTGCGCCCCAGCGGCTGGCTCTACTGGCAGGTGATCGACGAGACCCAGGTGTGGGCGCTGATCGACTTCGACTCGTCCACCAACACCCTCGGCACCGTGCGCCCCAAGTTCTATCTGCTCGCGCAGTACACCCGGCACATCCGGCCGGGGATGCGGATGATCGACACCGGGGACGACGCGGTCGTCGCCGCGTGGGACGAGGGCGCGGGGCGGCTGGTCGTCGTCGCCGCCAACACCGGGAACGCCGCGCGGGAGGTCACCCTCGACCTCACGGCGTTCGGCACGGTGCCCGCCGACGGCACCACCGTGCCGCGCTGGGCGACCGGCGCCGACGACGGCGGGGAGCGGTACGCGGCGCACCGGGACGACGTGCTCCGGGGCGGCAGGCTCAGCCGTACGCTCGGCGCGCGCTCAGTCCACACCTTCGAGTTCGACGGGGTGCGTGCCTGACCGGGAGCCGGAGCGCCCGTCGGCGGCCTTGCCGGTGGTCTTGCCGGTGGCTTTGCCGGTGGCCTGGGCGGCGGCGGCCGTCTCGTCCGCTGCCTTGTCGGCCGCGGCCCGCAGTTCGGCGCGGCCCCGCCGGGCCGCGCGCAGCGCGTCCCAGGTCAGCACGCACAGCGCCAGCCACACCAGCCCGAAGCCCGCCCAGCGCTCCGGGGGCATCTCCTCGTGGAACACGGTGACGCCGAGGATGAACATCGTGGCCGGGGCCATGTACTGCAGCAGCCCGATCGTGGACAGCGGCAGCCGCACCGCCGCGGCCCCGAAGAAGATCAGTGGCAGCGCGGTCGCCAGTCCGGCGCACGCCAGCAGCAGCGCGTGCCCCGCGCCGTCGGAGGCGAAGCTGTCCTCGCCGCGGGCCCCGAGGACGACGAGGAAGCCGAGCGCGGGCAGGAACAGCATCGCCGTCTCCGCGCTGAACCCCTCCACCCCGTCGAGCTTGATCCGCTTCTTGACCAGCCCGTAGGTGGCGAAGCTCAGCGCCAGGGTGAGGGAGATCCACGGCAGCCTGCCGTACGCGAACGTCATCACGACGACGGAGAGCGCGCCGATGCCCACGGCCACCCACTGCGCGGGGCGCAGCCGCTCGTGCAGCAGGACGACGCCGAAGGCGATGGAGACCAGCGGGTTGATGAAGTAGCCCAGCGACGACTCGACGACCCGGTCGGCGCTCACCGCCCAGATGAACAGCGCCCAGTTGACGGTGATGACGCAGGAGGCCACCGCGACCAGGCCGAGCTTCCTGCGATCCCGCAGCAGCGGGCGGATCCAGGAGCGGCGGCGCAGCACGAGGACGATCACCAGCGCGGTGGGCAGCGACCACACCATCCGGTGGGCCAGCACCTCCCAGGCGCCGGTGTCCTTGAGCAGGTGCCAGTAGAGGGGGAGCAGCCCCCACATTCCGTAGGCGGCGAAGCCGTACGCCAGCCCCGTCCTGCGTGTCCCCATCACTGCCTCCCGTCACCGTCCTCCCGCGTCTCCCGCACGGTAACGGTCCCCCGGGCCGCCTGTCATTTCCGTTCCGTCATACGGTCCTGACGCTCCGCAGGCCCGGCAGGCCCGGCAGGCCCGGCAGGCCCGGCGGGTCCGGTGGTTCGGGCGATGCGGCGGGAAGGATTCCGGTACGCGGCCGGTTGTCGCCCGCACCGCCGTGACTGTTGAAGGGAACCCTCGCATGTCC